>CALLIG010000327.1 GCA_938009735.1 uncultured Flavobacteriaceae bacterium
CCAACCCCTACCTACCCAAACCTACGATTGGCTAACTGACCCATCAATATTCAATATTGGTCAAGAAAATCCAAGTTCATTTAGACATCAAAATCTTGATAGTGATCATATAATTTCTTTAAATGAGGAATGGAATTTTATCTGGAGTGAAAACAAAAAAAATCTTCCTGAAAATTTCCAAAACCCTTCTGCAGATCTAAAAGAATGGGATAAAATTCAAGTCCCGGCAAACTGGGAGCTGAATGGGTTTGGCACTCCTATTTATGTAAATGATCGTTATCCGTTTGAGAAGAATCCGCCTTTGGTACCTGATGACAATCCAACGGGTGTTTATAAGCGAAAAGTTAACATCCCAACGAATTGGGCAAACAAAAAAGTTCTTTTAGTAGTGGGTGCGATAAAATCCGCAGCTTATTTCTGGATAAACGGAGAGTTCATAGGCTACAATCAAGATAGCAAGACCGAAGTCGTTTTTGACGTAACTAAATACGCAGATACTGAAATTGACATTACCATTCAAGCTTTTCGCTGGTGCGATGGCAGCTATTTAGAGTGTCAAGATTTTTGGCGATTAAGCGGTATTGAACGTGAAGTTTATTTAATTGCTAGAAACCCAATTACGATAGTTGATAATCATACCGTTGCCTCTTTAGAAAACAATTTCAAAGATGGTAAGTTGGTGGTTAACACCAGAGTCGGTAACATTACGAGCAATACAAGTTCGGGAGAAGTTTTAATTCATCTTAAGGATTATTTGGGTACAATCATATCTTCTATAAAGACATCATTTGAATGTAAATCTGATTCGGAAATAGACATTCATTCTGAACTATTGGTTACGAATGCGAAAGCATGGAGTGGTGAACATCCAAATTTATATAATATTTCTGTTGAGCTTCTTGTCAACGGAACATCCGTAGATGAAATCGAAAATAAAATAGGTTTTAGAACGGTTGAAATCATAGAAAATCAACTTTGTATAAATGGAAAACCACTCACTTTAAAAGGAGTGAATCGTCATGAACATGATGAACATACAGGGCATGTGATTACTGTGCAAAGTATGATTGATGATATTTTATTGATGAAGAAATTCAACATCAATGCAGTACGAAATAGTCACTACCCAAATCACCCTGAATGGTATAAGCTCTGTGATGAATACGGAATGTATATGGTTGACGAGGCTAATATTGAAAGTCATGGAATGGGGTTTGAAGAAGAAAGTCTGGCCAAAGATTCAGCTTGGCAAGATGCTCATTTAGATCGCGTCAAACGAATGTATCATCGAAGTAAAAACCATTGCTCTATAATCATATGGTCAATGGGCAATGAAGCTGGTAATGGTATCAATTTCGAAGTTGCTTATGATTGGTTAAAAAAACAAGATACTTCTCGGCCCATTCAATACGAACAATCGATGGAGGAAGCAAACACCGATATCGTTTGCCCTATGTATCCTTCACCAGCTCATATAGAAGATTACGCAAAAAACAGAGGCGACCGACCTTTTATCATGTGTGAATATAGTCACGCAATGGGCAATAGCAATGGAAACCTTAAAGAATACTGGGATCTAATCAACCAATACGATTGCCTACAAGGTGGATTTATTTGGGATTGGATGGATCAAGGTTTAGTCACTCAAAAAGATGGAAAAGAATTTTGGGCTTTTGGTGGTGATTTCGGTGCTTCGGATACGCCAAGTGACGGCAATTTTTGCATGAACGGAATACTCTGGCCAGATCGAACAGCCAAACCTGCAATGGAGGAGGTTAAAAAGTTATATGCTCCGGTAAAATTTATTTTAGAGGACGCTGCTAAAGGAGCGCTAAAAGTTAAAAACGAATGGCTATTTACTTCTTTAGAACATCATGATTTAGAATGGACAATTTCTTCAGAGAATGGTATTAGCCAAAGCGGAATGTTATCTTTAAAAACCAAAGGGGATTCAGAAGAATCTATAAACCTACCATATGCTTTGGCAGATTTAGATACCCAACATGATCACTTTTTAAATATTAGTATAGTTTCAAAAAGCGAAAAAGAATGGGAAGAAAAAAATCATAGCATTACGGTCGAGCAATTCAAAATAATATCAGGTCGACCTGCGCAAAAAACAGATGCATACAAAGGACGAAACTGCACTACAAAAACAGAGAGCTATTGGCAAGTTGCTGATGAAAAAATTAACATAAAGATAGATTCAAAAACTGGATTACTAATTTCTATTCTATCGGACGAGAAAGAGCTTTTACTTGAATCTGTTATTCCTAATTTCTGGAGACCGCCAAATGACAATGACTTTGGTTGGGAGATGCAAAAAAAATGCGCGTTCTGGAAAAATGCTGCTGAAAATTTAAAATTAATTTCAATAGAGGGTTCGCTTAATGCTATTACTGCTAAAATGACCCCATTAACAAAAGACTTCGAAATACAATTCACTTATCGTTTGGTAGGTGAAGGAAAACTAATGGTTTCTGCTGAAATGAAGATTCTAAATGTACTTCCATTGCTTCCTAGATTTGGACTCTATTTAAACATACAAGATTCTTTCTCGAATTTGCAATGGTATGGTAGAGGTCCGTTTGAAAACTATCCAGATCGGAAATATGCTGCCCATATTAATCACTATTCTTCTAACGTTTCTGAACAATATGTGCCCTATATTTCTAATCAAGAGAATGGCGCAAAACAAGATTGCACATTATTGAGTCTTCATGAAGTTAATGGGCAAACGATAAAAATTAGTAGCCAAGAAAAATTTGCATTTAGTGCTCTAGATTATAGTCCAAAACAGCTTGACCGCGTCGAAAGAGACCAAGGCAGGTCTCACCTAATCACTAAAGACAAAGGGGTACATTTATGTATTGATCATAAGCAAATGGGAATAGGTGGCATCGACTCATGGCTTACCGGTCCTCTAGAAAAATATCTTTTAAAAGATAAGAGCTATTCTTTTGCTATATTTATCGAAATCGACTAAATCAAAAACACCTCTTTATGGAAAGTACCATTTCAAATATTGACATAGGCATTGTTATTTCCTATTTTTTAATTGTATTATTTATAGGACTTTATATCTCAAGGAAAACTAAAACTGGCGAAGACTTATTTTTAGGTGGTCGTACTTTTGGATGGGGAATTATTGGTTTGTCATTATTTGCTTCTAACATATCTGGTTCTACCATAGTAGGTTTGGCGGGTGCAGCGTATACAACAGGTATTTCAAATTCCGTTTATGAGTGGATGTCTGGTATCCCATTGATCATCGCAGCATTAATTTTCATCCCCCTCTATTTAAAGAGTAAAATCACCACAATTCCTGAGTTTTTACAACTACGATTTGATAGAAGATCTCAGAAATTTTTCTCAATAGTTACCATTTTTAGTACCATCATGATTGAAACGGCCGGTGCTTTATATGCGGGTAGTTTGATCTTACAAACGTTTTTTCCTGATTTAGTTATGTGGCAAACATCACTAGTATTAGCAGTAGTTGCTGGTATTTATACCGCTGGTGGCGGATTAAAAGCAGTAGTTTATACTGATGCAATTCAGGCCGTAATTCTAATAATAGGTTGTGGTGTTATATCATGGATTCTTTTCGGTAAACTAGATTACGATTGGAGCAAAGTACTAGCAGCAGCACCAGAAGGTCACTTTTCTGTGGTGCGCCCTATGGATGATGAAGGGCTCCCATGGCCAGGTCTTTTAATGGGTGTTCCCTTTTTAGGATTTTGGTATTGGTCAACCAATCAATATATTATTCAGCGTGTTTTAGGAGCTAGAGATATACAACAAGCAAGATGGGGAGTTGTACTTGCCGGATTCTTGAAAGTCATACCATTATTTATTATGGTTTTCCCTGGGGCTATGGCGATCAGCTTATATCCAGACATTGCTAATGGTGATCAAGTTTTTCCAACTTTGGTAAACAAAGTGCTTCCTGTAGGTTTAGTTGGTCTTGTGCTAGCCGGGGTTATTTCAGCAATTATGTCAAGTGTTGATTCCGCTTTAAACTCCTCCTCCACACTATTGGTAATAGATTTTATAAAACCGGTCAAAAAAAATCTTACGGAAAAAGACATAGTAAAATATGGTCGAATAAGCACCTTGGTTTTCATGGTCATTGCAGCAGCATGGGCTCCGCAAATTCAAAATTTCACAGGCCTTTGGGATTATCTACAACAGATGTTTTCAATAATAGTCCCACCAATTGCAGTCATATTTCTGGTGGGAGTCTTTTTCAAAAGAGGAAATGGCGATGGCGCATTTTGGACATTAGTGATTGGCACATTAGCAGGCATTGGCCTTTTTGTTTTAGAGCAATTTGATATGTGGCATTTGCATTACACAATTAATGTTGGTTTAATGATTGTACTTTCAACTGTTATTTTTGTTGGAATTAGCTTAATGACGCCTGCACCAGATGCTGAGAAAATAAAACTACTAACCTATCGTCGAGAATTATTGATGGAAGGTTTCGAAGATGTACCTTGGTATAAGAATTACATCTATCAAATAGTTATTTTAATTATCATCATTACATACATTCTGATTTGGTTGTGGTAAAATGCGGTAAGAGTATATGAGCGAAGGCAAAACAACACGAATAAACAAATACCTTAGTGAAGTTGGTTACTGCTCTCGTAGAGCAGCCGACAAGTTAATAGAGCAAGGTAGAGTAACTATTAATGGTGAAGTTCCAGAAATGGGGACCAAAATAGTCGCTGGCGATGAAGTACGAGTTGATGGAGAGCCTGTTTCAGGATCTAATGAAAAACCCGTTTATTTAGCTTTCAACAAACCTATTGGCATAGTTTGTACTACAGACACTAGAGTTGAGCCAGATAATATCGTTGATTTTATCAATTACCCGAAACGAATTTTTCCAATCGGTCGCCTTGATAAACCAAGTGAAGGACTCATCTTATTGACCAATGATGGTGACATTGTAAACAAAATTCTTCGTGCTAGAAATCATCATGAAAAAGAATATATTGTTACGGTTGATAAGCCCATAACTAATTCATTTATCGAACAAATGCAAAATGGGGTTCCTATTCTTGACCAAGTGACCCGTACATGTGTTGTCGAAGAAATTACCAAATACCAATTCAAAATCATTCTTACACAAGGATTAAATCGTCAAATTCGACGTATGTGCGAGTATCTAGAATATCGAGTAAAGAAACTAAAACGCATTCGAATTATGAATCTAAAACTAGATATGCCTGTGGGTAAATGGCGCGACCTTACTGCGGAAGAACTGAATGAAATAAATCGACTTATTTCTGACTCTTCAAAAACTCATGAGGACTAATTAAAATTGGCTAATAGTCATCTCCCGATAGAGAGAGACAACAATTTGAAGTGCATAACATATCTTTGAAATAAACAAAGTGTTATGAATTCAGTCATTATACTTTTTCTATTTTTCGTATTCTTAGGGCTACTGCTTTCGATCCTTTTCATAACCAAGAAAAAAGGAAATCGCTTTGCGAATCGCATTTTAGCGGTTTATACTTTTCTTTTTGCTTTTGAAATGCTAAACAACTGCCTACGTTGGTCAAGTTGGTTATATACAGAAGAATTTAGCCTACAAATGGGCCATTCGTATCAAGCCTTACCCTATGAAGATTAATCAGCTAAATTTACTACAAATCAAGTACTTACAACTTGCAGGCATTATTTTTTAATATTATAACAAACATACTTTTAACAGTTTATATTGCTAACAATTAGTAACTTAGAGAAACAGAGATTAAATTTAGTATAAGACTGAAAGATTATGATAAAAGCAAAACTAAAAATGTCAAACAAATCCTTAAGCGCAATGCTATTAGTAGCAATGTTGATTGGGGTAATCGGAACTCAAAAAGCAAATGCTTTTTTTCAAGAAAACTCACAAAAGCAAACAACATTCACACAGTATAAAGGTGAAGTCATTGATGTAGCTAATAAAAAACCATTGGTATTTGCAACACTTACTATTTCAGATACAAACATTAGTACAATCACCAATACAGAAGGTCAATTTGCCCTAAAGGTACCTGCTGATATTATTGAAGGTAAAGTGATCGTTTCTTTTTTGGGTTATAAAACTAGAACTATTTCACTAGCTCAGTTTACTGAGAAAAGCAATAAAATTCTAATGGAAGTTTCTGTTACAGCATTAACAGAGGTTAATTTGAGTGTGCCGAAAAATGCTAAAATACTGGTACAACAAACGCTTCAAAAAAAAGGTGAGAACTATTTCGATGACCCTACATTAATGACCGCCTTTTATAGAGAAACCATTAAAAAAAGAAAAAAGAATGTTTCATTATCCGAAGCTGTTGTCAATATCTACAAAACATCTTATACGTCAGACCGCAAAGATGCTGTAGAGTTATATAAAGCCCGTAAAAGTACGGATTACAGCAGATTAGATACAGTAGCTTTAAAGTTACAAGGTGGTCCGTTTAATGCTTTGTTTGTCGATTTGATAAAGTATCCTGAATATATTTTTGACGAAGAATCTATCGATGATTATAAATTCAATTTTGAAAGATCTACAAGAGTTAACAACAAACTTATATATATTATAGGTTTCAAACAGCTCGCTGGAATTACTGATCAACTATACCAAGGAAAATTGTATATCGATGCTGAAAATAAAATATTAACCAGCGCTATTTATTCTTTAAACATAACAGACAAAGAAGCTGCTTCAAAATTATTTGTTCGTAGAAAACCTAAGAATGCTACAGTTTGGCCAACGGAGGTTGCATATCGTGTAGATTATAGAGAAAAGAATGGCAGATGGTATTATGGTTATAGTAATGTTTTATTAGAATTCAAGGTCAATTGGGATAAAAAATTATTCAATTCTGTTTATAGTATGGCTTGTGAAATGGCAATTACAGATTGGAAAAAAAATACAAACAGCAAACTACCTAAATATAAAGATCGAATGAAAGCATCAATTATACTTAATGACGAAGCGCTAGGGTTTGCTGACCCAGATTTTTGGGGCGAGTATAATATCATTGAGCCTGAAAAATCTATAGAATCTGCAATTAAGAAAATAAAACGTCAATTACGAAGAGCGAAGTCAAATGGTGGTACATCTACTCCATAACCACTAAATAATTTTTATTTAAAAGTCGGTCCTTTTTTAAGGACCGACTTTTTTTTATCCCTTTTTTCAGGGATATCGATTTAGCTAGGTTCTGGTTTACAAAAACAGTTGCTTGTAAAGATATTTGTACGGAGGATATATCATACAAATTATGACTTTGATGTAAAAAATAAATCAACATAATACTCGTTGTAAATAAAGAATTTCAATCACCACTAAAAAAATTCAACCAATGAAAAACGTTTTACCTAAATTTCAAAGACCTATACAGGGCATTGATGAACCGCGCATAGCTTTCTCAAGTTGGGATAAGGCAATTGATGCTTATGATTCCAAAGACTTTAGAACTGCTCTTATTGAGACCATCAACTACATCAACCCTGAGCTTTTAAAAAATAAGGATACAACTGGCGATATTGCTTTAGATAGAGGTCAAGGTTCTGCAGAAATTCAGGTTCGAATAAATGAGACTACATTTTCTGTAAAGGCGCCTTTTCTAAAAGTAACAGCTAATACTAACAAAGTAGCTCTTTATAGAAAAATAGCAGAGGTGAACTTTAATCCGTTAACATTATCACAGATAAAGCTAAGAGAAGATACATTTTGGTTTGAATATGAATCTCCTATTACCCTATGTCAGCCTTACAAAGTATATGATGTTTTGAGAGAAATTTGCGTTTATGCAGATGATTATGATGATGAATTTGTAGAAAAATATAAAGCCGACTTTTATAAAGAATCTAATACGCAACCCCTAGCTGGTGAGGAAGTGGAACAAGTTTGGCAACAAATCAATACCATATTAACCGATTACAAAGACTATAGTGCATTCTTTAAAGAAAAAAGATGGAATGCCTTTCAATGGGATCTTATGGTTATCTCACTTCTTAAAATCGTAAACATGTCATATGTACATGGTACCTTGCGAACAAAACTTCAAGAATACGTGCACAATTTGTTTAATAATCAAATTGACTTTCAACACCGAATTGACAAAGGCACCAATTTTATGTTGAAGCTATGTGCAAAAACTAAGGAAGATTTCATGAAGGATATATATCATGCAGATTCCTTCATTTCGTTAAAGTGGCGTAGTTCTGTTCAAATATTACAAGATGATGCTAAGAACTTAGAAAATACGGTTACAAAATATGTGAATGATGGCGACAATTTTTCACTAAGCTATTTTCTACAATATAACTTTCTATACACATTATATAACTTTAACGTTGAAGAAGTGCATAAAAATGCAATCTACGACGTGTTGGAACAAGTTTCAGGACTTGAGCCACAAGATGCAGCTCCAAAATTATTAAAGACGTATTACAGTTTTTTAAACGGTGACACCAAAACCGCTGCAAGTGGCAAGAAAGGTTTATTTGCTAAACTTTTCGGATAAATCACACCAACAATAATTAGATAAAACAATCATGGAAAATATAAGAAAATCAATTTTTAAAATAATTACAGCATCTGGAACCGGAAGTGGATTTGTCGTTAGTGGAATAAATCATGTCATAACAAACTATCATGTAGTAGCTGGCGAAAAGACTGTAGCGGTTGAAGATTACAAAAAAGATCGATATGTAGCTAATGTCATTATGGTTAACCCTGAGGTTGATCTTGCGATGTTGTTTATTGAAGGTTTTGAAAATAAAGAAACTGAAATTACCCTAGACGAAAATGTATTGATAAGCAACACCAGTCAAGTTTATATTCATGGGTATCCATTTGGAATGCCTTATACAATTACGGAAGGTATTGTGTCTTCGACTAGTCAACCAATGGGTTCACGACATTACTTACAAACAGATGCAGCTGTTAATCCAGGTAACTCTGGTGGACCAATGCTAAATGCAGCAGGTAATTTAGTAGGTGTAACTACTTCAAAATTTACAGAAGCTGATAATGTTGGTTTTGGAATTAAGCACCTAGATCTTATTAAAGAAATAAGAGACTTTTCTTTTTCAGATAGTGCCTATCGTGTAAAATGTAATTCATGTGACAGTTACACGGAAAAGGAAACTGAATTCTGTAGCAATTGCGGAAATGATATGGATATTTCCATTTGGGAAGAATTTGAAAAAAGTCATTTCGCTAAGTTTACAGAAGAAGCCTTAACCGAATTAGGTATGAACCCCGTTTTAGGAAGGGCTGGTAGAGATTTTTGGGAGTTTCACCAAGGTAGTGCTTTGATTAGAGTATTTGTATTCAAAAGAGATTACCTGGTTGCTACATCACCAATGAACAATTTACCAAAACAAAATTTGGAAGAATTGATGGAGTATTTATTAAAAGATAATGTAGCTCCTTATTCATTGGGAGTTCATGATAATAAAATCTTTCTTTCTTACAGAGCTCACCTTTCTGACATTTTCACAGAACAAGCGGCAACTATAAAAGAAGACATTAAAAACTTAGCCTTAAAAGCTGATGATTTAGATGATTTTTTTATGGATACTTATGGTTGCGAAATGGCTATGGAAGCAAAAGAGGAAATCTAGTTTCGCTTTCACATTATAATAATTAAAAAATACTCACCGACTTTATTTGTCGATGAGTATTTTTTTATGACTTATTCAGTTTAGGGATGAATTGCTTAGGATCATAAAAAAATTGCTCTCGCTTGATTTTTTCGCCTTCCCATTCTTGTAGTGTTAATTCCTCTATTTCAGTAAAAGAATTGTCTTTCCATTCAAATCGAAACTTCCATTTTATGATGACTTTGTTGTCCGATTGAAAAAATGGTCGAATGCATTCTGATTTAACTCGAAATGCCTTTGAGAGCATTCCTTGTTCATTCTTAATTAGGTTTTCTTTTCCCACTCTTGGTTCATTCTGGTTCTCTTGTATCGAAGCGTCATCCGTATAAAACTCTTGAATTACCCTATCGTGTGGATCCTGTTCAACCGAATTGATGAAATTTTCAAGTCTTGCTAGTGTTGGCATGTTTCAATTTTTAGAATGATTTGAGTAAAAAAACTAATAAACAACAATAAAGAGTGCAATAAAAAATCCCTCAACAGCTTATATAACTGATGAGGGATTATTAATTATTACTTAAAAGTATAGCTCAATTAGTTTGCAACTTCACTTATAAATTTTAATCGGTAAAGTCGAAGTTCTTCATCTTCATAATCGCCATCGAATTCTTCCATTGCAGTTTCTAAATCATCAGTTTCCGCTTCTATAAAGTATTCGTGAATTTCTTCTTGTTGATCTTCATCAAGTACATCGTCTATCCAGTATCCTAAATTCAACTTGGTACCGCTAAAAACAATTTGCTCCATCTCTTTAATCAATTCAGGAATTTCAAGCCCCCTTGCAGATGCAATATCACTTAACGGAAGTTTACGATCTACATTTTGAATTATATATAGTTTTAGCGCTGAATTTGCACCGGTGCTTTTAACCACCATATCATCAGGTCTTGTGATCTCATACTCATCAACATAAGTCTTAATCATGTCAACAAAAGGAGTACCATACTTTTTCGCCTTTCCCTCTCCTACTCCGTGTATATTAGTTAATTCAGAAACAGAAATCGGATACTTCAAGGCCATATCTTCTAATGAAGGATCTTGAAATATTACAAAAGGAGGTATCTCTAACTTATTTGCCTGTGATTTTCGCAAACTCATTAACAACTTCAATAGTCTTTCATCTGCTACTCCGCCTTTTGAAGCACTAACTATGGCGTCACTACTTTCCTTAGTATATACATGATCAATTGTCATCATAAACGAGGTTGGAGCATCTAAAAATTCTCTACCCTTATCAGTAAGGCGTAAAACTCCGTATTGCTCAATCTCTTTTTTCAAGTATCCCGCAACTAGGGCTTGACGAATTAAAGCCATCCAATACTCCTTACCATGATCTGAACCAATACCAAAAAATTCTTTTTCATTGGTTTTATGTGATGATATTAATGCGTTCGTTTTTCCACAAACTGCATGTACTATCTCTTTAGATTTAAATTTTTCAACAGAACCCTTAACCACCTGGATTAATTTCCCCAAATTATCTTTGGCTTCCTGTTTTTCTTTGGGGTTTCGGGTATTATCGTCCATATCGGCGCCCAAGCCATTTACATCGTCAAATGATTCTCCGAAGTAATGAAGCATGAATTTTCTACGAGACATTGAAGTTTCTGCATATGCCACGACTTCTTGTAAAAGTGCATTACCAATTTCTTGTTCTGCAACTGGCTTACCAGACATAAACTTTTCTAATTTCTCAATATCTTTATATGAGTAAAAAGCTAAACAATGCCCCTCACCGTCATCTCTACCTGCACGGCCAGTTTCTTGATAATAACTTTCAATACTTTTAGGAATATCATGATGTATAACAAAACGTACGTCAGGCTTATCGATACCCATACCAAAAGCTATAGTAGCAACGACAATATCGACATCTTGCATCAAGAACATATCTTGATATTTAGATCGCGTTTTGGCATCAAAACCTGCATGATAAGGTACTGCGCTTACTCCATTTACTTGAAGCACCTGAGCAAGTTCTTGAACTCGTTTTCGGCTTAGGCAATATATAATACCTGATTTTCCTGCATTCTTTTTTACAAACCGAATAATATCAGCATCTACATGCTCTGTCTTTGTACGTACCTCGTAATATAAATTAGGTCGATTAAATGAAGCTTTAAATAATGTAGCATCTGTGATACCTAAATTCTTAATAATATCTTCTTGTACCTTTGGTGTTGCCGTTGCAGTAAGACCAATAATAGGAATATTATCTCCTAGACGATTTACAATAGATCTTAAATTTCGATACTCAGGTCTGAAGTCATGTCCCCATTCTGAGATACAATGTGCTTCATCGACAGCTAGAAATGAAATTTTTTGAGCTTGCAGAAATTCCACGTACTCATCTTTTGTAAGAGATTCGGGTGCTACATACAAAAGCTTGGTGATTCCACTCGAAATATCCTCTTTAACTTGCTTGATTTCTGTTTTCGTCAATGACGAATTTAAGACATGTGCAATTCCATGTTCAGATGAAATACCACGAATAGCATCTACCTGATTTTTCATTAAAGCAATAAGCGGAGAAACTACAATAGCAGTACCCTCTTGCATTAAAGCTGGTAATTGAAAGCAGAGCGATTTACCACCGCCTGTAGGCATTATAACAAATGTATTTTTGCCCTGTAATATGCTTTTAACGACCCCTTCTTGAAGACCTTTGAATTCGGAGAATCCGAAATGTTTTTTTAACGCAGCGTGTATATCTAGTTCACTCAAAACTAAACTCTTTATTTTCCATTGAATATAAATTTCATCAAATTAGATGTGAAATTATGTGAGACTTAATATACGGATTAATAAAATTTTAATCACTATTAATTTGAATAACATCAGTTTTAATCTAATAATTTAGATAAACTTAACTTTGTGTAAATTTGTATTATAAAGATAATACTTTTAAGACAAATTTAACAAATTTCATCTTTAAATACAAAGTCCAATTGAGCAATAATAAAGCTATTCTTGATTTAGCAAAAAAAACTATACTCTCTGAGAGCGACGCTATTCGCAACCTTAGCACTTTAATAAACGAAGAATTTGCGGCAGCAGTTTCGTGTATTATAGCTTCAAAAGGAAGAGTTGTGATTACAGGAATTGGCAAAAGCGCTATTATAGCTTCCAAAATTGTTGCTACATTAAATTCTACCGGCACTCCTGCTATTTTCATGCATGCGGCAGATGCTATTCATGGTGATTTAGGAACGATTCAAAAAGATGATGTTGTCATCTGTATTTCAAAAAGCGGAAGCACTCCTGAAATAAAGATGTTGGTTCCACTTATAAAAAGGGCAGACAACAAATTGATTGCTATGACTGGTAATATTGATTCATTTCTTGCACAACAGTCTGATTTTGTTTTGAACACTTTTGTTGAAAAAGAAGCTTGCCCTAATAATCTAGCACCAACAACAAGTACCACAGCGCAATTAGTTATGGGTGATGCCCTTGCCATTTGTCTTCTAGAACTTAAAGGGTTTAGCAGGAATGATTTTGCCAAATACCACCCTGGTGGAACTTTAGGCAAACGCCTTTATTTAACGGTAGGCGATATTGCTATAAACAATCAGAAACCACAGGTTGATGCTTCGAGTGACATCAAAGAGGTAATTGTTGAAATATCTGAAAAGATGTTAGGAGTAACCGCAGTTGTCGAAAATGATGAGATTGTAGGTATTGTGACTGATGGCGATATTCGAAGAATGTTGAATACCTACGATACAATTAATGGACTTACCGCTAAAGATATAATGAGCGCACATCCAAAGACGATTGAAGTAGATGTACTTGCCGTAAAGGCACTAGAAACGATGCAGCAAAAAAGTATCTCACAATTGTTAGCAGTAGAAGGAAAAAAATATAAGGGTATTGTACATTTGCATAACCTAATCAATGAAGGTATTTTATAATGGCAAAAGCAGCACCTAAATCTCCTGATGAAATGTCGTTTTTAGATCATCTTGAAGAACTAAGATGGCATTTAATTCGATCTACAATAGCAGTTCTTATTATTGCTAGTGCTGCGCTACTAATGAAAGAGTTTATTTTCGACGTCGTTCTTTTCGGTCCGAAAAATATGGACTTTTCGACCTATCGGTTTTTCTGTAAAATTGGAACTTTCTTAGGTATTGATTCTGACTTTTGTGCTGACGAACTGCCATTCACAATTCAAAGCCGCTTAATGGCTGGACAGTTTTCAGCTTATTTATGGACCTCCATTTGGGTTGGTTTCATTGTAGGCTTCCCATATCTGCTTTATGAAATGTGGAAATTTATTAGTCCAGGTTTACATGCAAACGAGCGTAAACATTCCAAAGGTTTTATTTTTACAGCTTCATTACTTTTCTTTTGTGGAGCCCTGTTTGGATATTACGTAGTAGCACCTTTATCTATTAATTTTCTAGGAACATTTAAAGTAAGTCAAGAAGTCACCAACGAATTTGATTTAGCTTCTTATGTGGCGACTGTACGAACTTCTGTTATCGCCTGTGGATTGATTTTTGAGCTTCCGATTATTGTTTATTTTTTGACAAAAGTGGGCTTAGTTACTCCTGAAATTTTAAGAAAATATCGAAAAATATCTTTGGTAGTTGTTTTGATATTGGCTGCCGTGATTACGCCTCCGGATATTGCTAGTCAAGTAGTAGTAGCATTACCTATATTGGTTTTATATCAAATAAGTATTTTTATTTCGAAAAAAGTTTTAAAAAAACAAGCAAAGCAAGAAGCTAAGTTATCGGCTGATCGTGCCAAAAAAAGTTAAAAAACAACGGCTTTAGATACTGAGGTCGACATTATGTTTTAGATTTGAACATATGAAATTAAGAGCAGACAACATCATGAAGGCCTATAGAGGTCGAAAAGTGGTTAAAGGTATTTCTTTGGAAGTAAACCAAGGAGAGATCGTTGGTCTTCTAGGACCTAATGGCGCCGGAAAAACCACCTCCTTTTACATGATTGTTGGTTTAGTAAAACCGAATGGCGGCAGTATCTATCTCGATGATATGGAGATTACCAATTTTCCCATGTATAAAAGAGCTCAAAACGGGATTGGCTATTTAGCACAAGAAGCATCTGTCTTTAGAAAATTAAGTATTGAGAAAAATATTATGAGCGTACTTCAGCTCACTAAGCTCAGTAAAAAAGAGCAAGAAATGAAAATGGAGTCTCTC
>CALLIG010000328.1 GCA_938009735.1 uncultured Flavobacteriaceae bacterium
TGAGAGGCGAGCGGATAAAAACTATTGCTAACAATGCCTATAATTAATACGGACTTGTGGCTTTTACACCAAGGTCTGCGTATATTTATAATACCGCGAAATCTTTGGGATTTCGCTTTGACAAAAAAAAAGAAAAAACAAAACCAAAAGCTTTTGCTTAGCGCGTAGCTGGAAAGCAAACGCTAGTTTACTCCCGTACTGTTCATAGCTCAGTCGTTAGGCTACATTTTGAAAAAATAAATTATTATACTACCCATAAATAATGAAAGACAAAGATGATTTTACTTTAAAACTGACTCAAAGTAAGCAAATTGATATTCTAAAAAGTTATGAAATTGATTCACAACGACTGTTAGCTGCAATTCAAATTGTACTGCAGAAGCGAAAATTTAGGACCGAGGAAAAAAATGATACGGTGCGTTTTAATTATTCTCCTAGATACACCACACATTCTGGAAACAATCAAATGCAAGGAATAAAAATCTTCAGACAGGGTGTAATCGAACTTAATAAGATATCTAACGAAAAAATTGAATTTAAAAGTCAGATTAATCTGGGGTCACTTATTTTCATGGCAGCTCTTTCTTGTATATTTTCTTGTCTGATAGGCTTATTAAGTTCTACTACAAATGGAAAAATTGGATTTATCATATTCGGTCTAGCGTTATTTGGACTAATTATGGCTATTGGCAGAAATACGATTAAGGACAATATTTCTAGTATAATCAGGGACGTAGTAAAAAACGTAGCCTAACAAAACCTAAACGTAATGCGGACTTTAGGGCTAAATCGAAAGGTCTGTGTAACATCTTTTCAAAAAACATACTAATAATAAAACTCTTTAAATATGAAATTGAAACCTGTCAAAATTGGGCAATTAATTCTAGCTCCCAAAACAATTTTAACCTTACTCTCTGCATTACTTGTTTTAGGTATTGGCATAGGCGTTACCGTTGCTTCAGGTAAAAGTGCTGACTTTTTCTTATTCGGATGCACAATTATTAGTATTTTACTTATTGCCTATTCATTTTTAAAGTTAAATAAAACGAACTTGAATAAATGATTCAGTTGAGTTTCACTAAGACCAAAGCATTATACAAATGGACTTTACCCAGTTGAAAAAATGATACTAAATCAGAATCGAGACAGCTAGGAGAAGAAAATAAATTAAACAATAAGCTTTAGCTTAGTACGCAGACCGAAACCAAAAGTTTCCTTGCTTCCGCACTATATTTAGCTAAACCGTTACCCGCTAGTAAAACAATATTAGATGTATAGAAAAGATATTTTTAGCGTATTGATGATTTTATTGGTTACATGTTCGTTTAGTTATTCACAAGAACAAATACTATATAAGCAAATTGATACGACTCAATTATTTATGGAAATTTACCATCCTGAAGTAATTGATACAACCATAAAATCTCCGGCAATGGTATTTTATTTTGGAGGTGGTTGGAATGGCGGTTCGATAGACCAATTTAAGCCACATGCTAAATATTTTTCTAAAAGAGGTGTAGTTTGTTTCCTTGTTGATTACAGAGTAAAAAAAAGACAACAAACTACTCCTTTTGAATCACTAAAAGATGCGAAATCAGCTATTCGATATATAAGAGAACATGCAAGTAAATTTAATATTGACACTTCAAAAATTATTGCAACTGGTGGTTCTGCAGGGGGTCATCTTGCAGCTGCCACGGCATTAATAGATGATTATAATGAAGATTCAGATGATATGTCAATAAGCTGTATACCTAATGCTTTAGTGCTTTTTAATCCCGTTATTGATAATGGACCTGGAGGTTATGGTTATGATAGAATTGGTGATGCTTATAAAAGCTTTTCTCCACTTCACAATATTAAGAGTGGCGCACCGCCAACGATACTATTTCTAGGAACTAACGATCATTTAATTCCTGTTGAAACAGTTAAATATTATCAAACAGTAATGCGTAAAGTTGAAAGCAGATGTGAGCTTCATTTGTATGAAGGACAGACGCATGGCTTCTTTAATTATAAAAATTTGGAGTATTATAAAAAGACTATTTCTAAAAGTGATACATTCTTACAGTCACTTGGTTACCTAAAAAAGGAAAAAAAATAAACAATTAATGAGAATCAAATATCTTTTTACAATACTGATCACCCTAGTAATACTGAGCGTAAAAGCTCAAAATAAAAACTTATCAAAACAACAGATACAAGAAGATTTAGAATTCCTAAAGAATAGTCTAAATGAGAACTCTTCATATGTTTATTTGAACGGTTATGATTTCAATATAGATTTTAAAACCTATATAGAAACTATCGGCGACTCTACTCAACTTGAAGATTTTGGTTTCTTTCTTACTGAAGCTATTGGAAAAATCGGGGACAGACATTCTAGCGTCAAAGGTTATGGTAATGAAACACTCTTTCTACCATTTATGTATGCTCCAGAAAACAACAAAGTCCTTGTTTTAAATTCAAATCAAAACAAAGAATTTGAAATACTACATTCGAATTATCCTTATCTAAAAAGTATTGATGGAATCGATATTACTGATTTCCTGCATAAAACTCGCCCTGAAGATATCAAAGCACCAAGTCAAACCTATTTCACAAGAGCTGTTCGAGATTTAAGAGACATTCAAAAAAATTACAAACTTCTACATAAGGAGTTGCCCAAAGAAATCAAATTAACACTTTCAGATGCAGCATTAGAAAACGATACCATTTTAGTGGTATCAACAGTTGAAAGATCTGGAAGGTTGCGCCCTTGGGACGAAAAATTCAAAAGTAAGTATGCCAGAGTAAAAGATGAGGATTATAACAAGCCTGAAATTATCGAACAGCTTTTTAAGCTAGAAGATAACATTGGGTACATTAAGCTTCCTGAAATGGCTAACATAGATGAAGCCCCGCTTCTTTACGATAAGGTCAATTCGTTTATGAAGTCTATTAAAAACAGTACAGCATTAATTA
This sequence comes from uncultured Flavobacteriaceae bacterium, assembly GCA_938009735.1. Taxonomy (GTDB): domain Bacteria; phylum Bacteroidota; class Bacteroidia; order Flavobacteriales; family Flavobacteriaceae; genus Maribacter_C. Next base: position 2,965 of record CALLIG010000328.1, read on the forward strand.
TTGATGTCAGAAGCAATGGTGGCGGAACTAGAGATTTAATGTATGAGTTTGCTAAATATTTGATCCACCCTGACTCCATTTATGTGATAAACGCTACCAAGCAAAGAGGAACACTTCCATTATCAAAGGAATCAATAGAAAATTTGAATACCCGATTCTTATATGCCATGTCTGAATTAGATACTAAAGAACAAGCAAAAGCTACAGCGTTTTTGAAAACCTTTACACCGATGTATGACTTGGATACTGAAAAATATAGCGAATATTATTTTGGATTATTTAATGGGAATAAGCTTTCTCAGAATTCTTTTTATTACAACAAACCCGTTTATATTTTAGCGAATGAAAAGACTTTTAGTGCAGCCTCTGTATTTGTTTCTGCTTTCAAAGGAATTCCAAACATACAGATCGTTGGT
>CALLIG010000329.1 GCA_938009735.1 uncultured Flavobacteriaceae bacterium
GATGACGATAATGAAATCAACAATGGTACCGATGAAACAAATCCATGTGATCCAGCGCAAGCTGCAGGGTATACAGGTTATGACGCATCCAATGCGATATGGGCTGCTGCCGATTGTGATGGCGACGGCGTAACCAATGGTGAGGAAGCAACTAATGGAACAGATCCATATGCAACTTCAGGAGATACTGATGGTGATGGTATCGATGACGATAATGAAATCAACAATGGTACAGATGAAACAAATCCATGTGATCCAGCGCAAGCTGCAGGGTATACAGGTTATGACGCATCCAATGCGATATGGGCTGCTGCTGATTGTGATGGCGATGGCGTAACCAATGGTGAGGAAGCTACTAATGGAACAGATCCATATGCAACTTCTGGAGATACTGATGGTGATGGTATTGATGACGATAACGAAATCAACAATGGTACCGATGAAACAGATCCATGTGATCCAGCGCAAGCTGCAGGGTATACAGGTTATGACGCATCCAATGCGATATGGGCTGCTGCCGATTGTGATGGCGATGGCGTAACCAATGGTCAAGAACTTTCAGATGGAACTGATATCTCCGATGACTGTGATTCAATAGGTGGTACGCCACTTGGAACAAGTGATTGTGATGAAGATGGATTGACTAATGATGAAGAGCTTTCTTTAGGAACAGATCCAAATAATGCGGACACGGATGGGGATGGTATTAACGACGGAGAAGAAGTTTTAGAGGACGACACCGATCCATTAGATGATTGTGATTCCTTAAATGGAACTCCACTTGGCACAAGTGATTGTGATGGTGACGGACTTACCAACGATGAAGAAGCTACTGCCGGAACTGACCCTAATAATCCAGATACGGATGGTGATGGAATAGCTGACGGTCAAGAAGTGAATTTAGATAACACAGACCCTTTAGACCCATGTAGTTCTATCGGTGGAACAGCACCTGCAGGTTCGGCTTGCGATATTGAAATTGAGAACGATATGGTAGACCCTAATGTGAACAATAGTACGTTCGTCATTAGAAATATTGAACAGTTTCCTGACAACACCGTAGAAATTTATAACAGATGGGGTGTTAAGGTCTTTGAAACAAAAGGATATGACAATGTAGCAAATTCATTTAGAGGTGTATCTAATGGTAGGGCTACTATTAAAGTAAATGAAGAATTACCGGTAGGCGTATACTACTATATTATTAATTATATGGATACGGGGCAGGGTAAAACCAAATCCGGTTACTTATACATTAACAGATAATGAACAGCATATCCATAAAAGAAAATAATATCATGAAAAACTATATATATACATCACTACTGCTAATAACACTCTCCTTTGGAGGGCTTATAGCACAGCAAGATGCGCAATACACACAATACATGTACAATACCATGGCGGTGAATCCGGCTTATGCTGGCTCAAGAGGGGTATTTAGCATTGCGGCTTTACACCGTTCGCAATGGGTTGGTTTGGATGGCGCTCCAACCACTCAAACCTTTAACTTTCATACACCAGTATCTAAAAGAGTAGGTATTGGTCTTTCTATCGTGAACGATGAAATAGGTAACGGTACCAATCAAGACACCTATTTTGATGGGGTCTTCTCTTATACCGTTCCTACCTCAGAAAAAGGCAAACTATCTTTTGGATTGAAAGCAGGAGGTCATTTTTTAAATATAGATTTCAATCAACTACGTAATTATGGAGCTCAGGGAACAGCCGTTGCCCCTGTAAATATTGATAAGAAATTCTCTCCTAATTTTGGAGCGGGAGTTTATTATCATACAGATAAATTCTACGCTGGTTTATCGGTTCCTAATTTCCTGGAAACTGAACATTTTGACAGATCTGGAACAGCAGGAAGCACCTCTGCTTTAGCTCAGGAAAGACTGAATCTCTATTTAATTACCGGTTATGTTTTTGATTTAAACAGAGATTTAAAATTTAAACCCGCAGCATTAATAAAAGCAGTGCAAGGGGCTCCCTTACAAGCAGACCTATCGGCAACATTTCTATTAAGGGATAAATTTTCCTTTGGAGCTGCTTATCGTTGGAGTGCTGCTATAAGTGCTTTAGCTGGTATGCAAATATCCGACCAGTTTATGATTGGTCTTGCTTATGACAAAGAAACTACTCAATTAGGAAACACGGCGTTCAACGACGGATCTTTTGAGGTATTCCTAAGATATGAGCTTAAAACAAGATATAAGAAAGTATTAACCCCGAGATTCTTTTAACGCCAAACCAAAATGAATAGATTACATAAAACCATTACCATATCCGCATTGCTTTTAACCTGTTCTTTAGCTATAGGACAAGAAAAAAAGGTACAAAAGGTAACCGATAATTTTAATAACTATGCCTATGCAGAGGCTATAGAAAGCTATGAAAGTCTACTCAAACAAGGGTATACGGATCAAGAAATATTTAAAAACCTTGGTAACGCTAACTATTTTAACGCCAACTATGATGAGGCTGCCAAATGGTATGGGAAACTTTTTGACTTAGAAAATCAAGAGCAAGATTCCCAATACCTATACCGTTATGCCCAAAGTTTAAAATCCATAGAGGAGTATACCGAATCTGACAAATGGATGAAAAAGTTAGAAATAGCTAAAGGAAATGACCTTAGAGCAAAAAAATACGCTACCAATGATAATTATCTGGAAACCATTAAAGAAAATTCGGGTAGATATAACATTAAAAACTTGGCAATCAACTCTAGCTCATCTGATTTTGCACCGTCGCTAAACGGGAAACAACTCGTGTTTTCTACAGCCCGTGACAGTGGTCTATTTACACGTCGTATTCATAATTGGAATAATAAGTCGTTTTTAAACTTATATAGCGCTGATATTTCTGAAAATGGAGAACTAAGCAACACCAACAAATTAAATGGTTTATTAAATAAGAAGACCCACGAATCTTCAACTGCGTTTACCAAAGATGGGAACACGATGTACTTTACGCGAAACAATTCCAAAAACGGAAAATTTTCTAGAGACAATGAAGGAGTTAGTAGACTAAAGATTTTTAGAGCTAAATTAATAGATGGTGCATGGACTAACATAGAAGAACTTCCATTTAATAATGATAGTTACTCTGTAGCTCACCCAGCCTTAAGTGCTGATGAAAGCAAATTGTATTTTGCGTCTGATATGGAGGGAAGCCTTGGAGCATCTGATATTTTTGTAGTTGATATAAATACCGATGGAAGCTTTGGGTCACCAAAAAATCTAGGCCCAGGTGTGAATACAGAATCAAGAGAAACGTTTCCCTTTATAACAGAATCAAACATCCTTTACTTTGCTTCAGACGGACACCCTGGATTGGGTGGTTTGGATATTTTTGCCACCAACCTAGCAGATACACAAAGTAATACTACCATTAATCTTGGTAGCCCAATAAACACGCCTGAGGATGATTTTTCTTTAATTTTCAATGAAGAAACTAAAACAGGATATTTTGCTTCCAATAGAAAAGATGGAAAAGGGGATGATGATATTTATTCCTTTAAAGAAACCGAGGAACTCCAATTTGAATTTGAATCTACCTTGGACGGTATCGTTAAAAATCTTGAAAATGGCAATATCCTCCCTAATGCAACCGTAACGATACAAAATGCGGACGGTAGTATACTTGCAAGTGCTACAGCAGATGAAAAAGGATATTTTAATATTCCGTTTAAAAGCACATCAAAAGAACTTTCTACGGTTATTACCTTAGATGATTTTGAAGTAGGTGGTAAATCTTTTACGCCAAATAAAGATGGGGTAACTATAGAATTCCTTTTAGCACCTATGGCCAATAATGTTGCTGTTGGTGAAGATGTAGCCAAGTATTTAAATATGCCTATGATCTATTTTGATTTTGACAAATCGAACATAAGAGCAGATGCACAATTGGAGTTAGATAAGATTGTAGCGTTTATGAACGAATATCCAGAAGTTAAAATTGAGATTGGTTCTCATACGGATAGTCGTGGTAATGATTCATACAACTTAAGTTTATCAGAAAAAAGAGCTCAAGCTACGCGGAACTATATCATAGATATGGGAATAGACGCGTCAAGGCTGTCAGCTAAAGGATATGGGGAAACACAATTAACGAACAATTGTGGTAATTATATTGAAAACGTAAATGAATGTGGAAAAGCACAACATGAACTAAATAGGAGATCAGAATTTATCATAGTTGAATAAAATTCAATACTGTATATTTTATAAAAAGACATCTTGATAGTATATCAAGATGTCTTTTTATAACACACTACCCTTTGTTCTAAAACTAGGCCTTATAACTTCAAGCTATCCGTGTTAAATTATAGCAGCTATGTTCTTCAAAGATGACATAAATGGGAACGATTATAGATGCAGATATAAGTAATAAATTAAGTTTACTTTTTCATTAACATAAAATAGCTTTATTCTCAGATAGTCAAATGCGAAACCCAGGAGAAGTCTTCGAATAAAAGCCTAAATCACTATTATTGATAGAGTAATTTAAAGTCCGACCTTAACGAAAACTATTTAAGGGCAACACCTTTCTATAATAAAACTTCAAGTGCCTTGTCAACAATTCTGGTATCTAATTCTTTCAAATATGCTTGAGTTACTGTCAAATTTTGATGCCCTAAAGATTCACTGATCACATCTGTGGAAACCCCTTTTTGTTTTAGACAATTAGCAAAACTATGCCGAGCTACATAACTACTAACATTTTTTGTGATATTGCAAAGGTTAGCCAATTCCTTAAGCTCCCTGTTGTATATCCCTAGCATCTTATGTTTTCTATCGGCTAGTTGAGTGGGGGTATAGTCCTCACGAAAAAGAAGTGGAAGTACAAACTTGTTGCTGTAACCATGTATGCGATAGTAGTCCAAAATTTTCTGGACTGGAGGCATTATAGCAATAGAAAAGTTTCCTTTAGTTTTTGCCCTAGTATAGTAAATGATGTTAGCTTCAACATCCTTCCATTCCAAGCTCATCATGTCCGCAAAATTCATACCTCTAGTGTAAAAGCTAAATACGAAGTAATTTTTCGTGTTTATTAAATGTGGATTGTCGGTTAAATCTAAATGAATGATAGACATGATTTCTTCGAAATCCAAGGCGCGTTTGAAACCTTTACCTCTTAACTTTGATATTTTATAGGTTTTGAAAGGATATAGACTTTCCTTAATTACACCACGTTCTATGGCTTTATTGAATAGTGCCCTAATAGCTCTCATTTTTACACCTATGCCACCATCGGTTCCACCCCTAGACCTAAGAAAAGCATCATATTTACTCAGAAAAGAAGAATTGATTTCTCTAAAGTTTAGCTTCTTGAATTTATGAAAAATCTGAACCGATGTTTTAGCATCCTTGTAAGATTTCGCATTCCCGATCCGACCAGCGAAGGTCATCTCTTCTATTATTTCGTCAAAAAAAGCAAAAACGTCATTCTTCACGGGATTGAAAGTTATTCTATAATTTCTATCGAAGTCTCGTATTGAATAATCCGGATTCTCAATTTCCAAATCAGTAATGATTTTATAAGCTCGTTCCTTGAACTTTACAAGTAGTCGATTAAACTGAGTATGGTTTGAATTTCTTTTATTGAAATTACCCGTGGGTTCTATCCATTCATTCAATTTTGCGCTAAACGGAGTTTTGTAGTGTTTACATTGTCTTTCTTTGGTGACACGCAAACAGACTGGATATGTCCCATCGGACAATAACTTTTTTTTGAGAACAATCTTGAGCGTTATCATATTTTATACATTTGGGGACAACATTTACATAGTTTAATTCATAATACCTTGCTGCTACTGGTTGCATGTGATAATAATGGGGACAACATAGGGACAACAAATGGGCTATTAAATGTAATTATTGTAAAACCAAATGCAAAATAAAAATTCATAAAATATTGATTATCAGACTATAAGAAGGCATATGGTACTAAATGAAAATACTCCATTTGCGGCTGTTAATCAGAGGGTCCTTGGTTCGAGTCCAAGAGGGGGAGCATCAAAAGCCAGTCGTAAGACTGGCTTTTTTGTTTTTAAGAGTCACGTATGAAACATTGGGTGTACATTCTTCATTCTGTCAAACTAGGCTAATTTTATATTGGAGCATCTGCTGATGTAGCTCAGCGACTTTCATTCCACCAGAATTCTGAAGCTAGAAAGTTCACTGCAAATGCCAAAGATTGGGCAACTGTTCCATCAGTTTGCGTGTGATTCAAAACAACAGGCATTGGCTATAGAGTCGCACATCAGGATAAATATAATTTCTATTCAACAAAAGAATTTTTATTATAAACATGCTTAGGCACATATTTTTCAATGATATAAGGAGTAATTGCCTTTAACGTACCGCCGTTT
>CALLIG010000330.1 GCA_938009735.1 uncultured Flavobacteriaceae bacterium
GTGCCTCACGAATATCAAGGGATAGTAAATCTCCAGAAACACCATCAGCCATTGCGAAATTTACACGCTCTACTGCTTCTAGCGCTTTTAGTAGCGCATCATAATGTCTGGAATTGGTCACTATAGTTTCGTCGTTTCGTAATGCTCCAGTATTTACGAACTCTAGCAGTTGATTTTTTAAATCTTCAACACCATCACCAGTTTTTGCAGATAGGAGTAAGGCAGTTGGTATTTGTTTGCTAATTGTTTCAAGGTTTTCTTTTGTAAGAGTATCCTGTTTATTTATAACAACTAGTAATTTTTTTAAGGGATATTGGTTTTTAACCTTCTCAACTTCGATTTTTAGATGTTCAACACCGCCGTCAACGAACAATGAAGAACCATCAACCAAATAAAAAACAACCTGAGCCTGTTCTATTTTTTCAAAAGTCTTGCGAATTCCTATGCCTTCAACAACATCTTCAGTTTCTCGTATTCCCGCAGTATCAATAAAGCGAAATCCTAATCCTCCGATGGAGATTTCATCTTCTATTGTATCTCTGGTAGTACCTGCAATTTCAGATACAATTGCTCTTTCTTCATTTAAAAGGGCATTTAATAAAGTGGACTTCCCTACATTAGGTTCCCCGACTATGGCAACAGGAATGCCGTTTTTGATAACGTTGCCGACAGCAAAAGAATCAATCAAACGACGCAATACATGTTGTATTCGATCTAATAAATCTTTGAATTGATCTCGATTTGCAAACTCCACATCTTCTTCAGCAAAATCTAATTCTAACTCTATTAAAGACGCGAAGTTTAATAACTCGTCTCGCAGGGCTTTAATCTCACTACTGAAACCTCCGCGCATTTGTTGCATGGCGATTTGGTGACTTGCTTCATTATCTGATGCTATTAAATCAGCAACAGCTTCGGCTTGGCTTAAATCTAATTTACCGTTTAAGAATGCGCGTAGTGTAAATTCACCAGCATCTGCCATGCGGCATCCATTCCGAAGAAATAGTTGTATAATTTGTTGTTGTATATATGGCGATCCATGGCAAGATATTTCTACAACATCTTCACCTGTATACGAATGTGGGTTTTTGAAAATAGAGACTAAAACCTGATCGTAGGTTTTTTTTCCTTCCATAATATGACCCAATAAAATGGTGTGGCTTTTTTGCTTCTCTAGATTTTTTCCATGAATAGATTTAAATAATTTATTCACCAAAGAAATAGCACTTTCTCCTGAAAGACGAATGATGGCAATAGCTCCCGCTCCAGACGGAGTGGCTAAAGCAATAATGGTATCTTTCGGATGCATAGTACTAATTTTAATGCAAAAATAGCTAAAATAGCAGTATAGTAAAGGGAATGCTCAAGCTTGTTAAGCTTTAGTTATTGCAAACGATACACGCTTCAATATTTTATATCTTTGTTCTTCATTTAACTATAAATAAACATGAAAAGAATACTTATCACACTAACCCTGGTATTGACTTTCTCACAAATTGGTTTTGCACAAGAAGAGCTACCTGTAGAGCAAACAGTTGATTCTGTTGTAGTTGCGCAGCAGCAAGCGATGGAACTTGAGGCGCTAAAGCAAGAACAAAAAGAGATTGCCAAAGCCGAAAAGGAAATGAAAAAGGCAGAGAAGGCTAAGAAAAAAGCAGAAAAGGCTCAGAAAAAAGCGGAGAAGGCATTAAAGAAAAAAGAAAAGTTGACCAATAATATTGGTAAGAAGAAAAAAGGAATTGATAAAAGCGAAATGAAAATTCGCAAACTTCAAAGCAAGCTTGCAAAAGGTAAGAGTAAAGGTAAAATGACACCTGTTGATGAAATGAAAATCAATCAAAAAATTAACAAGTTAGAAGTAACCATTGCTAAGGATAAAGAGAAGCTTGCGAAGTTGCAGCAAAAACAATAATTGAAAAATTTTGTAACATTTTGAACGAAATGCTGTCTTATAGTTAAGAACCCCTTAAATATAACAGTATGGAAATCATCAATCAAAAATCAGTACAACGAATTGACAATCAATTATTAGCATTAACGCATGCATCTCAATTATTAACTTATGTAACAGGTTTCGGAGGATTAATCGTTCCTTTAGTTATTTGGTTAACGTCAAAAGATGATGTCTTCGGAATGGACGAACATGGTAGATCAATTATTAACTTTCAACTGACAATGCTCTTAATGCTTGCGATAAGCGTACCAGCGATATTGTTGTTTGGACTTGGTTTATTAGGATTCTTATTTGTAGGTGCCATCGGTTTTATTCTTCCAATCGTAAATGCAGTTAAAGCAGCAAATGGAGAGGCGCCGAGTACATTCGCCACCATCAAATTTATCTAAGAAGAATTACACATAAAAAAAAGCCTGAAGGAATTAATTTCTTCAGGCTTTTATATTTTAAATAATGTCTTCTAACTATTAAGCATTACTGGCATAACAAGCATCGTCACATTTTCACCTTCATCTAGTCCGTCAGTTGGTGTTAAAATTCCTGCTCTATTTGGTAAGCTCATTTCTAAAGTAACTTCATCAGAAGTTAAGTTGTTCAACATTTCAGTTAAGAAACGAGAGTTAAAACCAATCTGCATGTCATCACCTTGATAAGCACAGGTTAATCTTTCTTCCGCTTTATTGCTGTAATCAATGTCTTCCGCTGAAATATTCAATTCTGCACCAGCAATCTTTAATCGTATTTGGTGTGTTGTTTTGTTTGAGAATATAGAAACTCTACGAACAGAACTTAAAAATTGATTTCTAGAGATGGTTAATTTATTCGGATTCTCTTTCGGGATAACTGCCTCATAGTTAGGATATTTTCCGTCAATCAAACGACAAATCAACTCAGTATCTTCAAAACTGAATTTTGCGTTGCTATCATTATATTCAATAACTACTTCAGATTCGCTGCCTCCTAGAATCCCTTTCAAAAGGTTCAAAGGTTTTTTCGGCATTATGAATTCCGCTACTTGAGAAGCAGTAACATCTTCACGCTTATATTTTACTAATTTATGAGCATCCGTGGCAACAAAAGTTAAATTTTCTGGTGAAAATTGAAAGAAGACACCGCTCATTACAGGTCTTAAATCATCGTTACCAGCTGCAAAAATTGTTTTGTTTATAGCTGTTGCAAGAATGTCTCCTAGAATAGTTGTAGAACTTGGATTTGCCAATTCTACTGCTTTCGGAAATTCAGCTCCATCTGCATATGCTAAAGCATATTTACCATGATTAGAACTAATCTCAACAGTATTATTATCCTCAACAACAAATGTCAATGGCTGCTCAGGGAATGTTTTTAGTGTTTCAAGTAACAAACGTGCAGGAACTGCTATAACACCTTCATTATCAGAATCTACGTTCAAAACTGAACTCATTGTAGTTTCTAAATCAGAAGCAGATACCGTCAGCTTATTTTGTTTTAAGTCAAACAAGAAATTATCCAATATCGGCAAGGTGTTGCTATTATTAATGACACCGCCCAAAACCTGTAGTTGTTTCAAAAGATAGGTGCTGGATACAATAAATTTCATGTGCTGTACTATTTTAAGTGTTAGTTGTATTTGCCATTAACTAAACCATTAAGGTTAATGCTGACAGACAAACAAAGATATTTTAAATGTGCTTTTTAACGAAACAAACTTATTAACATGTAAATGATTTTATTCCGAGCTAAAACTCCAATTATAACCAAATCAAAACCCAATGCAAAGTCTTGAATTTAGGCAGATTGTAAGCAAATATACCCTCATAAAATAGAATTAAATAAACGGTCCATTTTTGCTTTTAAGAAGGACTGTTTATAAGTCAATAGCTGCTAAAAGTTATATAAAGTCTCGCTACAAAGATTCTTAAGAGAGTGTTTCTAATTTATTCACGCTCCATGCTTCCGGTTTTTCTGAGAATAAAACTTTGGTTTTTGCCCAAACTGATTTGAAGAATTCTGAATTCCTATAATTTTCTAAATCCGTTGCATCATCCCAATAACTATAGGTGAAAAACATAGCTGTATTCGTTTCATCTTGGTACAATTCCACCAGTTTACATCCTTCAGAAGCTCTAATTCGAGCTTTACTTTCCTCAAAAACTTCTAAAAATGTAGCAATATGTTTTTCGTGAAAAGTAAGCTTAACGATACGGACAATCATTTTATATGAAATTTATGGTTATCGTATCTCTATAATCTAGTCCTAGTAGGGTAGAAGCACCGCCTACCGAATTCAAATCACTCTTGTAAATCGCAAGTTCAATATAATCAGAAGAGTTGAATAAGGCCAACGCATCGCCTGGGCCCTTGCGCTTTCCTTTTTCAAGATCAAAATTGATAATATCGCTGTAGGTATTATGAATCTGCTTTATTTTAGTTGTTCTAGCATTTAATTCAAAATCTCTTCCTTTTCGATATGCTTCAAAGAATTTTTTCTGAATGTTGGTTACCACATTTCCGTAATTGTCTATATAAATGACGCTACCGATGATTTTATTGTCATTATCGGTGACACTTGGTAAGAAGCCAGTAAGATCTTTCAATTGTTCAAAAGGCCTACCTACAACCTCTAGCGTGCCGCCACGAGCGATATGACAGGCAACTTGAATAAACACATCCATAACAGGAAAAGAACCATTTATCGGATTCGGAATGTTTATTTCAAATATCTTTTCAGGTTTAAATTCAGAAGTTATTAAACCAATAACCCCATTATTGGCACTTATAAAATAATGACCATCTAATAAAACAGCGATATGCTGGTTTTCTTTAGTAGGTTCAGAATCAACACCAACAATGTGAATGGTACCTTCAGGAAAGCTTTTGTATGAGTTTTCTAAGATATATGCACATTCTTGAATATTAAACGGACTTATATCATGTGAAATATCAACAATTTTGGCATCGGCCAATTCTTTGTAAATACTGCCTTTTAGGGCACCAACAAAGTGATCTTTAAGTCCGAAATCAGTAGTGAGGGTGATAATTGCCATGCAGCAATGTTGATATGTTTTTGGTTAAGAAAACTGAATTTTGATTAAATTTGTTAAACAAAATTAGTCAAAAAAATAGCCTAG
>CALLIG010000331.1 GCA_938009735.1 uncultured Flavobacteriaceae bacterium
TTTTTCATATCCATTGATAAATCAGAAGCTCCTGTTTTATTATTTACAAATAAGGTTCGTTCCCAAGTAGCACCGCCATCCATAGATCTATAAATACCACGTTCTGAACTACCACCATATTGAGCACCTTGAGCAGCAACAAAAATGATATCAGGATTTGTAGGGTCAATAAGCACATCAGAAATATGTCGTGTCTTATCTAAACCAATATGTTTCCACGATTTTCCTGCGTCAGTAGATTTATAAACTCCATCACCCATTGAGGTCATAACTCCACGTGCAGCATGTTCACCCATACCAGCAATTACAATATTCGGATTGCTTTCAGAAACTGCGATAGAGCCAACAGTACCTGTTTTTAGAAATCCGTCAGAAATATTTTTCCAAGTTATTCCATCATCTACAGTTTTATAAATTCCACCACCAACAGTACCCATATAATATGTCATAGGTTGACCAACAACTCCTGATGAAGCAACACTTCGTCCACCACGATGCGGACCAATATTTCGCCATTTGAGTCCGTGAAACATGGAATCTTGAACAGTAATAACTGGCGTTGTATTTTTCTTTTTCCTTCTTTGAGATTGCAACGTTAGGGGAAGAACTAGCAATGTAATCAGCGCTAATTGGATGGTTTTCATACGTAATCTATTTGGTTGTTTTTTAAGCTAAAGCCTTGTTATTTTTGTCCCCCATTTCGCTCAGGAGATCTTTGTGATGGCCATTCACCTTTCTTGCCAGATCTTGGATTAATACCTAAAACTGCTTTTTCTCGAGATGTTTTTTCTGGATCTTCACTTGCCATATATGCCATAATTGCGGTAAGTATAGCGTTGTTACGCACATCATCAAAGACAATTTTATCATAGGTGTCAAGGTTGGTGTGCCATGTATAGTTCCAGTAACTCCAATTCAAAGAGCTCAATGAAAAAGCAGGTGCCCCAGCAGCAACAAAAGAAGCGTAATCAGAACCACCACGAGCAGGATTGCCTGGAAAGCTAGTTTTAATGTGTTTAGTAATGTCTTTAGGAACAGCTTCTAACCATCTACCAATATAATCATAGGCATGTAAAAATCCTTGACCAGAAATGTTTACAACACGTCCAGTACCATTATCTTGATTGAAGGCCGCTTGAAGTCCGGCTACAATATCAGGGTTGTCCTCAACAAATGCCCTGGAACCATTTAGACCTTGTTCTTCGCTTCCCCAATGCCCAACGATAATCGTTCGTTTAGGGTTTGGATATGCTTTTTTAAGGATTCTTGCAGCTTCCATCATGGTGATGGTTCCTGTGCCATTATCGGTTGCGCCTGTAGCACCATCCCACGAATCAAAATGTGCTGAGAGAATCACATATTCATTAGGAAGTTCTTTTCCAGGAATAGTCGCAATAGTATTAAAAGTCGGAACAGTACCTAAATCTTCAGATTCAGCAACTACTTTTATTTTCGGATTTGCACCACTTTGCACCATGCGATACAACATTCCGTAGTCTTCTAAAGAAAGATCTACTGCTGGTATTTTTTTAGTGCCAGCGCTAAAAATCTTATTAGCTCCGAAACCTTTTGACCAGCGGGATTGAATAATTCCGAGCGCACCGGCAGCTTCTAGAGCAGCATTAATATTTCGGCTCGTGTAGCCTGTATTACCCATGTTGGCGCGCCATGCTTTTTGAAGTACATCACGGTCAGTTTTCATTTTTTCAAAGGATTCATCGGTAGCAAATTCTTCCCAATTATAATCAGGTCTTCCAGTAGGTTGGTGCATAGAAACCAGCACTAATTTTCCTTTTACTTGTGGCAACCATTTTACAAATGCTAAAGAATCAGATACCGTAGGAAGTGCGATTAGGTTAGCAGTAATTCCTTTTTTAGAAGTACTTGGACTCCATGCCAATTGCATTCCGCTTAATGAAACTACTCTTGGCGAAACTAAATCAACATGAGTAATGCCTCTTTTCCATCCTTTCCATTTTCCCCATTCTTCATTTTTAGCTGAAATGCCCCATTCTGCATATTTTTGAACAGCCCAATCATTGGCGTGCTTCATTTGTGGAGTACCAACTAAACGTGGCCCAATAACATCCATCAAATGATGGGCTAGCGGTTCTAATTGAGAGTTTTCGTTAGCTTCTTTTTGAATAGCTTCAACGATTTCTTCTGTTGTTTGTGAGAATCCGATGGTAACGAATAACAGGCAAGTGCAACTAAGTAATACTTTTTTCATTTTCAATTGGTGTTTGAATTAGCGTTAACTAATATACTGATAAAGGGGAAGTTTTGGTAACTGGAATGATTTCCTTTTTACTGTTTAGGGTTTCTAGCACGTTTGAGAATGGTGTTCAATTCGTTTTTGTCAAAGTACTTCCCATTTTTAACTACAGCATTTATGCTTTTGGTATTGGCAATATTTTCAATGGGGTTTGCATCAAGCAATACCAAATCGGCCCACATACCTTCTTGTACTAATCCTAATTCGTTTTGTAAATTAAAATATTCCGCAGGATTCATAGTTGCTGTTTTTATAGCTTCTAATGGAGTAAGACCTGACTGAACTAACATAGCTAATTCTTCATGTAAACTTTGACCAGGCGTTAGCAGAGCAATAGGGCAGTCGGTGCCAGCCATAATTCCAATTTTAGATTCATGTATTTTTTTTACCATATTCAAAGACCATTTAGAATACTGCTCTCGGAATGGAGTGACAGGATTTTTTTCTAAGGTTGCCACACTTTTCTTCCAATCTTGTTCAATAGCCTCTGGTATATAAGTGATACTTTCTTGCCAATCAGCATTTTCAAAATGACGATTGGTTAGGAAAGTACTCAAAGCTAAAGTTGGAATTTGCCATGTTTGATTTTTCGCCAGAACTGCCAATACTTCATTTGCTTTATTCTCGTCATAGTTCTTTACAGCCATTTCTCGCTGTAGGGCATGAATTTTACTTCTTAAAATACCACCAGCACTATCTTTTTCAGCTTCTAATAATCTTAATCTTTCTTGAAGTAATTCGTCGGAATTAGAAGCACATGATAATTCTAAATTTCGCATATGCTCCATACTGTTTAGTCCAGCATTAGATGCGCTTATGACATCCATACTTAAAGGCACATGACCAGTTACCTTGAGGCCTTTTTCCTTTGCCATTTTAGCGATAAGGACGAACTGCTCAGGGGTAAGCATTTCATAGGCTTTCAGTAAATCTACGCCTAAGCTGTCTAACATATTTACCATGTTAATAGTTGCCTCAGTAGAACCAAGGCCAACTGAAAGCGGAGGTCGATTAGGTGCACTACCATCATATACATTCGGCATTCCATCAAGCAGAGGTCCAGCCATCATTACCCTTGGCGCATTCATAGGATCTGCTAATGCCTTATCCTTCCACATTTTTACAAAGTCGATTTTTCCACCAGTATCTCTAACACTTGTAATACCATATCCAAGAAACAAATCGAACATGCTTGGAGCAAAATCTTCCATGTATGCAAAATGAATATGAGCATCCCAAAGACCAGGCATTAGATATTTTCCTTTGCCATCAATGATATTATTTTCTGGGGATAGCATAAGTTCTTTGGATGAAATAACTTTTAAGATTTTCTCTCCTGAAACAATTACCGTTTGATTTTCAATTAATCCGTTTTCAGGATGAATGACGGACACGTTTTCAATGCAGATAGCATTTGTAAAAACCTCACCTTCAGACTCACATGAGAAAATAAGGAGTACCAATAAAAGCATTTGAAATCTAAGTAGCTGTTTCATAATTGTGTTTGGTATTTAATTTAGCTTTTTATCTAAGGCTAAAATGGTATGTAGTAAAACATTAGCACCGTTGGCCATATCTTCTGCTGAAGTGAACTCTTTTGGAGAATGACTAATACCGCCTTTACTCGGAACAAATATCATTCCGGTAGGAGCAATCAAGGCCATATCCTGAGCGTCATGACCCGCGCCACTTGGCATCTTTTTAGTGCTAAGGCCAAGTTTTTCTGCGGATTTAGCAATTTCATCTTGAATTGTTGAAGTCATAATAGCTGGATCGGCCGTGGTATCTAAAGCGCGAAAATCAATCTGAACATTGGAAGCCTTTGCGATTTCTTCACCTCTAATCTTAATCGCTTGATATACTTTTTCAATCACATCAGAAGATAAATCGCGAATCTCTAAACTTGTAACCACTTTACCCGGAATCACATTAGGCGCACCTGGTTCCGCACTAATTTTACCTACAGTACCAACCTGAGCTCCTTCAAAACTATTGGTGATTTCGTTTACGGCAACAATAAATTTTGCGGCAGCTAGTAAGGCGTCTTGGCGAGCATTCATTGGAGTGGTGCCTGCGTGGTTAGAAAAGCCTGTGAATTCAACATCCCACCATTTTAGTCCTACTATGCCTTCTACAATTCCGATTTGTATATTTTCCATTTCAAGCGTACCACCTTGTTCTATATGTAGTTCAAGAAATGCTGCAATTACATCTTTATCGCGAGCGACCTCTGCTATTCGAGTAGTATCTCCACCTAGTCGCATGATACCTTCCCCCATTGAAAATCCTGTTGAATTTTTCACACCTAAAGCACTATTTCCTAAATGACCTGCAATAGCACGACTGCCCATAACTCCGCCTTCTTCATTAGAGAAAATGATGATTTCTAAAGGATGTTTGGTTTTGATATTGTTCTCGTTGAGTACTTCAAGCACCTCTATGGATGCCATAGAACCAAAACAACCGTCATAGTTTCCGCCGTTAGGAACACGATCTATATGTGAGCCAAAAGAAATGGGTTTTAAGGATGATTTTTTACCTGCTCGCTTACCAATAATATTTCCAGCAAAATCAATATGGACGTCCAATCCTAAATCGGT
>CALLIG010000332.1 GCA_938009735.1 uncultured Flavobacteriaceae bacterium
AGGATATCAAGGAAGTCGCTGCGTCAGATGTACTGGTTACAGGTACTTATACAACAAATGGAGGTTTTGACTGGAAAGGTAAGGACCCTAATATGAGCGAAGAATTCAATACCTTGAGGGCTACCGATGGCTATGGTGAAATGATAGAATGGGAGTTAAAAGAAGGGCGAAATTTTTCACGTGAATTTAAGAGTGATTCTTTGGCATTTATTGTGAACGAGACTGCTGTGAAGTATATGGGATTGGAAAATCCTGTAGGAGAATTTGTTAAATGGGGCGATAACGGTAGTTTTAAGATTATTGGTGTCATAAAGGATATGGTAACACAGTCTCCATACGACCAAGTACGTCCAATGATCTTTACGTTACATTATGGTCGCTTCTTAAGCTTTGTTAATATAAAAATTACGAAAGAAGGCAAGACCAGCGCTGCATTAGCACATATTGAGGATGTATTCAAAAAGCATGACCCAGAAAGTCTTTTTTCTTATACATTTTTGGATGATCAATACGCACGAAATTTCATAAATGAAGAACGCATGGCTAAATTGGCAAGCTTCTTTGCCCTTCTGGCCATCTTTATAAGTTGTCTTGGTATTTTCGGACTCTCTGCTTTTGTAGCTGAGCAACGGACCAAAGAAATAGGCTTGCGTAAGGTATTGGGAGCATCTGTCTTAGGTCTTTGGAAAATGCTTTCGAAAGATTTTGTAGGATTGGTCATCATATCTTGTTGTATTGCAATTCCCATAGGATATCATTATATGAACGAATGGATCCAAAACTACACCTACCGAATAGAAATCAGTTGGTGGATTTTTGTGGTTGCGGTAATAGGTGCTCTAATGATTACACTTGTGACAGTTAGCTTCCAAGCCATAAAAGCTGCTATAGCGAATCCTGTGAGAAGTCTGAGATCAGAATAGCTATTATCCATGGTTTAAACTGAATATATTAATGTTTTTCTAGTGCTTTCTGTAAACATATTAGACATTTTTTGTCCAAATATTTTACACTTTAATAAATAGAATATGATTTAATATATTGATTGTCAATATATTAAATGCGTGGCATGAAATTAGCCTTAAATATCTAGGCAGCACAAAATGACATCAATCAAAATCATCAATCATGTTTAAAAATCACATCAAAATAGCTTGGCGAAGTCTTAAAAGACAACCATTCTTTACCTTCTTAAATACTTTTGGTCTTGCCATTGGAATGGCTGGTGGCTTGTTAATATCGCTTTATATTTATGATGAGTTAGGCTATGATACGATGTATGCAGATGCAGATCGTATTCATCGCGTTAATGCCGATGTAAATTTTGGCGGTGAGGCTAGAGATTTTGCTGAAGTTTCGGCACCAATGGCTGCTGCTATAGCCAATGATATTCCACAGGTAGAATTGACTACCAGATTTAGAAATAGGTATACTATTCTGATTCGAAAAAGCGATGCTGATTTGAATGTAAAACAATCAAATGGCACATTTGTCGATGCGACCTTCTTCGAAATGTTTGGTTTCGATTTGCTGTACGGTGATAAAAATACGGCATTGAATGAACCAAATACATTGGTGATGACAAAGTCCGCTGCTGAAAAACATTTCGGAATTAATAGAGCAGTTGGTCAAAGTTTAACATTAAATAATACAGATACATTTATAGTGACTGGTGTTATTGATGATATGCCAAAAAACTCCTTTTTACGAGATCATCATATTTTCATGTCTATGGCAGGCTGGGATGAAGCAAAAGATCAAGAATGGGGCAGCCATGACTTTCCAACGTTTATTAAACTGCTTCCAAATGCGGATATTAAAGATGTAAAAGCACCTTTGGATGAAATGTTTAGTAAATATTTAATTCCATATGCGCAAGAGACCTTTCCAGGTTTAACGGAGGAAGCATTTTTAGCAGCGGGTAATTATTTGCGTTACAGCACAATTCCAATAACTGATATTCATTTACATTCAAACAGGGCTGTAGAATTTAGCGCAAATGGAGATATCCAAAACGTTTATATTTTGTCTTTTTTGGCATTATTCCTAATCGTTTTAGCAGGTGTCAATTTCATGAATCTATCAACAGCATATTCGCTAAAAAGGGCGAAAGAGGTTGGAGTGCGAAAAACATTAGGCTCTGGTAAAATCGAATTGATTCGGCAATTTTTGTCAGAATCAGGCTTAATTACCTTTATCTCTCTTGTACTGGCAGTTATGGTTGCAAGAATTGCATTGCCCTTCTTCAATGAGTTATCAGGTAAGGCGATTGAAATTCCTTTTGGTAATCCAATTTTTTGGTTGGTTTTATTATGTTCAACGTTAATTATAGGTTTTCTATCGGGTATTTATCCTGCTTTTTTTATGTCCAGATTTGCTCCTGTAAAAGTCCTTAAAGGAGGTGGTGAGAAAAGTGCTGGAGGAGGAAATATTCGTAGCTCACTTGTTGTCTTTCAATTTGCAATTGCAATTTTTCTAATTGTAAGTACTATAGTGGTTTTTCAGCAACTAAATTTTATGCAAAATAAAGATTTAGGCTATTCTAAAGATAAAGTATTGATTATAGAAGATGTGCACGCTGCAGGTAGCAAAGCACAAGCTTTTAAGTATGAGACCCAACAAATGGCACAAGTAAGCAGCGCGACGCTAACTGGTTATTTACCAACGCCTTCGTACAGACGGGATAATTCATTCTTTTTAGAGGGTGCTTTAGAACAAGAGAATGCTATTCAAATGCAAAATTGGATGGTAGATTATGATTATATAAATACATTAGATTTAGAATTGGTTGCCGGGCGGAATTTTGATGAAACGATTCGTACAGATTCTCTTAGTATGATAGTAAATGAATCAGCAATCTCAATTATGAATTTGAGTTCTGATGAGGCCTTAGGGCTTCGAGTAATGCAACCTTCCGATAGTGATACTCCAATTTATGCAACTATAATAGGTGTTGTAAAGAATTTTCATTTTGAGTCGTTAAGAAATGATGTAAGTAGTTTAAGTCTACAAATCGGTCAATCTTCGGGGTCATTAGCTGTTAAAGTAAATACTGAAGATTTGGCTACTACCATTGTAATGATCCAAAACAAATGGAATGAATTGGCACCTGGTCAACCGTTCAGTTATTCTTTTATGGACGAATCATTTAATACCACCTATGAAACTGAACAGCGTTTGGGACACATATTTATCACTTTTACAATTCTTTCAATTTTCATTGCTTGTCTAGGTTTATTTGGATTAGCTGCCTTTAACGCGGAAAAGCGCAGAAAAGAAATCGGAATTCGTAAAGTTCTTGGAGCTACTGTAAGTCAACTATCATATCGACTTACAGTAGATTTCTTAAAGCTAGTAGGTGTAGGTATTCTAATTTCTCTTCCAATAGGTTGGTATGTTATGAATAAATGGCTTGAAGATTTTTCATATCGCATAGAAATTGGTTTTGAGGTCTTAGTTTTCGCTGCTCTTTTAGCTGTTGCTGTTGCTGTTATTACAGTAAGTTATCAGAGTATCAGAGCCGCAATTGTGAACCCTGTTAAGAGTCTAAGGTCGGAGTAGAACATCAATCAAAATAATCAATCATGTTTAAAAACAACTTAAAAATAGCTTGGCGAAACATCCTCAAGAACAAGGGTATTTTTACAATTAATATTGTAGGGCTTGCCCTAGGAATAGGTTCTTGTTTGATTATTATGCTTTTTGTAGTTGATGAACTTAGTTATGATCAATACAATGAAAATGCTGATGAGATTGTCAACGTTGTTTTTAGGGCAAAGATCAATGGGGAGGAAATTAAAGAAGGTGCTGTTATGGCTCCTGTTGGCAAGACTTTAAAACAAGAATTTCCAGAGGTGCTTGATGCAACACGCATCAGAAATATTGGAATGCCAAAGATTATTATAGAAAACGAATCATACCGCGAAGATAGATTCGCTTTTGTAGATGCCAATTTCTTCAATGTTTTCACCCTACCAATTATTGACGGAAACACCATTAATCCGCTTCAAGAACCAAATACTGCAGTAATCACCAAAGTCCAAGCAGAAAAGTTCTTTGGTGCAACAAATGCAATTGGCGAATTATTTTATTTAGAAGACGAAGAACAACCTTATCGAGTGACTGGTGTTATCGAAAAAATGCCTCAAAACTCACACTTTCATTTTGATATTTTTGCTTCTATGGAAGGGCTTGAACAGGCTAAAAGTGATTCTTGGTTTAATGGAGATTTTTTCACGTATTTGCTTTTAGAGAAAGGTTCAGACTACAAATATCTGGAAACCAAACTCCCATATATTTTAGAAAAATATATGGGACCTATGATGCAAGAAGAAATAGGAGCACCCTTTGAAGAATTTACTAAAGAAAATCAATTAGGGTTTAGGTTTCTCCCATTGACTGATATGCATTTACGCTCTGATAACTCACCATATAGTCAACTTGAGCAAGGTGGCGATATTAAGTATGTTTATATTTTTAGTGCCGTTGCTCTTTTTATGTTGCTTATTGCCTGTATTAACTTTTTGAACCTTTCTACGGCAACAGCAGCAAAAAGAGCTAAAGAAGTTGGTATACGAAAAGTTTTGGGTTCTAATAAAGGTCAATTACGTTATCAATTCTTATCTGAGTCGTTTATTGCAACCCTAATAGCCATGGTATTTGCCACTATTTTGGTTTTCGGCTTATTGCCGTTTTATAATGAACTATCAGGAAAAGAATTACAACTTGATTTTTTGAGACAACCTTTTGTTTTACTAGTACTAACTCTTTTGACTTTCTTAATTAGTCTTTTGGCTGGGGGCTATCCTGCTTTCTTTTTGTCATCTTTCAAGCCCATAGCTGCATTGAAAAATAAGTTCTTAGGGGGTAATAATAATAAAGGTGTCCGAAGCGGATTGGTGGTATTTCAGTTTGTCGTTTCTGCTGGATTGATATTAGCAACATTAGTGGTCAATCAGCAAATGCAGTACATCCAAAACAAGGATATTGGCTATGATAGAGACCAATTATTGGTGCTCAGAGAGGCCTATTTTTTAGGAAACCAAAAGGATGCCTTTAAGAATGAACTGCTTAAGAACCCTAAAGTTGCATCAATAACAAACTCTTCTTCTATTCCTGCTGGAAGTACTGATAATTATATGTCGCAAGTCTATATCGACGGAGAATTTGCTAGACGTATGCCGGTGTATAATATCGATGAAAATTATATTCAGACAATGGGTATGGAATTGATATCTGGACGAAATTTTTCAACAAAATTCGGAGCCGATTCTACCAATGT
>CALLIG010000333.1 GCA_938009735.1 uncultured Flavobacteriaceae bacterium
GATGGGCGAATGTTTCCCGTTTCAAATACTTCACAAGACATTATAGATTGCTTTATTAATGAAACTGAACGATTAGGTATTCAGGTTCTGAAGCATAGTAGTGTGGTTAGTTTTTCCCAAGAAGAAAAAGAAAATGAAAAAATATGGCAGGTAACATCGATTAAAAAAACCTATTCCTGTAAAAAACTATTGATTGCTTCAGGTAGTAACCCAAAGATCTGGAAAATGCTTCAAAATATTGGGCATAAAATAGAACCGCCAGTACCATCTTTATTTACTTTCAATATTAAAGACGATCGAATTAATGGCATTCCAGGCTTGAGCACAAACGCGAGGGTTGAGGTACTTTCAAAAAAGACCCATCAGCCGAAAATCACCATTAAACTTAGTAGTAAAGTAGCTGAAAAATCACTTTTAGAATCAGAAGGCCCTTTACTAATTACTCATTGGGGAATGAGTGGGCCAGCAATTTTGAAACTGTCTGCATGGGGAGCAACCCTATTAAATGATACAAATTATAAGTTTAGAATCCGTGTGAATTGGCTGCCAGATTACCATGCGGAATCAATTATTGATTTACTATTTGAAATTAAAGATGTTGAAGCTAAAAGAACTGTTTTAAGAACAAAAGCAGTCGATATTCCTAGAAGGTTGTGGACTAATCTAGTTCGTGCTTCAGGTATTCCTGAAGACATGAAATGGGCCGATACTACAAGGCCGCTGCTAGAAAATTTGGCGCAAGAATTAACCCAAGGAGAGTTTGAAGTTGATGGGAAAAGTACTTTTAAAGAGGAGTTTGTTACTGCTGGAGGTGTAAATTTGAAAGAAATAAATTTCAAGACTTTTGAAAGTAAATTACATTCAAATCTCTTTTTTGCCGGTGAGGTGATTAATGTAGATGCTATTACTGGTGGGTTTAACTTTCAAAATGCATGGACTGGAGGTTATATTGCTGCTCAAGGAATCACAAAAAAGTAAGCTTATGCAAACTTATATCGCATTATTAAGAGGAATTAATGTTAGCGGAGTGAAAAAGATCAAAATGGCTGATTTGAGAATCATGATGTCAGATATTGGTTTTAAAGATGTGCTTACATACATTCAAAGTGGTAATGTTATTTTCAAATCAGAAACTACGAATACCCAAGATTTGGCTCAAAAAATTAGAACAGAAATACAAGATGTTTTCAAGTTTGATGTTCCAGTATTAGTAAAAACGAGTGAAGATATATCGCTTATCCTTGAGAACAGTCCGTATAAAAACAAAGAAGATTTAGAAGCGAATAGAATATATTACGCATTATTAAAGAATAGCCCTGAACAATCTAATTTGAAAGCCTTAGACCAGAATAACTACCCCAATGAATTATTCAAGATTACTAATAATTGCGTATATCTCAATTGTATAAATGGAGCAGGAAAAGCTAAATTAACTAATAATGTTATTGAGCGAAAACTAAAAGTAAATGCGACATCAAGAAATCATAGAACCATGCTCAAGCTATTAGAATTGTCAAATGAAGTGTGATTAATTTGGTGATTGCTATTCTAAATAAAATGCTTAAAAACTATCTTTACATAAATTGTGCTTTCAATGACTGAAAAAGATTTTATTCCTGATGCTTATTCTAGCGTCATTAACAAAGGAAAAGCAACCTATAAATCACCGAGCAATATAGCGTTGGTAAAATACTGGGGAAAGAAAGAAAATCAGATTCCTGCTAACCCATCAATTAGTTTTACTCTAGACGCATGTGCAACGACAACAACAGTTTCGTATAGAAAATTAAATGTAAAACCATCAGATTTTTCATTTGATTTAATTTTTGAAGGTAAACCAAAGGAAGATTTCAAGCCCAAAATCAAGACTTTTTTTAACCGTATTGAACAATACCTTCCTTTTTTGAAGGAGTATCATTTTAGTATTGAAACTTCTAACTCATTTCCGCATAGTAGCGGTATAGCATCTTCCGCAAGTGGAATGTCGGCATTAGCCTTGTGTTTAATGGAGATTGAAAGGGAATTGAATAGTAACTTGACCGCAGATCATTTTAATAAAAAAGCATCTTTTTTAGCACGCTTAGGTTCTGGAAGTGCGTGCAGAAGTATTCAGGGTGATTTGGTACAATGGGGTGATCATGCGGGTATAGAAGGCAGCTCTGATTTATATGCTGTTAAATTCCCAAATGAAGTACATCCAATATTTAAAAAATACCACGACACAATTTTACTAGTTGACAAAGGTCAAAAGCAAGTTAGCAGTACCGTTGGTCATGATTTAATGCATAATCATCCATTCGCTAAAAATCGTTTCGATCAAGCGCATGAAAATCTGACAAAACTAAAATTAGTTTTTGCTAGCGGAGATCTGGATGAATTTATAGAAATCGTAGAAAGTGAAGCTTTGACATTGCACGCTATGATGATGACGAGTTTACCTTATTTCGTTCTAATGAAACCAAACACGCTTCAAATCATCAATAAAATATGGGCTTTCAGAGAGTCTTCAAACACTCATGTTTGTTTTACGCTTGATGCTGGGGCGAATGTTCATGTCTTATATCCTGAATCTGAAAAGGAAATCGTATATCAATTTATTAAAGATGAGCTAGTTGCATTTTGTGAAAATGGGCAGTACCTTTGCGATCGAATTGGTTTTGGTGCGAAAAAGATGTAACTTTTAATCATTAAAACGTCTTATAAGCGTTAAGTAGATATCCCAAATTGTTAAAGAGTATGAAAGGCCCCTTGTTTTATTCTAAAATTCTTCTCTTCGGAGAGTATGGAATCATAAAAGATTCTAAAGGATTATCTATTCCATATAATTTTTTCAAAGGCGCTTTAAAAACTGATGATGAATCTTCGGATAAAGCTAAAAAATCAAATAGCACTCTTAGAGAATTTGTAAGCTATCTTGAAATGATGCAGAAGAATAGCCCTAATTTGTTTTCTTTTGATTTTAAGAATTTAAAAAGTGATGTTGAAGACGGAATGTACTTTGATAGTTCGATTCCACAAGGGTATGGTGTTGGAAGTAGCGGAGCTCTAGTAGCTGCAATCTATGACAAATACGCAACAGATAAGATTACGGTTTTAGAGAACTTGACGAGAGAAAAGCTTTTAAAACTTAAAAATATTTTCGGAAAGATGGAATCTTTCTTCCACGGAAAATCTTCTGGTTTAGATCCTTTAAATAGCTATTTAAGTTTGCCAATTTTAATCAATTCACAAGATAATATTGAGTCGACTAGTATACCTTCTCAAAGTGCGGAAGGAAAAGGAGCTGTTTTCTTGTTAGATAGCGGAATTACAGGAGAAACTGCGCCAATGGTTCAGATTTTCATGGAAAAAATGAAACAAGAAGGTTTTAGAAACATGTTGAAAGATCAGTTTATTAAACACACTGATGCTTGTGTTGAAGATTTTGTAGAAGGCAACATAAAGTCACTTTTCGGAAATTTAAAACAACTTTCTCATGTTGTTCTTGATAATTTTAAACCAATGATTCCTGCTAAGTTTCATCAATTGTGGAAGCAAGGTATAGATACCAACGATTACTACCTTAAGCTTTGCGGATCAGGTGGTGGAGGTTATATTTTGGGTTTTACCGAAGATATAGATAAGGCTAAATCTGCACTAAAAGATTACAAATTGGAAGTGGTTTACAACTTCTAAAATTCACGAAATGCTTACGAGAAAGAACAAGCTCTTACTGCTAAAGTTATTGAGCCTGTTTTCGGTTGTCAGAGGCTATAATATTCTGATGATTGCTCTAGCTCAATATTTAGCATCAATTTATATTCTCGGATATGATTTACCGTTGAGAGAGGTGGTTTTTGATATTAATCTTCTCTTTATTGTTTTGTCTTCCGCCTTGGTTATCGCATCTGGCTATATTATTAATAATTTTTACGACGCTGAAAAAGACCTGATTAACAAGCCTAAAAAAAGCATGCTTGATCGCAAAGTAAGTCAGCGATTCAAATTGACGACTTATTTCCTTCTTAATTTAGTAGCAGTAGTTATTGCGAGCTATGTTTCGTTTCGTGCGGTTTTCTTTTTCTCTGCTTACATTTTCGGAATCTGGTTTTATTCGCATAAACTTAAAAAGGTGCCGCTCTTGGGTAATATTGTTTCGGCAACCCTAGCAATATCACCGTTCTTTGCTGTTTTTGTTTACTATAAAAATTTTGAATCCGTTATTTTTGTCCATGCAATTTTCTTGTTTCTTTTGATTTTAGCCCGTGAAATGATCAAGGATATGGAAAATATGAAAGGAGATTTAGCGCAGAACTATAGAACTATTCCCATAATTTATGGTCCTAGTATTTCAAAGATTTTTATTGGAATGTTAGCCTTGCTGACTTTAATTCCTGCAATTTTACTTATCATTAATTTTGATGTAGGTCATATGAATCTATATTTTATAAGCTGTATTATTTTTCTAATAGTATTTCTTGGATTACTCACCAAATCGAGCACGAAAAAACATTATGTTATGTTGCATAATATTTTAAAATTCATAATTGTGGCAGGTGTTTTTAGTATTTTACTTATAGATGTTGACCTTGTTTTAAATCGTATTTTGTAAATGGATAATATATTGAAAGTGGCCATGGCCCAGATTGCACCTGTTTGGCTAAATAAGCAAGCTACCATTGCAAAAATAGAATCATCTATTCAGGAAGCTGCAAGAGAAGGAGCAGAGCTTGTAGTTTTTGGGGAAGCCCTTTTGCCTGGCTATCCTTTTTGGTTGGCATTAAATGATGGAGCTGAGTGGGAGAAAAAAGAAAACAAAGAACTCCATGCGCACTACGTTCGTAATTCCGTACAAATTGAAGCTGGAGAATTAGATTCTATTTGTGCACTATCCAAAGAAAATAATATTGCTATTTATTTGGGAATAATGGAACGCGCTAAAAACCGTGGAGGTCATAGTATTTATGCCACTTTGGTTTATATCAATCAAGAAGGTGAAATTAAATCGGTACACCGTAAACTGCAACCAACTTATGATGAGCGCCTAACATGGGCTCCTGGTGATGGTAACGGACTAAAAGTTCATCCATTAAAACAATTTAACGTAGGCGGACTCAACTGCTGGGAAAATTGGATGCCTTTGCCGAGGGCTGCACTTTACGGTCAAGGAGAAAACCTTCATATTGCCGTTTGGCCTGGTAGTGATCTTAATACTAAAGATATTACCCGTTTTATTGCTCGTGAATCAAGAAGCTATGTGATTTCAGTCTCTTCGTTGATGCAGAAGGTAGATTTTCCGGAGAGCACGCCTCATTTAGATTCCATTTTAGAAAAGGCACCAGAAGTCCTCGCAAATGGAGGTTCTTGCATTGCTGGTCCAGATGGTGAATGGATTATCGAACCAGTACTTGATAAGGAAGGTTTGATTTATCAAGATTTAGATTTTAACCGTGTTTATGAAGAACGTCAAAATTTTGATCCTGTAGGGCATTATTCAAGACCAGACGTGACAAAATTGATTGTAAATAGAGAACGACAGTCTACAGTAGAGTTTAAGGATTAAACTACCTTTGCAGCTAAATTAATGTTATGAGTAGGTCAGATTCCAATAACGATAAAAAGAAACCCGGTAAAAAGGGTGGAGCTTTTCGAAATAGAAATATTGGAAAAGGTAAATCTTCGGCAGATAAAACAGCAGCGAAAAAAACATCTGACCCTAATGTAATTCGATTGAATAGATACGTAGCAAACGCAGGTATTTGTTCGCGTCGTGAAGCTGACATTTATATTGCTGCAGGTAATGTTACTGTAAACGGCAAGCCTATTTCTGAAATGGGTTATAAAGTAAAACTGACAGATGATGTTCGTTTTGATGGGCAACGTTTGAACCCTATTAAAAAGGAATATGTGTTGCTTAATAAACCTAAAGATTTTGAAACTCAAGGCCGCGATTCAAGAGGAAGACGTAGTGCAACTAGCCTTGTTGCAGGCGCCTCTAAATCTGAATTAGCTGCAGTTGACAAATTAGAAAAAAGTACAACGGGTTTGATGTTGTTTACGAATGATGGAGAACTAACAAAAAAGTTAGCAAGACCAAAAAACGGATTGCGAAAAATATTTCATGTTACCTTAACAAAAGAACTTCGAAGTGCTGATCTTAAACGCATACAAGAAGGGGTAACGGTTGAAGAAAATGTAGTTAGAGTACAAGACATTAGTTTTGTAGATAACGCCCCTAAAAACCAAGTTGGAATTGAAATATTCAGCTCTAGAAATAATATTGTAAAACGTCTCTTTCAAGAACTTGGTTACGAAATAACCATTTTAGATAGAGTGGTTTATCACACGCTTACCAAAAAAGATTTACCTCGTGGTCATTGGAGGTATTTAACAGAGCAAGAAGTGGTTAATTTAGGTATGATTAAATAATTTTCAATTAAATCATACTTGTAATAGCTGCAATAAAACCTACAATAAAAAGTACGATACAAACCCCAAGTGCAATCGCATAGATAATTATAATCTCTGTGTTAGAGGAATTTTTTTTGCTGAAATATTTATGCAAAAAAGGAATACCCAGCACCACTCCAAAAAATAGAAGTAAAGTAATTGGTATTGCATTAATAAAGGTAGCAGGCTCCTTTGTTTGTTTTACTAAAACAGCCCTTGCTGCATAGTGACAAACCACAGGATAAGCGATTAGCAATCCGCCAAAAGCAATAAATTCATTTAAGGGATGAAAAACGGACTGATAATCTTCAGGCAGGGATGCGACTAATGGGTAGCATAAATTATATAATAAATAGATAACAAAAAGAATAATTGTTATTTGAAACCATCGAATAGGTAAACCTAAATCAGATTTCTCGACGGAATACACCAGGCTTACTAACCAGAAAAGCCATAGTAGCACAAGGATCGCTAAAAAAAAGAAAATGATACCTACAAGGCTATATGATAGCAAATTGGGACTATTATTTTCAGAAAAAGTTCTTAATAAAATAGAGCTAATTAAGTGCACAAAGAATAATACTAAAGGGCCTAAAATTAGATATATTGCTAATTTTTTGGGAGATATATTAAAAATGTAGTTTGAGATTTTTCGCATTTTTGTGATTAATTAAGCTATATCTCTCATGTAAATTAGTTTAATCTCTAGCATACCCTTTGCCAAAACGATAACTTATCATTAACCCATTTGAGTTGCCTAACGGATTGTCTTTAACAGAGAAATTAAAGTGGTAGATCAAGCGAAAGTTCTTAATTAAGTAAATACCAGCCAAAACATTTATTGATGCGTTAGATCGATACCCTGCGCCCAATTCAAAACGGTTTCTATAACTAATAGAAATATTTGAATCAATTTCTAAAGGTGCTCCTTTTTCGGTTTTTATCAATACACTTGGTTTCAGCATAAAATCTTCAAAACGGTTGTTGTAAAAACGATATCCGAAATAGCCATATATGGGACTTTCTAGTTCTAAATTATCATCAGTAGCTAAGCGGTCACCCAAAAGGTTTGGTGTAGAAACCCCAGCATAAAAACGTGCATGATTGAATAAGAAACCGACTCCTATTGTTGGAATGGTAGCATTGATATTTTGACTGAAATTTGGATCATCCATAATGCCTAATTCCAAAAGGTTGTCTTGATATTGTTGAATTCCAGCAGTAATACCAAAAGATAATGTACCAGGTTGGTAAATTTGCCAATACGGTCGATCATCTTTAAAATCAAAGAATATTTTATAAGAATACGCTGCGAATGCACTTGTTGAGGTAGTAACACCAATTTGATCACGAATGAATCCCGCTCCTAAGCCTACTTTACCTTCTTGCAAAGGTGTATGAAAACTAAGCGTAAAATTCTGAGGACTTCCTTCAATTGAATTTAAAAAACCAGTATTAGTCAATGTTGCCTCCGTTGTTGGTAATAATCCAGCGTAAGCAGAATTAATAATAAACGGATTGTAATTGTACTCTGCAAAAACAGCTGTTTGCTGTCCGAAAATAGAATTATAAGATAATAATGACA
Organism: uncultured Flavobacteriaceae bacterium; assembly: GCA_938009735.1. Taxonomy (GTDB): domain Bacteria; phylum Bacteroidota; class Bacteroidia; order Flavobacteriales; family Flavobacteriaceae; genus Maribacter_C. Next base: position 8,015 of record CALLIG010000333.1, read on the forward strand.
GCAGAACACCTAGTGCTAGCGTGCCAATTGTTTTTTTTGCTTTCATTGGTTTAACGCTTTATAACTATGAATCCTTGTGTTTTTTTAAGGGTGCTTGTTCCTTCAATTTCAATATTGAAGAAATAGGTGCCAGCGGGTAAAATACCAGCGCCCATATTGGTTTTTAAATTGGCTTCACCTCTAAATACCTCAGAGGCATTGTCGTAATTATCAATTCTGAAAACTGCATCTCCCCATCTGTTGTAGATGGTTACAATATTTTCAGGATGGTAACCAATATTCTCAATTTCCCAGAATTCATTTATGCCATCACCATCAGGAGAGAAACCATATTTCGTGTCATATTCTGGTATCATAGTCGTAAATGACTGCTCTTCACAGGTAACAGCATCTCCAGCACTATTGTACGGTATAATTGAAACAAAAATTTCTGTATTAAATGGATACTCATCACCATGAGAATAACTTGTTTCTAGACCTATATCTTGATTGTCAACAATATCATTTCCGCCGGCAGTTGTGCCAATAGAAATGCGATAACCATCTGTTTTTTCTATTTCATTCCAGGTAATAGTACTTTCTAACGGAACGTCAACTTCTCCATTAAACGGACTCGTTAAAGCTGTACAAGCAGGATTGATAACTTCAGTTTCAAAACTTTCAGAAGTACATCCAACGGCATCACCAGAAGTGTTGTAAGGCGTAATAGTTACGTAAATCATTGTTTCTGAAGGAAGATCATCTGCAAAAGTGTAACTGGTTAGTGAAGCAACATCTTCATTATTTATTATGTCACTTCCATTCGGACTAGTGCCAACTGAAATGCGATAACCATCGGCATCTAGACTTGCATTCCACCATATGTCAGTAGTAATACCAACCTCTATTGCATTGTTAAACGGTGTTTCTAAGCTTGTACATGGTGGTACTGGTCGGATCGTAAAACTTTCTGAAGTACACCCAATTGCATCACCAACTTCATTAAAAGGTATAATGGTTACGGAAACAACTTCTCCTTGATTAAAATCATTAGGAAAAATATAAGTTGTTCCTGTAACTTCAAAATTTGTAATATTATTTGTAGTTGAATTACTTCCGTTTATGGTTAATTTATAGCCATCAGCATCCGTAATTTCGTTCCATTCGATTTCACTTACTTCTGCTACAACTCCTCCATCTGCAGGTGCTATTAAGTTAGTGCATAGTGGAATCGATTTTATCGTAAAACTTTCAGAAGTACACCCTATTGCATCACCCACTTCATTATACGGTGTAATAGACACGGTAACGGTTTCACCTTGTTCGAAATCATTTGAAAAATTGTGAATCGTTCCTGTTTTAATATCAAGATCTGTTACGTTGTTTGCAGTACTGTTGCTTGCTATAACGGTTAGCATATATCCAACAACATCGGTGATTTCTGTCCATTCAATAGTAGTATCTACTGCAACATCAATCGCACCGTTAGTTGGTAAAATCAAATTAGTACATATCGGTACAGGCTTGATAGTAAAACTTTCTGCAGTACAAGCAATCGCATCTCCAACTTCGTTGTACGGGGTTACAGTAACTGTTACGGTTTCCCCTTGTTCAAAATCACTAGGAAAATCATAAGAGGTGCCTGTTGAAACTACAAAATCAGTCAGGTTATTCGCTGTGCTTGTACTAGCTGTAACTGTAAGCTTATAGCCATTAGCATCTGCTAAAGACGTCCAAGATATATCTGTATTGACTGCAACCCCAACTGCTCCGTCAATAGGTGTTAATAGATTGGTACATGAGGGCACAGGTTTGATTGTAAAGCTTTCTGAAGTACATCCTATTGCATCACCCACTTCGTTATATGGAGTAATAGTTACTGTTACGGTTTCACCTTGCTCAAAATCATTAGGTAAATCATAAGTATTTCCTGATGTGATATCAAGGTCGGTTACATTATTAGACGTACTACTACTTGCTGAAACGGTCAATTTATAACCAGTTGCATCACTTATAGCATTCCATGTTAAATTGGTTGCAACTGCAACATCTATAGCATTACCAACTGGTGTATTTAGTGTTGTACAAATCGGAACTGGTTTTATGGTAAAACTTTCCGTGGCACATGAAATTCCATCACCTTGGTCATTATAAGGTATAATTGTCACCTCAACCGTTTCACCTTGTTCAAAGTCATTTGTAAAAGTATGTGCAGTACCAAAGGGGATGTCAAGATTTGTTTCGTTATTAGCAGTACTACTGCTAGCTAAAACTGTTAGTTTGTATCCATCAGCTCCTGTGCTTGCATTCCATTCTAGACCAGTACCCGTCGCAACATTTATTGCTCCGTCTACTGGAGTTATTAAACTAGTACATAGCGGTACTGGAGGAGGAATAATAGTGAAGCTTTCCGAAGTACAGGCTATTGCATCACCAACATCGTTATAAGGTGTAATTGTTACGGTAATAGTTTCTCCTCTATTGAAATCATTTGCGAAAGCATAGGTTGTTCCGGTAGAAACGTCAAAATCTGTTAGATTGTTTCCTGCAATAGAACTTCCAGAAACGGTCAACTTATAACCATCTGCATTACTGCTCGTATTCCATTCGATACCTGTATCTACGGCAATATTTGTTGCTCCGTTTGCTGGAGTTATCAATGTAGTACATAAAGGTGGCCCATCAGTCGTGAAACTTTCTTCTGCACAACTTAAAGCATCGCCATTGTCGTTATAAGGAGTTACGGTTACATATATAATAGTGCTTTCAGGTAGGTCTGCCACCAAATCGTGGGTAGTGACGTTAGTGACGTCACCGGTAAAAATATCTGTTCCACCTGTAGACGTTCCTACAGATAATTTATAACCTGTAGCACTTGTTAATTCAGTCCATGAAAGGTTGCTGTCTGGGGCAACTCCAGTAGCATTATTAGTTGGCATTGTAAGTGTCGTGCACGAAGGCGGACTTGTTGAGTTTCCGGTGGTAAAAGTTTCTTCAATACAAGCAGTTGCATCACCTTCGTCATTATACGGAATGATAGTTACATAATGTAATCGGTCTTCTTGTAGATCAGTAGGAATATTAAATGTTGTGAAATTTCCAGCATCAATATTGTTTACAACTTCAATGCCGCCCGATGTAGTTCCAACAATCACAAGATATCCAGTTGCGTTTGCAACGGCTGTCCAGCTCAAAGGAGTGTCGATAGGCACATCTGTAGCATTGTTCAATGGACTGGTCAAATTGGTGCAAACTGGTGGAACCGGAATCAATTCGGTATCAAAACTTTCTTCCGTACAACCAGTCGCATCGCCTTCTTCGTTATAAGGGATTATCGTAACATAAATATCACTATCCTCAGGAAGATTAGTAGCGAATTCATAGGTTGTAATATTGCCAACATCTTCTGCATCAACTATATCATTGCCACCTGTCGAGGTACCCAAGGTTATTTTATAACCATCTGCATTTGAAATCGGAGTCCAACTTAAATCAGATGTGACCACGACATCATTCGCGCCGCTTATGGGTTCAGTCAAGTTGGTACAGTCTGGTATGGTTGCTGGGTTGCTTGAAATTGTAAAGCTTTCTTCGATACATGGCCCTACTGCATCACCTTCGTCATTAAATGGAATTAAGGTTATGAAGACAACATCACCTGTATTAAAATCAGTTGCGAATTCATACGAGGTCTCGTTCGTGATTGTTAGGTTGTTCACGACATCATTTCCGCCGGTAGATGTTCCAACAGTCAATCGATATCCTTGTGCGAAAAGAGCGGCATCCCAGGTTATGTTGGTGTTTACAGGTACATCAGTATCGCCATTTAGTGGTGAAGCTAGTTGGGTACATTCAGGAATGGGACAATCCCGTACATCTTGACTGAAAGTCCAGCCAAAAGTAGCTATCATAGACTGTCGTTCTTCTTGTGCATCGCAATAAGGTAAACCCTCTGCACCAAGATTAATACCGCTTGTTAAGGTTTGTTCTGACCAAGCAATTAAAGTATTATCATAGTTTTCTCGAATTAACGCAGTATTGTCAAGCATATCACGCATGTCAGATACACCACTAACATCCCAATCTCCTAAATTCTGATTTAGAGCTGTTGCATTGTAAAATGTCGAACGCATGCTTACGTTTCCTAAATTCCATAGGTCCATTGCTTGATTATATGAAGTTGCTCCATTGAACATATAGCCCATATCTGAAACTCCTGCAACACGCCAATTGTTTACACTTTGGTTAAATGTGGTTGCGTCTTTGAACATTTCGTACATAGTGGTGACACCTCTTACATTCCATGCATCAATGATTCCGTTAAATAAAGTTGCTCCGTTGAACATATCTTCCATAGTAGTAACCGATGCCACATTCCAAGAATTCATAGTCTGATCATACCTTACTGCATCTTCAAACATAGATTCCATGGTTCGTACAAAAGAAACATCCCAAGGATCTATATTCTGATTGAAGTCTGTAGCCTCTTTGAACATTTCTTCCATATCAAGTACTTCACCGGTATCCCAATTTTCGATAGCTTGATCAAAAACTATAGCCTCTTTGAACATTTCTTTCATAGTAGTAACAGAAGCAACATTCCAATTGCTTGTAGCCCCATTAAACGCTTCAGCTGTTTCGAACATCGAAGGCATTAATGTAACTGAAGAAACATCCCATGAATTAAGATTTTGATCAAATAATAAGGCACTTTCAAACATAGATGACATATTTGCAACGGCACTAACGTTCCATAAATTTAAGGGCTGATTAAAGTTTTCTGCGCTACTAAACATGGAAGACATATTGACAACAGAGTTGACATTCCAGTCTTGTATTGGTTGGTTAAATGATGTTGCATCG
>CALLIG010000334.1 GCA_938009735.1 uncultured Flavobacteriaceae bacterium
AGAAGATGTTGAAACTCCAGCAGAACTTCCTGTAGTGATAAGTGCTGCGCGTTCACAACAATTTCGTTGGAATAAAGGTGGTGCTGAGAATTTTAGAAAAACAGTTTGGAGTGTCGTAACTGCTAAAAATATTAGTTTCAAGACGAAGTTTCATGGTGTAATGCACCTTTTGAATAGTTCGATGTTTCTATGTGTATTTATGGTGGCTCTGCTAAGCATACCTGCAATGTACATTAAAGCAATGTACCCGCATTTAGGATGGGTATTTACAACACTTAGCTTCTTTGTTTTAAGCACGATTATACTTTTCGTTTGTTATTGGTTCACATATAAAAGCATTCAAGGTAGTAGTTTTAATAATTTTGTTGATTACATCAGAATCTTTTTTACATTCTTTTCGGTTGCATTAGGCTTTTCATTGCACAACTCTATTGCCGTTCTAGAAGGTCATATGGGTAAACGTAGTGAATTTGTTAGAACACCTAAATTTAACATCAATAGCTTGAAAGAAGGCTGGAAAGGCAACAAATACCTTGCGAAAAAGCTATCGCCAAATATGATTTTTGAATTTGCTCTGATGGGCTATTTCCTTTTCGGAATGTACAGCGCAATACCACTAAATGACTTCGGACTCTTTCCGTTTCACTTTATGTTATTTTTAGGTTTTGGCTATGTCTTTACAAAGTCAATTACTTCTAGGGCTTAGGTACTTTTATTTGTTCGGCTTTAGCACAAGAAAATGCGAATCCATTACATTGCCCGTAACAACAACATCTTTATAAGGAGCGGCAACTGTTGACCCTGACATTTGTGTTCCATCATTGAGATATACTTCTTCAATAGTATAATCACCTGTACCCCGATATTGAATTTTAATTATTTCGGAAGGTGATATTTCATTATTACCTGCAGCATAAGAGGAAAATGCTAATAAGTTAGGATGCGAGCCTATCCACAAATTTCCTTCTGAGTCGAATTCTATGTTATCTACACCAGTACCACAATCAATATCTTCAATGAAACTTAATGACCCATCCTCATTTGCAGCATAAACTTTTACTTCAAAATTTCTAGGCGCGGCAACAAAAAGCAATTTTCGTTCTTTATCATAATTGATTCCGTTTGCATAGCCAATTCCAGAGGCAACTTCTATAAAGTTCTCTCCATCAAAATACATCACATTCGACAACGCTAATCCGGCATAATCCTCTAATAATTTACCTAGTCCATCTACATACTTATGGTCGTTTGTAAAATAGAAACGATTCGCATCTATCATCACTACATCATTCGGACTCACCAAAGCAGGGTTTGTTATTGTTCTTTCAAATGTCAATAAAGTATCTTGTAATTTGAAAACCTCGAACGAATGTTTCTCGGTTGTATGATTTACAGCCATTACTTTATAGGTGCTATCGGTCATAAACATTGAAATACCATGAGGTGCAAAAGGTTTATTTAAATCAGTTGTCAATTTTTTGACTTGATATGAATTGGAATTTAAATCCATCAAATACAAACCACCTATTTCTTGTTGTACATCCAAAGAATTTTTTCTCGGAGAAGCAGAAACTAAAGCAAGTCCCTTTTCAGGTATCACCATAATATCTTCCGCTCCAGCGATTACTATTTCTCTTTCAATAGTACCATCAAAAGTATTTTCAATGGCTCTGAAATATCCTGTAGAAACAAAAACATAGCCAACGTAAACTAATATAACCAATAAGGTGTAACCGAATATTTTCTTGAAACGCTTCATAATGCTAATTATAAGTATCTTTCAATGTAGCCTTTTTGAATTTCTAATACAATTTTAAGCAACAACCAGTCAAAGTCTTTTACTATGAATTTAAAAAATCTTTTCCTCGGTATTCTATGCACAGTTTTATGTTCAATATCTTCCTTCGCTCAAGATGAAAAACAAGAAGTACTTAAGGTCGTCCATGATTTTTTCCACACGATGGAAACCAAAGATTCTGTGGGCTTCAATAATCTGTTCCTAGAAAACGCCCAGGCTTATTCAGTAAGAGCGCAAGGCGATTCAAAGCTAGTTCGAAATTCGACTTTAAAAGCAAGCACATCTAAGAATATTTTAAAAGAGCGATTACGTGAAGAAGAAATAACAATTCACATCAAAGATATGGTCGCAGCGGTGTGGGCACCCTATGATTTCTGGGTAAATGATGAACATTCACATTGCGGCTATGAAGTTTTCACTTTAATCAAAAAAGATACCGCTTGGAAAATAGCTTCGCTAACTTACTCTGTGAATAAACAGTATTGTAAAAAATAATTTTCGTTTCTTAGTAGTACCACTATTCAACCAAAAATGCCCAAACGATTACTCACATATTGGAAACTTCACAAAGTCTCAATGCTGTTGGTGTTGCTAAGTTTGGCATTCTACTTCACCTTTGCCTACCATCTAGAACGAACAGATTTTATCAAACTACTGGCCCTCTTTACAGCACTCTTCTTTTTATGTTTCAAAATCGTTCAATTTGAAAAATGGAACTTCAAATTCATACTAGTCGTTGGCATCATCTTTCGACTTATTTTTCTAATTGCTGAGCCCAACCTTTCGCAAGATTTCTATCGTTTTATTTGGGATGGCGAATTGGTGAGTCAATTTATGAATCCGTATTTGAATGTTCCGAATACCTTGATTGAACAATCTGATTTAGGCATTGCAAACTCGCAAGAACTCTATAATGGAATGGGAAGTTTAAGCGCCAAACATTACAGCAACTACCCGCCTTTAAATCAAATCATCTTTGCAATTGCCGCTCTACTTGGCGGAAAAAGTATTTTAGGTTCAGTAATCGTAATGCGTGGCACTATTATTCTCGCAGATATAGGAATTCTTTATTTTGGGAGGAAGCTATTAAAAAATATAAATCAATCGCCGCATTTAATTTTTTGGTATTTCTTAAACCCTTTGGTAATAATTGAATTGACAGGTAATCTTCACTTTGAAGGTGTTATGCTCTTCTTTTTTGTTTGGTCTCTATACCTGCTTTCAGTTCATAAATGGCAATGGGCAGCAGTTGTTTATGCCTGCTCTATTTCTGTAAAATTGGTTCCGCTTTTATTTCTTCCATTGTTTTTAAAGCATTTTAAACTGAAGAAAAGTATCTCATTTTATGCTATTATTGGGGGGGCTTCCCTCTTGCTTTTTGCCCCTTTTTATTCTACGGAATTTATAGCTAACTATTCGAAAACTATCGGACTTTGGTTTTCAAACTTCGAATTCAATGCCGGACTTTGGAACATCATCAAATACACCGGAATTCAATTCGATGCTAAACCTTGGGAGCTAATCAAAACCTATGGTAAAATAACCCCGATAGTTACAATTGTTGCCGTGTTACTTTTTACATTCCTTAGAAAAAACGAGAAACTACCAGTTCTTATAACTTCTATGCTTTGGGTATTGACGCTTTATTATTTCATATCAGCGACGGTACATCCTTGGTATGTTATCTTTCTTGTTGTTTTGACAGCTTTTACTAAATATCGATATGCTTTTATATGGTCATCGGCTATAGTGCTAAGTTATTTCGCCTATTCAATTGGAGACTTTAAAGAAAATTTATGGCTATTGACAATTGAATATGTGGCTGTTTTTTCCTTCTTGATTTATGAACTTGTTGCATATCGTAACAAAACCTGAGTTTTTTGTAGAAAATTTCATCTGGATTAGGTGGGTTCAAGATAATTTGTACATTTACCCTGTAATGAAAGGACAAAACTACATACTAGCTACTACGAGCATCCCTGCTCCAGTACGTCCATTCGCGCCCCGTCGCCGTCGCCCGTAAGGGTATACACATTTTATGGAACTAGGTGAGTCCAGTTCCGCATCAGCAAATCACATTTTATTATTTACAGTTTAAATTTCTAGAACAATGAAAATCATTGTTGCTAATACATCACATTTTAAATACGCTCAGGTCATTTGCGATACTATCGCTGATTCGGCTAAAGTAAGAGGCACCGGTATTGCTAAACGTACTCCAGAATACATCGAGAAAAAGCTTGAAAATGGCAACGCCGTAATCGCTTTAGACGGTGATACTTTTGCAGGCTTTTGCTATATCGAAGTGTGGGGACATGAAAAATATGTCGCCAATTCAGGACTGATAGTTCACCCTGACTATAGAGCACAAGGTTTAGCTAAAAAGATAAAA
>CALLIG010000335.1 GCA_938009735.1 uncultured Flavobacteriaceae bacterium
ATTCAAACATTTACGTTTGAAGCCGGGCAATATATTACCATTAAAAAAGAAATCAAAGGTGAGGAACTTCGCCGCGCCTATTCTATAAGCTCATCTCCAAAGAATGAGTCTGTTACTATTGGCGTCAAGAAAGTTGATCGCGGAGGGTTTTCTGATTATGCCCATTCTAAATTAGCGGTTGGCGATTCATTAGAGGTGATGCCTCCTGATGGTCGCTTCACTTTTAAGCCATCAGATTCGGTTAAATCTGTTGCGGCATTTGCTGCTGGTAGTGGTATTACACCAATCATGAGTATTGCAAAAACGGTTTTAGATAGCAATGACTCTAATACTTTTGTTCTAGTATATGGTAACAAATCGTATGAAGAAACCATGTTCTATACAGACTTGGTAAATCTTCAACTCGAATATGCGAATCGATTTTTTATCTATTTCACAAATAGCCAGGCCATGGAAGAGAATTCTCTTGTTGGTCGTATTGATACCTCAACCGTTAATTACGCGCTGAAGAACAAACATAAAGATGTCGTTTTTGATGCCTTTTACCTTTGTGGACCTGAGCAAATGATTCACAAAGTGACGGATACTTTAGTAGATAATGGTGTTTCGAAAGACAAAATTCATTTTGAGCTTTTTAGTGCATCTACTGATAAGGGTAAACTTCCTGTTTCAGCCGAAGGTGAAACTAAAATTGAAGTTGTAGTTGACGACGAGACTTTTTCTTTTACTATGGATAAGAAAATGTTAGTTCTTGATGCTGTTTTAAAAGAAAATATTGACGCTCCTTATTCTTGTCAAGGTGGCGTATGTAGCAGTTGTATTGCTAAAGTTGTAGAAGGTGAGGCGACCATGGTGAAAAATCAGATTCTTACCGATGGTGAAATTGCAGACGGATTGATTTTAACCTGTCAAGCACATGCAACTACCCCAACTTTAAAAGTAGACTATGATGATGTGTAAAGATTGGTAGCTTCCTACTGGTTTTTTCCAAAAGCTTTTTCTAGCTCTTGAATAGCATGCTCATATCCTATAGCATAGGCTTTTTCAAGTCCCTTTCGGTCTAGTACGCCAATATGTTCTAGGGTTTTAGGAGCAAACATTAAATCACACGATTCCAGTTTTTCTTGGTTAATGGCGTAGATCATTAATCCGGTAACTCTTCCGGTTAATTGAATCGAATTTTTTAAATCCTTTTTTTCAAGTTCACCTACTATAGAAACATTGCTTCCTATTATATAATCGACTTTCTCTTTTACAGGTTCTAGAGGAAAGTTATTCATAATTCCACCGTCAGCATACAATTCCTTATCCAATTCTAAGGGACTAAACAATGGGGGAAGAGCCGCAGATGCCAATAAAGGACGAATCAATTCTCCTTCTGAGAAAAAACGCTGTTCTGCTTTTTGCAGGTTCGTTGTTACAACATATAATTTACGCTCTAGGGCGGCAAAATTATTCTCGGGAAAATACCCTTTAAAAATTTCTACATAGCGATCAGTATCAATAAAACCTGATTTGACTATGGTTAAAAAGTTGTACTTAAATAGCGGCGTTTCTTTGAAAAAAGCCAACATGTCCTTGACCGTATTTCCATTCGCATATAGGGCTCCCACTAAAGCACCAACACTACTCCCGCTAACAATATTGGCTGAAATTCCGTATTCATTTAGCGCCTGAATCACGCCAATATGCGCCATACCTCGAACGCCTCCACCTGAGAGTACTAAGCCTATTGATTTTGATTGTAGCTCATCTAATTTCATTAGAAAATTTTATTAGAATTGTAAATGTAATTGGTTTTTCTCGACTGATAGGTTTCATGGTTTTTCTTTTTGGTCTGGTCATAGATAAAAAGAGAATTCTTCACTAATATTTGGTTGGCTAGCATCCTGTTTTTGGATTTAATAGTGTCTTAAATTTAGTGTGAATCCAGCAAAAAATGAAGTCATAATTATAGCTAATAGCCCATATTTATTAGCCTTACTAATATAAAATAATTAAAAAAACCAAATGATATTTTTATTTGTGAATAAAATGAAAGCCGTATATAAACTAAAGAATAGGATACGAGTTATATTTGCAGCATCTACCTTTCTCAATCCCCCCTTTAGTGGAGAAAGGTCAATTTTCCCCTTCGCAAGGAGGGGACTAAGGGAGGGTTTATAGCTTTACTAATTTTTCTTCATCCGCAGAAAACCTTTAATCAAAACTAAAACTTATAAAAAATGGCTGATTCATATTACGATCCGAAAGATTTAAGAAAATTCGGGAAAATCACAGAGTGGAGTGAGGACCTAGGAAATAAATTCTTTGACTATTATGGTAAGGTTTTCGAAGAAGGCGCACTAAGTGCTAGAGAAAAGTCATTAATTGCTTTGGCCGTTTCACATGTGGTAAAATGTCCGTACTGTATTGACGCCTATACCAAAGACGGTTTGCAAAAAGGCATTACTAAAGAAGAAATGATGGAGGCAGTTCATGTTGGAGCAGCTATAGAAAGCGGTGCAACCCTTGTACACGGGGTTCAGATGATGAATAAATATGACAAGTTGAGTATGTAAATAAGTGAGCAGTCAACAGTAGCAGTAAGCAGTAAAATGTTGAGACTGCCAACTGTATCTGTCAACTGATAACTTAAAAAATGGCTACAAAATCATTAAAAGCTAAGGGCGAAGAACTCGCTCAAACGAATAAGCAACTAGAAATCTTAAATGGTGGCATGTTTGCTGAAGGTGAACTTCCGTATTTCAAAGATAAAATCGGTGAAATCGGTCATTTTCCTTTACGACCTAAGAAATTAGAGATCCTTCAAATTAATGTCGGTTACATGTGCAATCAAGTTTGCGAGCATTGTCATGTAGATGCTGGTCCTGACCGTAAAGAGATTATGACACGTGATACGATGTCGCAATGTTTAGACATCATTCGCAATACGGGTGCTCATACCTTAGATTTGACAGGTGGAGCGCCTGAAATGAATCCTGATTTTCGATGGTTTGTTGAAGAAGCGGCCAAAGCAGGTATCAAAGACTTTATTGTGCGTTCGAATTTGACCATTATCCGTGCAAATAAGAAATATTACGATTTACCAGATTTTTTCAAGAAACATAACGTTCATGTAATTTCTTCAATGCCTCATTATACGAGAGGAAAAACCGATAAACAGCGCGGTGACGGAGTTTTCGATAAATCGATTAAAGCACTTCAAGAGTTAAATGAAAGAGGGTATGGTATGCCCGGTAGTAGTTTGCGATTAGATTTAGTGTACAACCCATCAGGAGCGTATTTGCCAGGAGATCAAATGGCATTAGAAGCTGATTTCAAAAAAGCTTTAAAAGAAGATTTTGACATTCAATTTCATAGTCTTTTTGCCATCACAAATTTACCAATTGCACGTTTTTTAGATTATTTGATTGCTTCTGAAAATTATGAAGATTATATGTATTCTTTGGTGGAAGCATACAACCCAGCAGCAGTTGCAAATGTGATGTGCACCAATACTATTTCTATAAGCTGGGATGGTTGGATCTATGATTGCGATTTCAACCAAATGCTAGACCTAAAAGTAGCTAGTAAAGTAAAGCATATTAAAGACTATAATGAAGATCTTTTGAATGATAGAAACATCATTATTTCACAACATTGCTATGGTTGTACTGCAGGCGCAGGAAGTAGTTGTCAGGGTACAGTTGCTCCTTAAATACATTTTGAGAATTCATACCGCTATTTAAATATCGAAAAACAGACTCATTAGTCAGTTTTTCGATATTTCTGAAATGTTAAAACCTTGGTTTGACAACAATAAAATTATGTTTCACAACATTGATTGCTCAAAACCTCAATAAAATAGGCACCTTCGAGATAAGAAACTAATCCGACGCATTGGTCGGTTTATTTAACTAATCTAGAACTTAGCCTTATGGAAAAATCGATTAAAAGAATGACAACTATGAACCGGATGCAAGTCACCGGTCTTGAACTCTTCTACAAAAACGGTTATTACAATACAAGTGTTGATGATATTCTTAAAGAGCTCTCTCTTTCTAAAGGAGCTTTTTATTATCACTTCGAATCTAAAGAAGACTTCTTTGTCCAAATCATTCAAAACCTTATAGTTCGTAAAGTTTATAGTTCGCTAATTGAACCGATTGAAGGTCATGAACATACTTTAGATTTGATCATCAATTGTTTTGAAGATGCCTTAGAAACTGCAGTTCATAATGAGATGGATTATGGGTTTCTTCTAAGTAATTTCATCAATGAATTCAATGGAAGAAATCCGGCGATAATGAAGCATCTAAATGAGATTCTGAGAATTTGGGAAGTTACTTTAGTAACGGCAATACAACGTGGAAAATTTAACGGACATATTGATCGTCATGTAGATGCTGAAGGTGTCGCTGTATACTTGATGAGTTCTTATATTGGTATTAGAACTTTAATGGTTGAAACTTCTCCAAGCGCTAGAAAGTATCGGTTTATGTCACAAATAAGACAATATTTCAAAGCCATTGAGGCAAAACAAGCTTCTTTTTAACTAGTTATAATAACATTCAATTTATTAATAACATCTTGAGGATGTATCGTTCGCATAGCTTCGGTATATCCTTCAGGCATTTTATTTCCATAAACGGATGTTGGTATTAATGGGAATTTTTCTCGATCGGCCAACAAGGCATTCTCTTTATTTTGTGCAAAAGGATAGAACCCCGCATTGGGATGCGTAACGCCCCATAGCGTTATTGTAGGCACACCAAAGAGTGCCGCTAAGTGTGCATTACCACTATCCATTGCCAACATTATATCTAGATTTGAGATAAGCTCTAATTCTTCTGTAAACGTAGCTTTTCCAACGATACTAGAAATATTTTGATATTGACTTTCCCAATTTTCTAGAACTTCTTGTTCTTTTTTCCCGCCGCCGAAAAGTAAAATTTGACAATTATCTTTTTTACTTAATGCTGAAACGACTTGCTCCATTAGATCTAATGGATACATTTTTCCCTCAAAAGCAGCAAAAGGAGCGATTCCAACTAATCTCTTTCCTGAAAACGAATATTTCTGTTGAAGGTTTGTTGATAGTTTTCTTTTTGGCAATATCGCATTGGAAGATATGTCTATAGTAAAGCCTAGTAATTCAAAAACATCCGCATACCGCTGGTGTGAAGTTTTTAAAGGCTTAAACACCTTATCGTTTGGTCTCGTTAAGGCCTTTTTCTCTGCTCTTCCTTTATCAATTTGAGCAAATTGAAATCCCCCTAACTTAAAATAGATTTTTAAAATATTACTTCGAAGAACATTGTGTAAATCAGCAACTGCGTCTATTTCTAATTCTTTCAATGATTTGTATAAGTTCCATAGTCCGAGAACTCCCTTATGTTTTCCCTTAACATCAGCCTCATAAACTGTAACGTTTGGCAATTGACTAAATAAGGGTTTGAAAAAAACTCTTGTTAGTACCGTAACTTTAATATCGGGATTCTGATAAACTAGTGCAGAAATTACGGGAACAGTCATTGCAACATCTCCCATAGCTGACAATCGAATGACTAAGAGATGTTTTCTATGACCCATACAGTTACCTACTTTAAACCACGAAGAACTGGATTCAGTTCATCATCATTATACATTTTCATCTGCTTGTAGACTTTCATGTATTTGTTACCTGATTCAATATCAATCAATAATTGATCTATAGCAGTAGTAAGATCTTTCTTTTGTTCTATAAGTATCTGAAGCTTTTGTTTGCACTTTTCTAAATGCTCGGCAGAGGCATCCGATCTGGTAGCCTCTTCGTTCATATGATAGATTTTTAATGACAAGATTGAAAGTCTATCTATTGCCCAGGCTGGGCTTTCGGTATTGATAGTAGCACTTTCTTTAATTTGAACCGATTGGTATTTATTCAAAAAGTAACTATCTATATACTCCACCAAATCAGTACGATCTTGATTACTAGCATCAATTTTTCGTTTTAAAGTCAATGCTGCATCGGCATCAATATTTGGATCACGAATAATATCTTCATAGTGCCATTGAACGGTGTCAATCCAATTCTTTCTATACAAAAGATGGGCAATATCGTCTTTCAAATGTGGGTTGGTAAAAGGCTGATATACATCGTCTAAAATGTGGTAAGTAGAAATGCTTTCCTCAAAAATATTAAATGCGAATTCACTAAACATTGGTAAAAATTTTATGCAAAGTTACTATTATTTCATGGCCATGCTCGAAATGAATATCAAAATAGGAATACACACAGCGATAATAAGCACTATTTCTTTTATGTTGCCTTTTTTAATAGCCTCAACATAATTCGTAAGAAAAACTACTGAAGGAAAAAAGGTAAGCATAATCGGATGCATATCAGTCGAAGAACTTAGTCCATAAACCACTAATCCTATGACAAATGAAATACCAATGATGCGCATTGTGATAATTTGTCCAAGACCAGATTTACCTAGTCTTAAAAAAGCAAATATGCTTACCATCAAAGTAATAATGACATAAACCGCAAGCTTAGTGCTATTCGCCCATTTAGTAAAAAACCCAATATTGAATTCAACATCAAATTGGTAATGATTCCATAAAAAATCTGTTCTATTGGCCAAAACCAAAATACAATAGCCAATCATAGCAAATGTGAACATACTGGCAAAAGGTACAAGCCAGTTTCTTATGTTTTTAGGCTGATAAATGTAGATCGCAGCTAAAACAAGAAGCAAATAAAGCAATGCCCATTCGTAAAATAGACTAGATACTAAAATCCAAACTGTGGCATCAAATATCTTTAGTTTAATATCCTTTAATGATCTTAAGCTAATTAATCGCCAAGTGGCTAAAAGCAGAAAAAAGGAACAAACAATTACATTATAGTCTGTTAATGTTTCGGGGAAAAGTGTTATTAATAATGCATAGAATAATATTGCAAATGAATTCGGCGCTGTAAGCTTGTTTCTTTTTATTATAAAATCGAGAATAAAAATACTGCTAAGCAATATCGCAACTAAAATCAATTGGACTACTAAATCTTCAGTAGCATAGGTTTTATCGAAGAGTAAAAAATGTGTGAGTCCATATAAAACAAACAAGAAAGCGAATACGATAATGAAGTTTATCGGCTTGGTTTTGCCAAAAATGTTGGAAATCATTCTATTGCTGGTTTGATATTTTGCAAATTCTCATTTATGACCTATTTTTGCACAGTAAATATACTATAGATGAAATCAATATTTGAAGGCATAGAAGATTTATTTGTAAACGTACTATTCGCTCCTTATGACGCTTTGCGTTTTATGGACAGCTGGTGGGCATCAAATATGGTGAATTGGCTTTTAGCAATTATCGGTTGTGTTGCGTTTGTTTATTGGATGCTTCAGTTAAAACAATACGATGCTAATGGTGAAGAGGATAAGAGTATTAGCTCTCACTCATACTTATAGCAAAAATTATTAGCATAAAATTGGTAATGGCTTACAAGTCAAACCCAATATCTTTACGATAATTCATCCTATCAAAATGTAGTTTATCTATGTTTTTATAGGATTTTTTTAGTGCTTCTTTGAAATCATTCCCAAAAGATGTAATTGCCATTACCCTTCCTCCATTTGTAACCACTTTTCCATCTTTCAAAGTAGTACCTGCATGAAATGCTAGCGAATCATCCAAAGAATCATAACCCGTAATTTCTTTTCCTTTTTCATAAGCTTCAGGATATCCGCCGGAAACCAACATGACCGCAGTTGCCGTGCGCTCATCTAATTGCAAGTCAATACTGTCAAGTGTCTGATTTGCTACTGCTTGAAAAACATCAACTAAATCGTTTTTTATTCTAGGAATTACCACTTCTGTTTCTGGATCACCCAAACGCACATTGTATTCAATAACGAAGGGATCATTGTCAACTTTTATCAAACCAATAAAGATGAATCCTTTATAAGGTAAATCATCCTTTTTAAGCCCCTCTACGGTCGGAATGACCACTCTCTGGTGTATCTTGTCCATAAAGTCTTGATCTGCGAAAGGAACTGGCGAAATAGCCCCCATGCCACCTGTATTCAAGCCGGCATCACCTTCTCCAATACGTTTGTAATCTTTTGCGGTTGGTAAAACTTTGTATCCTTTTCCGTCAGTAAGCACAAAAACACTCAATTCAATACCTGCTAAAAATTCCTCAATAACAACGGTTGCACTTGCATTACCGAATTTGGCATCAACTAACATGGTTCGTAACTCTTCTTTTGCCTCTTCCAAATTATCTAGAATCAAAACGCCTTTACCTGCAGCTAAACCATCAGCTTTTAAAACATAAGGCGGTTTTAAACTATCTAAAAAAGTATAACCTTCTTCTAAATTTTCGGTAGTGAAACTTTGATATGCTGCAGTTGGAATATTATGCCGCATCATGAACTTCTTTGCAAACTCTTTACTTCCTTCAAGTTCGGCAGCTGCTTTCTCTGGGCCAATTACCGGAATGTGTTTTAACTCTATATCATTAAGGAAAAAATCATGAACTCCGTTCACTAGTGGATCTTCAGGACCAACAACAACCATTTCAACAGCTTCTTCAAGCACTACTCGCTTAATGCCATCAAAATCGTTTACACCAATTGGTATATTTTTGGCAATTTCAGCTGTGCCTGCGTTACCTGGAGCGACAAGAAGTTTTGTCAATTTTGGACTTTGATGTAATTTCCAAGCTAAAGTATGCTCACGACCACCAGCACCGAGTATTAAAATGTTCATTGTTGTAAATTTTGAGCAAAAATAGAAATGTTCTACCCAAAACCAACATATCAGTTAGTTAATACTATTGTTTTGACAATAGAATAAGCAAAAACGGCGGGTGATTACATTAATTGTGAACGCAATTTCAATTTTGAGGTAAAAATCAAAAAATCCGACTAAGAAACGAAATCATCGACGAACAACTCATCGAAAAACGTTGTTAATTCGCCTGTTTGCTACAAACCTATAATATCGTATACGATTTTATAGGTTTGTATATGCCTCGATTAACACTAAAAAAGTACGTTTAATATGTTTTTTGAATGGATTTCATACAGCTATTGAAAAATTCACTTTTAAACATTTCTTGACACATAATTTAGCATCTATTTTGTGCCATCATACTTCATTAAATACAAAAACCCCATCCTAAGAAAGGATGGGGTTTTAAATATTTTTAATTCGATTCTAACTATTTCTTATTCCGTTGTGCGAAATCACGATGTTCGGTTTTCTCCAGCTCCTCTTTTGACAAAGTTTTAAAATATTCGAAAGTTTTTCTCATTCCTTCTTCACGACCAACTTTAGGCTCCCACCCTAATATGTCTTTCGCCTTCGTAATATCTGGCTGACGTTGCATAGGATCATCTTGAGGCAAATCTTTATAAATTACCTTTTGATCTGTGCCTGTAAGCTTGATGATTTCTTCCGCAAAATCACTAATTGTTATTTCATGAGGGTTACCAATATTTACTGGTAAAGCATAGTCGCTCATTAATAAACGATAGATACCTTCTACCTCATCATCTACGAAACAAAACGATCTAGTTTGTGAACCATCACCAAATACAGTCAAATCTTCACCACGTAAGGCTTGACCCATAAATGCAGGTATTACACGCCCGTCATTTAGTCTCATTCTTGGTCCGTAGGTATTAAAAATACGCACAATACGTGTTTCTACACCATGAAACCTATGATAGGCCATGGTGATTGATTCTTGAAAACGTTTTGCCTCATCATACACACCTCTTGGTCCTATAGTATTTACGTTACCATAATACTCCTCAGTTTGAGGGTGTACTAATGGGTCACCATATATTTCTGAAGTAGATGCTATTAATACACGTGCTCCTTTTTCTTTAGCTAAACCCAAAAGGTTATGTGTGCCTAAAGCTCCTACTTTCAGGGTTTGGATAGGTATCTTCAAATAATCAATTGGACTTGCAGGCGAAGCGAAATGTAAAATATAGTCTAGTTTTCCAGGAACATGTACAAACTTGGTAACATCATGATGATAATACTCAAATTGCTCAAGTTTGAACAAATGTTCAATATTTTTTAAGTCCCCAGTAATCAGGTTATCCATTGCGATTACGTGAAATCCTTCTTTAATAAATCGGTCGCAAAGGTGAGATCCTAAAAATCCCGCAGCTCCTGTAATTAAAATTCGTTTCATTTAGTTCAGTAGTAGCTATTAATAAAAATATAGAATTGGGTCAATCGTTAACTAACAATTTTACCAAATAACTCTTGTTTTCTATCTAACGTAAGAATTTGATAAAAATTGAAATACAAAAGTAGTTTTCAAAAGAGAAGGGAAAAATTATTCTAGTTGAACAACAATTATATATGGGAGAAGTGATAAACCATCGTTCTACGGTAACTTTTCATCGGAGGAATCACCATTGTCTTCCTCATCTTTTCTATCAAGGCTGTTCTTTGAATCAAGCGTTTGCTTATCAGTAGTATTCTTTTTGCCTATAATCTTATCTACCTTCCTTTTAAGCATAATTTTTTGCTTTAGTGTTGCAAAATTATAGTTGTACTTAAAGAAGATATAACCAAGAAAAATCACCACGGAAACTAGCATGATTACCATACCCATGTTTTTTGCTCTACTGCCCAAAACAATAAA
>CALLIG010000336.1 GCA_938009735.1 uncultured Flavobacteriaceae bacterium
GAAAGTGAAACCAAGGTTTGATGAAAAAAGATTTTCATCTCATCAACAGGCATATCTTTTGTCCATAAATCAATTTTCAAAGATTCTTTGTTTTTACTATCCCAGACCGATAAGAGCATAGCTTTTGCTTCTTCATTTTCAACACCACCATCTTGTGCTGACCAATTAAGAGTCTCTGGCACCTGATTTTCATCAAGACCAACTGTTAAGGTAATTTCTGAAGTATGTAACTTTGCCATATTATTTTTTCGGTTTGAAGCTTGATTTTTTAAAGATTTCTTCTGCAGGTATTTTAAGTAACTGCTGTACTGTTATTTCATTCTTATTCATAAAAGCACTAACAATCTGCCATCCTATATATTGGCCAATACGACCTGGGGATTCATTATCAATTAATTCTAGTCCAAATTTTGAAAAAGGAGCAGGCTCAATAAAACGTAACTGAAGTTCTCTATCTGTACTATATAAATGTTCTTGTTCAATAAAATTTCGCCAAATAGGTTCCTCGTTAGCTAAAGCCCATTCTAACTGCTCTTGCGAATAGCCCATTAAAATGGCATCTGGCTCAGATGTCATCAATTGATCTTTTAGGTATAATATCTTACCATAATAAATCATTTCTGACAGAAGTGTTCTATCATTCAGTTTAGGCACTACCTTTTTTGCAAAATTATCAGCAACATCGCTGACCATGAATTTCTTATCTAATCCTGCCGCAATATAATCTTGAATATCAGTATAAAATCGATGTTCTGGACCTAAATAATTATCTAGACCAACTAGCAACAAGGTATCTGCTAAAATCACACGATTGTTATAATCAACTTCTGAGGTTAAAGTAATCACACGCGGAACTTTAGTCTCCGGAAAATAATATTTGATATGCTGAAAAAGCGCTTCTAAATCTTGTTTCTGATCTATAAAATCAGGAAAAGCTTGCCCAACTTCATTAAAAAGCTCCATTTGTATAGAGTCTTGCATCTTGGCTGCCCATATACTATCCGGGTATTGCGATGGAAACAAAAATGGATAAGCTTCCTTTAGCTTCGGAAGATCAGTAACTTTTGCTTCAGCAAATTCTCGATCAAAACGACTTACCCTTACATCAGCATTAATTTTCGAAATTTCTGCTTCTACTTTATCCGTAGTATTACATCCATAAAAAATAGATGAAATTAATACGGCAATAAAGATGGATTTTTTCATCTGTTAATTTCTAATTAGTTTAATTTTCAAAACAAGCATATTTACCTTTAAATATCAATATTTCGAATAAGATCGCGTTTATATTAACGCATTTTATTCAAAGTAATTTCTTTTACATTTCTGTATTAAGAAGGTTCGCTTTATTTTTAGGGGCAAAGTTACACGTTTAAACAATTAACGAAGACATGGAAACAGAAAAAGTAGTCGATCATATTGTCAATTGGCTTAAAGATTATGCAGTTAATGCGAATATTAAAGGTTTTACTATAGGAATTTCAGGCGGAATAGATTCTGCTGTAACTTCTACTCTTTGCGCCAGAACAGGCCTAGACCTTTTATGCTTAGAAATGCCTATTCACCAAGAGGATACTCAGGTAAGTAGAGCATCAAACCATATTGAATGGCTCAAGGGCAATTTTGAAAGAACTAAAAGATTACAGGTTGACCTTACTCCAGTTTTCGATACGTTTGTTTCTGCCGTACCACCAGTTGATAATGAACAAGATCGTTTCATGTCATTAGCAAATACTAGAGCACGACTTCGCATGAGCACCTTGTATTATTTTGCAGCACTAAACGGATACTTAGTAGCCGGTACTGGAAACAAGGTAGAAGATTTTGGTGTGGGGTTTTACACGAAGTATGGTGATGGTGGTGTAGATTTAAGTCCGATAGCTGATTTAATGAAGTCTGAGGTTTATGAAATCGCAAAATTCCTAGGCATTAATAACGAAATTATACAAGCAGCACCAACCGATGGCCTTTGGGGAGATGACCGAACCGATGAAGATCAGATAGGTGCTTCGTACCCAGAATTAGAATGGGCGATGCAAATGAAAGACGAAGGAAAAACAATTGATGACTTTTCGGGGCGAGATAAAGAAGTTTTTAATATCTTTAAAAAGTTAAACCAAGCCAACCAACATAAAATGCTTCCAATCCCGATTTGTAAGATACCACGTACGATTTTAGGGTGATTGAACGTAAAATGTTGTTATCTAGACGAATAAAATCATAAAGAAACGTCTTTTTGTTAAAAATTATTGACATTTGCTAACCAATAAGATAATAAATCCCTACATTGCGTGTCAGTAATTATGACATACTGACCACAACCAAGGTTTATTGTCCCAAAAACAATCAAAAATGATTAAAGTTCTTATTGCAGACAACCATCCTATAGTTAGAATGGGTGTTACGCACGTTTTGGATTCTGCCTCAGGATTTCAAGTAGTAGATGCTGTTGCAACCACAGCTGAGTTATTTGAAAAACTTGAGAAAACAACTCCAGACGTTGTGATGTTGGAGATGGACATTCCAGAAATTAATGGAATTGCCACGCTTCGTAGAATTAAAAAAGAGTACCCTGATGTAAAAGTATTGATGTATAGTGGACAATCGGAAGATGTTTACGCATTAAGTACGATCAGAGCCGGCGCTTTCGGTTATCTTTCTAAAGCATCTGATATTGATTACATCATTTCAGCTGTAAAAAAGGTAAGTGAAGGAAACATGTTCATTACAAATGAACTTGCTCAACGTTTGGCTTTTGATGAAGGAACTCAGAAACCAAGAAGGTTCTTTAGAAAGCTTTCAACAAGAGAAGTAGAAGTTTTAAAACTACTTGCTAGCGGAAAGCGCAACAAAGATGTTGCTCTAGGCCTTAATTTAAATGAAAAGACAGTAAGCACCTATAAGGCGCGTTTAATGAAAAAATTAAATGTGGACAACATGGTAGATTTACTGCAACAAGCTAAAGCACTAGAATTGTACTAGTCACTTGTTTTAAAAAGTCTCATAAAAAAGCCCGTTCATACGGGCTTTTTTAATTTTACAGGTTTTCTATTATTGAAATGATCGACTATGATTAAGATAAGACCCTGTTTAGTTTTTTATTCAGCAAATTATTAAGCTGTAAATAATTCATAATCTCTTCTAAAGTCTCTCTATTATCTTCTGGGTTATTCTCCGTGTTCTTTTGCAATGAATGCATACGCTTTTTAATTAAAAAACAACGTAGCGTTAAAATTGTCTCACTTACCAATTGTGCAATTACAGTTGTCTTTTCCTTTGGATAAATCTCTTTTCGAGTCCAATCATGTAGGACGTATTTTTCTTCTTCCATCAGAATTGATGAAATTTCAGAAACCATCTCCTGATCTAGATCAGAAAGAAAAGTATTCACAGCGAAATCTTCTTTCTCATTCAATGCTGCAATCAAAACATCATAAATATTCCGAAATTGAACGTTAGTCATTTCTATTTCATCTTCTTGTAGGTCTAAAAAGATCTTCTCATATACCTTAATTTCCAATGATTCTGGTTCAAGTATTAATTCTCCCTCCTCGTTCTCCTTCAGCACTAAATCTTCAAATTGTTGCTCCTCTTTACCATATAACAAAAGCATCTCAATAATTTTGCGCTCCAATTCGTACTGCACATCCACCTTTTCAACAGCAGCTTCATTTTTAACAACATCAAAAACTTTTTGTTCTTGTCGAACGTTTTTTGAAGCATCTGTCTGATTCTTTTTACCAATCTGTGCCAAGGTGCTAAACAAAACTCCTTCAGAAACCTTCATGATATTGGCGCACTCTTGAATATAAATTTCTCGCTTTATCGCATCAGGAATCTTGGAAATACTATTCACAATATCTCGCACGGTATCTGCCCTTTTAATAGGGTCATCAGCCGCTTCCTCAGCCAAAAGATTGGCCTTAAACTGAATAAAGTCCTTTGAATTATTTTTTAAATAGTCTTGAACTTCTTCAATGCTATTGTTTTTTGAAAAACTATCAGGGTCTTCCCCTTCCGGAAAGGTGCAAACTTTTACGTTCATACCCTGTTCCAAAATAAGATCAATACCACGCAACGATGCCCTCAACCCAGCAGCATCACCATCAAAAAGAACGGTAATATTTTTAGTCAGTCGATTAACTAAACGTATTTGTTCTGGCGTTAATGCAGTTCCGCTTGAAGCAACAACATTTTCTAGTCCCCGCTGGTGCATTTGAATAACATCGGTGTAACCTTCAACCAAATAACAATTATCTTCTTTTGCAATGGCTTGCTTGGCGTAATAGATACCATACAATACCTTACTCTTGTGATAAATATCGCTCTCAGGAGAATTTAGATATTTAGCTGCCTTTTTATCATTGGTCAATATTCTTCCGCCAAAACCTAATACCCTACCACTCATTGAGTGAATAGGAAACATTACTCTTGCTTTAAACCGGTCAAATTTCTTTGAATTATTTGGGTTGGAGACATCTTCTTTAACAATGGTCAATCCTGTTTTGTCAAGATAGTTCAATTGATATCCTTTCTCAAGAGCAGCAATTGTAAAGCCATCCCATTGATCTAAACAATACCCTAAATTAAACTTTTTGATAGTTTCATCAGTAAAGCCTCTTTCTTTGAAATAACTAAGTCCTATAGCTTTACCTAATTCACTTTCCCATAGTACATTTGAAAAATATTCTTGAGCATATTCAGAAACGAGGTACATACTCTCTCGCTCATTTGCTTCTTGCTTCTGCTCATCAGTACGCTCGGTTTCTTCGATTTCTATATTGTACTTCTTTGCTAAATACTTAATAGCCTCTGGATAGGTGAAATGCTCATGCTCCATAAGAAAAGCAACAACGTTGCCTCCTTTACCGCTACTAAAATCTTTCCATATTTGTTTTACTGGCGACACCATAAAACTTGGTGATCGTTCATCTGTAAACGGACTCAAGCCTTTGAAGTTAGAACCAGACTTTTTTAATTGTACAAAATCACCAATGACCTCCTCTAAGCGAGCAGTTTCATATACTTGGTCTATGGTTGACTTTCCAATCAATTCCTTTTCGAATTAAGTTAATAGCTATTGTAATCAGTATCGGTAAATATAGAACAAAATCAAGCCTTGTAAAAGGGCATACCCCATTTTCAGGGATACTATTTTCGCTAGCTAAAGGGTAAAACTCATGTGACAATTGCCGCAACTTTGTACCATAGAATAACAAACCCATTACTAATCTAAAAAACTAAAATTATGATCTGGGGAATTACATTAATATTATTAAGCATTATCGCAGTACCATCTTTACTGCTTTCAAAAAAGCCTAACGCAAAAGAATTATTAGAAAAGGTAGAGCCGTATCAAGGTTGGATCGGACTCGTTTTCTGTTTCTGGGGCGTTTGGGGAATCATTACTGCCGTTCTTAATTTAGGATGGTTGACCGTTGCACCAATTTGGTGGATTACCTTTCTTGCCGGCAATATTATTTCAGTAGCGCTAGGTTTTATGCTAGGTTCTGGAGTGATCAACAAATTATTTCTTGCTAAAAATGACGTTGCAAAAGCAAAAGCTGATGAGTTACGTCAAAAAATAGCCCCGAAACAAGGCAAACTTGGTATCGTTGGTATCATCGTCGGTGCTTGGATGATTGTTGCCTCTTTCTTGTGGGCAGTATAAACTATCAACTTTAATTCTAAAAACAAATTATCATGAACAAAGTCTTACTAACATTAGCAACAATTTTCATTACTATGAATTCATTTGCTCAAAATCATCAAAATAACATTACCGTAAACGGATCACATTCGTATAGCATTGCTCCTGAATATTCAAGTAAGATGATTGTAAGTTTAAACAATGTCTACTATGATGCTCAAACAATGACACTTGATGAAGTAAAAACTGGATACGCAGCAAAATTAGCCAAGGCAGGTATTACAGCTGATCGCTTAACGGAAGACAAATTGCATTATGCACTTTTAGGATACGAGAAAGATGGAACTATTATGGTTTTCAGAACCAAATCTTTAGAAGAAATGCAAAAGTTTTTAAGTGTAAAAGCAATTGGCATTTCTCGCTCTGACACGAATTTAGATCTTGAATTATCAGATGTTCAAATGGCGGATTATTCAAAAGAGGCCTTTGAAAACGCAAAAAGCAAAGCTAGTGCAATAGCTGCCAAAATCGGAAGAAAAATTGGTAACGCAATTTATCTAAGTGATACAAATACCAAAAAAATATCTGAATCCATGTACTACGCAAACACAAAGAATATAAGAGATTATAACATCTCCGTTTCCTTTGAATTGCTATAACTAATTTTAGTTGGTTGTTTATGAAAACCCTGTTACCTTAGTTGGGCAGGGTTTTTCTTTTACTAAAAATCTCCATCCTAAAAGTATAGATTGATGATTAAAGAATTAGTTCTACTTATCATTTTAGGCATGATGCTTCAAGCTTGTGGTCAAAATACGTCACAATCGAAACTCACCTCTACTACTAACGAACAAACCATAGAAGTTCAAAAAGTAAACGTTGAAGGTACTACTGTTGCAGAAAGATTCAATGTACCCGAAGGTTTTATCCGAACGCTTATTGACAGCACTTCGTTTTCAATGTATTTGCGATCATTACAATTAAAGCCGCATGGCGCACAAGTCCTATTTTATAACGGACAAACTAAAAGAAACAACCAAGTATATGACGCCGTTGTTGACTTGCCAATTGGCAAACGTGATTTGCATCAATGTGCGGATGCTGTGATGCGCTTACGTGCCGACTATCTTTTTAAAAAGAAAGCATATGATAGCATTCATTTCAGTTTTACAAATGGATTTAAAGCTGATTACACAAACTGGCGCAAAGGAAAACGTATCATAGTCAATGGTAATCAAGTGAGCTGGAAGCAACAATCACAACCTTCAGACTCTGACAAAACCTTCTGGAAATATCTTGAGATGGTTTTTAGCTATGCTGGCACAGCTTCTTTATCAAAAGAATTAAAACCCGTGACCGCTGAAGAAATGCGGATTGGCGATGTATTTATTAAAGGAGGTTTTCCTGGACATGCGGTTATTGTAGTGGATATGGCCCTTCATAAAACCACCAATGAAAAAATATTCCTATTAGCTCAGAGCTATATGCCCGCTCAAGAAATTCAAATTTTAAAAAACCCGAATAATCTTGAATTGAGTCCGTGGTATTCAAATAAAATCGGGAGTGAATTACGCACCCCCGAATGGACATTTAAAAAAACTGATTTGAAACGGTTTAGGAATTGAAATTTCTACAAAACAACCTTCAAATTATAATAATATATTTTCACAAATCAAGTCTTACCCCTAAAGAGATATTATTTTGTTTTAGACTTGGACCTGGAAAAATTTGCGTTAAATCATATTTAAAATACAAAGAGACATCTCCAACACCAAAGTAACTACTTATGCCAAAAATAGTTTTTTGATTACCACCATCACCAGAACCTAAGTATGTTGCCAATGAGGAATCTTTATCAAACTTAACTTTCTGAATGTTCTTATAATTGAAACCAACATATCCACCAATTCCAAACTTCCATTTATTGTAGGTAGAATACCTAACATAAGGGCCGTTCTTTCGTTTTGATGATGGTCCAAATTCAAAATGAAATGGAAAAACAAAGTTATCCATTCTAAGTTTTGATTTCGACAATGTAAAGTCTGGCCCACCATCAAGCCCAGGTAATGTAGTCAAATCAACACGAGCAAACCCATTATCATCAAAAACTTGCCCAAAATATCTATTTTCAGTTGGCTTAAGCCCATTAAACTGGAAAGAAAAACCATATTTGAGTCGCAACCAATTACTGTTCTTACTAAGCCTTGTATTCCATGCATAGCCTATTTCAAAAAACCTGCTTCCAAAGAATTTATATGGAGAATCTGAGAACGATTCATTATATCTAATGGCATTATTTAATCCGAAGGCAAATACTAGGTCTGAATGTGTTCTTTTTTGATATTTTGGTTCTTTAATTTTCTTAATATCAAGTCTAAATATATTATCGCCTTCATCATCAAAATACAGACTTTCTGTAAGTTCTAGCTCAAAACCTTCATTACGATTAAGTAATGAAATCTTATTTTCAATAATAGCAATTCTTTCTTCTATATTTAATGCTCTTTTTTCAGCAGCAATTCCCTTTTGATTTGCAGCTTCTTCTGGAGTAATTATTCCTTTATCTAACAGCTTATTGATTTCTGAAACCTCGTATTTCAAGGCGGTCTTTTCTTGTTGGGTAATTTTCGACTTTTGTTCTTCTAATAACTCGATTTTTTCTTTATAATCTTCTTGTGTTTCTTCCTGCGCACTAACCCATTGGGGTGCAAATGCACAGATCAAAACAACAAAATACCATGTAATAATTCTCATACTTTTTTGATTTAAATTTGATTGATGAATAAACTCTTACTACCCCACCCAATTATGAGTGAGAAACGCAACTAAAACTATAATCTTTGGATTAATTATTTCGGACTGCCACAGCAGTTCTAACCTTTTGAAATTTTGTTTTTAACGATTCAAATATTTGGTCTCGAAAAGATTGATTAAGTTCATCTTCGACCTCGGTTAATAATGCCATGGCATTAACTGAATTATCAATATTAAAAAGTTTTTCTTTTAAGATATCTTCTTGAGCCTTTCTCAATAATGAATCTACTTCTGCATCAGAAAGTGACTGTTCGTTTTGTTCTAGAATATTTATTTGAGCAATTACTTCTAATACTTTAGTATTAATGATCTTCTCAGAATCATCTGTAAACGTTTCTTTTGGGTTACTTTCAACTGCAATCAGTTGCTCTTCCAATGACTCTTTTTTATAAACTTCAATGTATGGTTGAACCTCAATTTTTTTCGCCTTTTCTTGAGGTATTTTGTTTATCGAAACTACCTCGTCTTCGGTCTCTAAAATTTCAACATTTTGAAAATTATTAGTTTCTTCAATAACCTCTTTTTGCTCTTCAACAACAATAGTTTCAGTTTCTAAAATTGTTGATTCTGTAGTAAAGAAAACTACTGAAAGCATAATCAAACCAATAAAGCTTGCTGCTATTCCATACCATAAATAACCCTTCTTGCTTGATTGTGGGGAAGCAGTATCCATCTTTTCAGACAATTGCTCCCAAGCTTTTGACGAAGGCAATATTTCGCGCTCTTCAAGCTTTTCTTTTATATGTTTTTCAAATTTATTCGGTGCCATAACCAATACTTTTTTGTGCCTTTAATTTTTCTTGTAACATGCGTCTCGCTTTAAACAACTGTGACTTTGATGTGCTTTCTGAAATATCAAGCAACTCTGCAATCTCCTTATGTTTATATCCTTCAATGGCATACATCACAAAAACCGTTTTGTATCCATCAGGCAAACCATCTATTAATACCTGAATATGTTCAACGTCCATATCAGATATTGAAAAAGAAAAGTTTTGATTTCCGTGCTTATCTAAAACTTCATCGTCATAGACTACAAATTGTTTCTTTCTCAAATAAGAGATACTTTCTCTTACCATAATTCTTCGAATCCATCCTTCGAAACTTCCTTCATGTCTAAAGGAATCTAAATTCGTAAAGACCTTTAAAAATCCGTTGACCATAACATCTTCGGCAAAATGAACATCCTTTATATACTGTCTACAAACACCTAACATTTTCGGTGAATATTTTTCGTATAAACGTCGTTGAGCCTCTCGGTTGCCCGATGCTGATTTTTTAATCAGCTGTTTCTCGTTTTTATAAAAGGATATAATTTTCAAACGTTTTAAAATTGTCTTCTATAAAGATAGACGCTACATGTTTTAAAAACGTTGCCTGAAGAAGCAAAAAAAGTGCAATTTTATTTTTTTCGGTCTACGACATAATTAACCATAAGCTCTAGAGATGCCTTATAATCAGAGGCTGGGTAGTCTTTTATTAAAGCTAGCGCTTCATTTCGATAAGCTAACATTTTTTCAACGGCATAAGTAAGGCCTCCTTTTTCTTTGACAAAAGCGATGACTTCTTTTACTCTCTTTTTGTCTTTGTTGTGGTTTTTAATAGAATTAATCAGCCATCTTTTTTCCTTGGTAGAGCACACATTCAAAACATGAATAAGTGGAAGTGTCATTTTTTGCTCTTTAATATCAATGCCTGTTGGCTTACCAATGGCCGCACTACCGTAATCAAATAAATCATCTTTTATTTGAAAAGCCATACCGCACAACTCTCCAAATTTTCGAAATTTTTCTACCTCGTCGGAGTTTGGTTTTACTGAACAGGCGCCTAAAGAACAACATGCAGCAATTAGGGTAGCCGTTTTTTGGCGGATGATATCATAGTATACATCCTCTGTAATATCAAGTCTCCTGGCTTTTTCTATTTGAAGTAATTCACCCTCACTCATTTCACGGACCGCAACGGAAATAATTCGTAATAAATCAAAATCGCTATTATCTATGGAAAGTAATAATCCTTTGGAAAGTAAATAATCACCAACCAAAACGGCAATTTTATTCTTCCATAAAGCATTGATAGAAAAGAAACCGCGTCGTTTATTACTTTCATCCACAACATCATCGTGTACCAAAGTAGCCGTATGAATCAATTCAATGACCGATGCCCCCCGATAGGTGCGATCATTCACATCGCCATTGTTCAACATTTTAGCCGTCAAAAAAACAAACATGGGCCGCATTTGCTTCCCTTTTCGATTTACAATGTAGTGGGTAATTCTATTTAACAAGGCAACCTTAGAAGACATCGAATCACGAAACTTAGATTCAAAGAGTTCCATCTCAAAGCGAATCGGATCTTTTATTTGTGAAACTACTTTCAAAAGGTCAAATGTGTTTTTAAGTTGTACTTCTATTCTAATATAAAATTAGGCAAAAGGAAGGAGTTAATAGTATCACCTGGTAAGTATTAAGTTAGAAATGTCAGATGCTGGGTGTTGTATAAAATGTTATTTAAACTTGAGCTTAAGCTTTATTAGCTAGTTGCCCACAGGCAGCATCAATATCTTTACCTCTTGAACGTCTTACGGTCACCACAATACCATTGCGCTCTAAAGTTTTCACATACATATCAATAGCCTTATCAGAAGCTTGTTGAAATTCACCATCATCTATGGGGTTATATTCAATCAAATTGACTTTCGAAGGTGCAAATCGGCAAAAATCTACCAGGGCATTTACATCTTTTTGGCTATCATTAATATCTTTCCAAACCACATATTCATACGTGATTCTGCTTTTAGTTTTGCTATACCAATATTCTAAAGCTTCTCTTAAATCTGCTAAACTAAAGGTTGCATTAAATGGCATAATTGACGTTCGAATCTCATCAATAGCGGAGTGTAAAGAAACTGCTAGTTTAAACTTCACTTCTTCGTCAGCCATCTTTTTAATAATTTTCGGCACACCTGAAGTAGAAACAATAATTCGTTTAGGTGACATACCCAAACCTTCTGGAGAGGTTATCTTATCAATAGCTTTTAAAACGTTCTTATAGTTCATTAGGGGTTCGCCCATACCCATAAAAACGATATTACTCAGCGGTCTATCAAAATACAAACGACTTTCGTTATCAATCGCTACTACCTGATCATAAATCTCATCAGGGTTCAAATTACGCATACGTTTCAAACGTGAAGTAGCGCAAAATCTACAATCTAAACTGCAACCAACCTGACTTGAAACACATGCGGTTGTTCTGGTTTTGGTAGGGATAAGTACAGACTCAACAACCAAATCATCATGCAGACGTACAGCGTTTTTAATGGTACCATCAGAACTACGCTGCATGACATCTACCTTAATATGGTTGATGACAAAATTAGCTTCAAGCATATCTCTCGTTTCTTTCGAAAGATTTGTCATAACATCAAAAGAATGCGCTGCTTTTTGCCAAAGCCATTCGTACACTTGATTACCACGAAAAGATTTATCTCCGTTTTCAACAAAGAAATCGCGAAGTTGATCTCGGGTTAAGGCGCGTATGTCTTTTTTTTTGGTTTCCACTTTTAGCACATAAAAAAATCCCTCTTTAATCTATTTCAAATGTAAAGAGGGATTGATTGGATTGTATAAAGGTTCCTGTCTAAACAGGATATACTTTAATTTATATGATTAACATCGCATCACCATAAGAGTAAAACTTATAGCTTTCTAATATTGCTTCTTTATAAGACTTCTTCATCAAATCATGACCCATAAATGCAGATACCATCATTAATAAAGTTGACTTTGGCAAGTGAAAATTAGTAACCATTGCATTAGCCAAGCTAAACTCATAAGGAGGAAAAATAAACTTATTCGTCCAACCATCATGGGTATTTAATGTGCCATGTGAAGAAACAGCACTTTCAAGACCACGCATTGCTGTAGTACCTACGGCACAAATTCTACGCTTGTTAGCTTTTGCATTGTTTACAATCTCAGTAGCTTTTTCGTCAATGATTAGTTCTTCACTATCCATTTTATGCTTCGAAAGATCTTCAACCTCTACTGGATTGAAAGTACCCAAACCAACATGTAATGTTAGTTCTGCAAAATCAATTCCTTTAATCTCTAATCTTTTCAATAAGTGTTTTGAAAAGTGTAAGCCTGCAGTTGGAGCTGCAACAGCACCTTCATGTTTAGCATAAATTGTTTGGTAGCGCTCTTCATCATCTGCCTCTACCTCTCTTTTGATATATTTAGGCAAAGGAGTTTGCCCAAGTTCTTTTAATTTTCTTCTGAAATCGCCATATGAACCATCATATAAAAAACGAAGTGTTCTACCTCTAGAAGTAGTATTATCAATTACCTCAGCTACTAATGTTTCATCATCACCGAAATAAAGCTTATTTCCAATTCTAATTTTTCTTGCTGGGTCAACCAAAACATCCCAAAGACGTTGCTCTTCATTCAACTCACGAAGTAAAAATACCTCGATTCTCGCTCCAGTTTTTTCTTTGTTCCCGTATAATCTTGCAGGAAATACTTTGGTGTTGTTGATGACCATGATATCATCCTCTTCAAAATAATCAATCATATCTTTGAACATCTTGTGTTCAATTTTTCCTGTTTCTCTATGGATGACCATTAATTTTGATTCATCTCTATGTTCAGAAGGATACTCTGCCAGTAAATTATCTGGAAGCTCAAAACCGAAGTGTGATAATTTCATTTAAGGTATTTTAATTAGAATTTTTAGCGGCTGCAAATATACGATTCCGAGATAGGGGATGTCAAGTAAAACGATGATTAAATGCCGATTATAATTCCTTAATC
>CALLIG010000337.1 GCA_938009735.1 uncultured Flavobacteriaceae bacterium
AGAACTGAACGTGATTTAAGTAGTAAAAGAGAGAGGATTATCAATGTTGTCGAAGTCGTAAGCTTCACCGTGTATACTAACCTTAATTCTCTCTTTTGTTCTTTCTGATTATTAAACAATTTAATGAGAATCAAACTTAAGACGTGTATAAAACATAGCTAATAAGTGCTAAATCGAAAGGTCATTACTTATTTACAAAGTCTGCCAAATTTTTAAATTTGGCTTTTAGTATAAAAAAAGTAAAAACAAAACATAAAAATTCGGCTCTGTGTTTATCCGAAAAGATAGCGTCTTTTTTCACGCTACGTTTCATACGCAAGACCGTTAGGCATAATAAAAAAAATGAAAATTACATAGTGATTAATGCATACGAATACTTTAAAAATCATCCGAAATTCAACAAGCTTGTTGGTAATGATTTCTTGTTCGTAGAATATAAATGTCCTCTCAATATTGAAGAGTATCAATTGTGGGTTGAAAATCATTTAATTACTTATGTCATTAGCGGAAAAAAGGATTGGATTACTTCAAAAAAGACACATAAACTTATTGCTGGGGACACCCTATTTGTTAGAAAAGGTGTTTATACTACAAAGCAATATTTGGAAAGTGAGTATTGTGTAATGCTATTTTTCATTAATGATAATTTCATAAAAAAGTTTATTTCAGAGAATCCAACTTTTAAAAGAGAATTCAATAATAAAAAAGAGTGTAATCAAATTTTCGACATTACTACTAATGATGCTTTTAAAACACTAATTGAAAGTATATTCCAATATTTAAACCAAGAATCGGAAATACCTAAAGAATTAGTGGAAATTAAATTCAAAGAATTACTCTTCAATATTGTACTAAACTCAAACAATAAAGAACTACTGTTTTTCTTCAATTCAATAATGCAAAAGAGTACAACAACTATTGAAAATATAATGACAGAAAATTTTCAATACGATTTAAAAATAGCTGATTTCGCAAAACTTTGTGGAAAAAGCCTATCTTCTTTTAAGCGCGAATTTAAAAAAGTATTTAATACAACACCAAGTAGGTGGTTAATCAACAAACGATTAGACTATTCTAAAACACTACTTTTAGGTACGGATTTAAACGTAAATGAAGTAGGTTATGAATGCGGTTTTAAAAATAATTCCCATTTTATTCAAGCTTTTAAAAAGGTGGCTAAAGTAACGCCGAATAGATATAGAATGCTTAAAAAAGAAGCGTAACTATATTCCTTGAACTTTTAAGAACATTATTTGGGCTTTTAAAGAATCCTGATTGGAAATATAAATAGAACCTTTACATCATTAATAAATAAAAAAAGTGATGTGATGCCAAATCAAGAATTTTCAACCAAGAATACAAAATCCAATAAAGACACTTCCATTGTTCACCAAAGACATTTAGTTCTTAATGAAAAATATCGAAAAGATACTACATCTGCTTGGATTACTGATTCTGCGGAAGTTATTGGAATTAATCTACACGACCCGTTTCGGACGGTCGTTTCTATAAATGATAAAATGAAGGTTCCCTTTAAAATTGGGGTTCATAAAGCAGTTGGAGGTGATCACGATTTTCCAAATCCTGGAGATTTACTTTGTGCTTCGCTAGCATCTTGTTTTGAAAGCACTATTAGACTGATATCTAACAAATTAAGAATAGAGCTTGTTGAAACAAAAATATACGCAACTGCTCAAATTGATGTAAGAGGAACTTTAATGATTGATAAATCTATTCCAGTTGAGTTTCAATCTATGCATATTGATGCATTAATTATTGCTAAAAACACTAATGAAAAGCTCTTATATAAACTAATAGAAGGAGCAAAACGCAGCTGTATTGTCTATCAAACTATAAAAAAAGGCACCCCGATTACTTTAAATTCAAAAACTAAAAACAGTAAATTATGAAAAAAGCAATCATCTTATTATACGGAATTGTAGCCTATTTTGTCTTTCTAATAGCTTTTTTATATGCCATTGGATTTGTGGGAAATATTATCGTTCCGAAATCAATAGACTCTGGTGCAGAAACTACAATGTACTCTTCCATATTCATCAATGTAGTTTTGTTGGGCGTATTTGCCTTACAACACAGTATAATGGCGAGACCAAGATTTAAAGAATGGTTTAATTCCATCTTTAGTCAAGCTATGGGACGTAGCACCTATATTCTACTATCTAGTTTAGCTTTAATCTTAATATTTTGGCAATGGCGACCAATAACAACCATAGTTTGGGAAGCAGAAAACACAATCCTCTCTAGTATTATAACTTGGATATTTTTTCTAGGTTGGCTTATTGTTTTACTTTCTACGTTTATGATTAATCATTTGGAGCTTTTCGGTCTTGCACAAATCTTTGACAATCTAAATAATAAGCAAACTCCAAATCCAAAATTTCAAACCAACTATTTATATAAACTAGTTAGACATCCTCTTATGCTGGGTTTTCTAATCGCTTTTTGGGCAACACCTACTATGACAGTTGGACATTTACTATTTGCTCTAGTGACTACTATTTACATTTTCGTAGCGGTAAAGTATTTGGAGGAAAAAGACCTGAAAAAGGTTATTGGAAAAAAATATGAAACGTATCAAAAAGAAGTGCCAATGATTATTCCTTTCACAAAAATAAATTCAAAGAATTAATGAGTAAAATAGAATCAAAATTAATCGAAATGAGAATTCAACTGCCAGAGGTCCCAAAACCTGTTGCAAATTATATCCCTGCAAAACGTACTGGTAACTTAATTTATGTTGCTGGACAAATTCCAGTAGAGAATGGAATCATCAAAAAAGGCAGACTTGGAAAGGATTTAAGTTTAGAAGATAGTAAATACGCTACTAAACTTTGTGCTATAGGTTGTTTGGCAGCAATTAGAACTATTTGTTCGCTAGATAAAGTAACCAGTATTGTTGCAATCCACGGATTAGTAAATTCTACATACGAAAATATTGAACAAGCTGATGCTATGAATGGTGCTTCCGATTTTATTGTTGAAGTATTTGGAGAAAATGGGAAACACACTCGAACAGCAGTTGGAGTAAGTGTACCTCATAATATTGCAGCATCAATATATATGATAGTCGAAATTGAGGATTAAAAAACTATGCCTAACATGGTGTATAATTAATTGCTTGGATCTGTATATACTCTAAAAATTCTGCAGATTTCCCTAACATTCAGTTTCCTTCTGTTAAATTAGTTGCTGAACCACGCAACTAACCATACACAAAACGTTAGCATTAATAGCTCGAAAATTAAATCTTCTCGCGGAATTCAGCTGTAAATATTTTGCCAACTTAGGGACGTAAGTCCTCGATTTTTTTTGGGCAAATGGACCTTACTCAAACGCAACTGTTGCGTGGATGGACTTCT
>CALLIG010000338.1 GCA_938009735.1 uncultured Flavobacteriaceae bacterium
TTAGTACCCCCCATGGCATGACTGGGGGCGCCTAATAATTTAAGGAGCCCTACCAATTTTAAACAAGTCCCCCTCCTCTTTTTATGGAGACCTCCTAATTAATCTTTAGGAGCACCTAAAAATAAAAGAAGGAGGGGTTGCCTCAAAAAAAAAATATTTTTTTTTAAATTATTTAAAATTAGTTTCCTACACCATCAATAATAGTATAACTAGGGCGTACAAACCCTTATATATATTATATTTTTACAATATTCGTTTATCCCTCTTTTTCTTTTGTTGTACCTCAAAAAACAGATAAAAAGTACACCTATCAAGCTTATTTCCTAAGAAATATTTTTTTTGGTAAAATTATTGTTTTGTTTAATATATTCTAAAATGCAACGGTAGTGCTTCCATATTTTACCATTAGAAGCACTTTCTAAAAAAACTCATTTTAGAGTACATGTACTGTAAGTATATATTTAACTTATTGTACAATTGTTTACTCTTCGATATTTTTTTAACCCTTAAACCTATTATCTCTATGATAAACTATTTTGAATACAATCTTAAGCTGTCCTATCGAAGCATTACCGATAGGCTTTTTGTCCCCTTATGCCAAGGGGTCATCTCTAGTCTGACCAAGAATAGCCACTTCCCAGATGTGGGTGCATTATTGGCCGAACTAAAAACTGCATATAACGATTACTTAGCCGCTATCCCTGCTATTCAAGACCGAAGTCCGGCTCGTACGGTCATCAAGGATGCCAAGAAGGATATCGTCAAAAACTTGATGCGGACGGTTGGCTTTCATTGCCTAATGGTCGCTCGAAATGATTATGAGAAATTAAGCTCGACGGGATTTCCGATGGCCAAA
Source organism: uncultured Flavobacteriaceae bacterium (assembly GCA_938009735.1). Lineage (GTDB taxonomy): Bacteria > Bacteroidota > Bacteroidia > Flavobacteriales > Flavobacteriaceae > Maribacter_C. The sequence continues at coordinate 857 of CALLIG010000338.1, forward strand.
TTTTCTCATTCGTCGACTCCCATTACATTCCCGACGCCGCTGATCAAATCTACTTACAGTAATGGTACGCCTAACCAACTTATCGTAAAATGTAGGGCTAGCAAAGCGGTCAAACTTTACGATATACGTACTTCGGTGGATCAAACTAATTGGACAATTACGACTTTTAATAAGTCAGAAGGTCGGATTAATAATCTTCCGACGGAAGTCATTATTTATCTTCAATTACGTTATCGAAATGGCGACCATGAAACACCTTGGTCGAGTATTTCTCAAACAAGAATTATTAATTCTTCTATCGCAATTCCGATTACTAATTAATGTTTTAGATTTTCGAAGAGTCAACAAACACTATAACAAAATACAACGTTACTATATTCCCTTTTCCGCTAATCGCGGGAAAGGGTTTTTTAATGGGAAGCAATCGCGTTGAAAGTTCTTAGTTACATTTGGTAAAACCTGAGCGGTTTATATACCTAAAACCAAGATTAACTATCTCAGCTTAGTCGTCGAATCTATTAAGAGTTAATTAAGAGTTAATTAAGAGGAGTTAAATAATTTGAAGAAACCTTATTTGGAATAAAATTGATGATACTCATCTTATGCAAATAACCTTCTCTCAAAAGGTTAGATTCCACAGGGAGAACACTTGGGAGAATAATTCCATCATAATCTTTATAATCTTGAAAATAAGCTGCTCCTGAAACAAATCGATATTTATCTCTTACCGTATAAGCTATCTTAACTATTCTCTTACTATTGGCATCTATCCATATCACATACTGATCTAAATCATTTTGAGGAGCAACAGTATTCCAAGAAGCAATTACTCCTTCCGATCTTATTCCATTAATCATCTTAGTGCCAATATAATCAATTGACGTAGCTTCTTGAATTCGACTGGGGAACTCAAGAAAATATTGGTAAGTAGGAATATAGAATTTCATATTTTTACTCTCTTGTAATATAGGCTTACCTACTTTATCCATATAGTAGGTCTTCCAAGATTGCATCCCCCAAGTCTTATCTTTTTCTTTTCCAGTCAATATTTTTAATTGCCCATCAAAAGTTCCTGGAATATAATCCAAAGATAATTTTATTTTTGATTCTTGGAAACCGTGAGTCCTTTCACCTAGTAACCCATAAAATTCATCTTCTAGTATGACATTGTAAGTTTCAATATCATTCCACTTGTCGATTTGATGAGCCTTACCCATTGCTTCGAGCAGATCTTTAGCCTTTTCAATATTATTTGGATACTCATATCCTTCAGGACGTAAATCTGATAATCTAAAATAAAAGAATAATCCAAGTACTATGATAAGACCTAGAATCGATAGAATAACTTTTAGTATTTTTTTCATTTTAATCTTTGTTTTTAGCAAAAGGATCTACAGAAAATCCTACTTTAAAATATACCGCAGCATCTTGGCTATTTTCATAAATATAATTATTAGCTGAGTCCCCTTTTTCTAAAAGTATGCTATTAAACACGTTATGCATACCTGCTTGTAATCGAACTATTAAAAATTCATTGAAACGGTGTTCATATAGTAAACCTGCTTTTGACTCTAATTGATTATATTCAAAAAAGTTACCTAATAACTGATCATTTGAATCCACAAATAATATAGAACTCCCAAACGTCCCTCCTAATGATAGCCTTCCATGCTCTCCAATTGATTTTCGCAAAAATACCTTTCGAGGTAAAAGGACAATTAATTCCCATTTTGGATTTTTAAATTTATGTTTAAATAGAAATACGGGTAATGCGGGAATTTGAGAACTGGCATCTATATATCCTACCACCCCTATACCAATTAGTGTACGTTCTGTTCCCTTTACTAGTAGCGTAAAACCTATAGACCCTTTGATACGCCCTAAACGTGTATCACTCGCATCAGATAAAATAGATGCGCTAGAAATAATTGGTATTTTGTTGAATAAGTACGTGAAATATGTTGCATTAAGCTCTGCTGAAAAGTAATGAAAGTCGAGAGTTCCGTTTTGCTCAAATATCAACGGAGGTGTTGCGAAAGAGGAACGATTTTCAATGTTTTGAAATTTATATTGATTGAGTTGATACGAAAGGGATGTACTCAATTCCCATCCACAGTTTTTATAGAGAGGTATATTCGCTGAAAGAAGATAATTTTTTTGATGTGCTATTTCACCATCACTCAAATCTAGTCCTTCTAATTCTGAACTAAAACTTCTACCTAAACTTTGACTAAAGTCAAAATTAAAAACACTAGCTTCTGGAAACTTTTCTTTAGCCTCTTGTACCGCTTTTTGTTCTAAAGGTTCTTGTTGTAAAGAATCTTGAGCCTCTTGAGCAATTGTAAATATTGAAATAAGAAGAATCAGAACGGTCGTAATTATTTTTTTCAAGGTATGTCAAATTTATATTCATATAATTTGGCACAAAGCTAATCAAGGTAGTCAGTCAATGCAATTGACTTTCGTCAAGAAATACTAAATTCGTTTTCTTATTCTACTTAATGATTCTGCGGTAATTCCTAAGTAGGAAGCAATCATATATTGTGGTACAGCTTGAAGAATTTTTGGATCTTTAATTAATAGTTGGAGATAACGTTCTTTAGGAGAATCTGTTAAAAAACTATCCAACCGTAATGCTTTCATTAAAAAAAGTTGTTCTGAAACTATTCTTCCTAATTTATTGAAATTTATAGATTCCTCATAAAGTTTATTCATATAGGTTCTCTTTATTTTCCAAATAGTTCCTGGTTGCATTGCTTCGATGTAAAAATTAGTAGGTGTATTAGTAAGGAAACTTCTATAGTCTGAAAAAAAATCCAATGGGAACCAAAATTCAATTACTTTTTCATTTTCTTCTTTCATCGTATAAAATCGAAATAGACCTGTTTGCACAAAAGCAATAAAGTCACAATGTTCTCCTTCGGATAAAATTAAATCTCCTTTTGAATAAGATTCTTTTTCAATCCCATTTTTTAGAACCTTCCATTCTTCCTCATTTAGTGAAACTATTTTTTCTATATGTTTTTTAAGTTCTTTCATTTTTCATCTTAATAAGAGACATCATACCGAAATATTTTGCAAGCAGCTAAATAGTCTTTTTCCATGCTCTACAAAATATTTGGGTATAAAGTCTAAGATATAAATTTAGACTTTTTATTTTAAGTTATATAGTAAGCAGGCTTTTAATGCAATCTCGACTAATGTCAGTTAGCAGCAGGTTTTATTGCTTCATTTAGTATCGCCACTACCCTTGCAGGAGCCGCGGAACCACCTTTTATTTTTAGGGGAAAAGCAGCAACTTGAAAACCTGTGATAGGTAGCGCATCTAAATTAGTCAACTGTTCCATATGACAATATTCATAATCAACCCCTACCAAATGCGCTTCCCAAAACAACTCAGCATTATTACTTTTTTTGGCTTCTTTGATTAGATGAGGCAAAGGCAAATCCCAGCCCCATTGATCAATGCCCATTACCTTGATTCCTTGTTGGATTAACCATTCGGTTGCCTCGGCACTCATCCCTGTTCCTTTATAAAAAAAATCTTTGGTCCCCATTAATTTATCTCTACCCGTTTTTATCAAAACAATCATCTTAGGTTGGAGCGATAGATTCTCTTTTTCCAAAAATGTCTGAATATCTTTTACCGTGATGGGATCAAAATCTTCTTTGTGTTTCATGTCAATGACCATTCCTTCTCCATAACACCATTCCAATGGAACTTGGTCAATTGTCTTGGCTGGCTTCCCCATGCAGGTCGGCGCATAATGCCAAGGTGCATCCATATGTGTAGTAGAATGAACACCCATCTTTTTTATTTCATCGTCTGCCCAACCGATAAATTTTTTAGGAAATAATCGAAACGGTAATCCCAAAAAACGAATTAACCATTTTGAGCTTTTATGTGATTTGTGTTTTATGTTGACCTTCATAAAAAAAGGGTCATTCTGATTGTATTGAATCGTTTTAGATAAGTCGATGATTTTCATTTCTAATGATATTTAAACAAATCCTTAGTCTTGAATTTGTGTTGGAAATTTAGGAAAAGTTAATACTAAGACAACTGCTCCAATTAATAAACCTGCGCCAATCTTAAGCGCCAAATCATAGTTACCTGTTGTATCCCAAATGTACCCCGCTAATACAGAACTGATGATTCCGCCAAGACTGAAGATGCTATATTGAGCGCCATAAATAGAACCGTAATTTTTTAAGCCAAAATATTTGACGGTGTAATAACCGATGAGATCTACTTCAGCTCCTATCGCAAATCCAAGTGCAATGGCGCCCCATAAGGCAAATTGAATACCGCCTAGACCTAAGGCTAAACAACCTGATGCGACAAATAAAAATACGATGGCAGTAATGTAAGGCGCAAAGAATCGATCAATCAAAAAGCCTGTTAACAATCTTCCCAACATGACAGACAACCCAAGTATGGCGGCATAACTTCCCGCTTCCGAAGCGGATAGTCCTGCATCTTGTAGCAAAGGAATAAAACTTGGAATCAGTCCAATAATGCCCACAGAAATAAAAAAGAAGACCAATCCTATTTTCCAAAAAAGGCGCGTCTTAATGGCTGACTTTAAATTTAAACCTGTTTTGGGAATATCCTTTTCTACTTGTTGAGCAGTTGATGCTGGTTCATTTTTTAATAATAAAAAAATAAAAGGAACGGCAATCATCACTATGACAAACAATAAAAAGTAACCTTCTTCCCAACCATAGTTGTCCACATATGGCGTCAGATATTTAGGAATCAGAAAAGCACCAAAACCTGTTGATGTAAGACTGATCCCTAATGCCAATCCTCTATTTTTTTCAAACCACGCGTTGACTACCCGCGTAAATCCAAGCGGCGTAGATGGTAGCGCCAAGAGTGCTAATAAAATGCATAAAGCATAAAAAATACTAAGTGAGCCATTCATGTTACTGATAAGATAAAGACAGCATGCATATAAGATCAAGGAGATCGTCGCTACTTTTTTTAATCCAAATCGGTCAATTAACCAACCTGCAAATGGCGCACCTAAGACGATAGCTAAGGTACTCAAGCCTTGACCTAATCCAATCTCTGCACGAGTCCAGCCGAATGCTTCTTGCCAAGGTTTGATCCAGATGCCACCTGAGTAATAAACCAAGGATACTAGACTTACGCCTATACCTAGAAAGCAAGCTAATAAAACCTTCCACCCTCTTTTAAATTCATTAATTGTTGCTGCCATTATTTATGATTTTGTCATATGCTTACCGGCATTCCATGTGTTGGCCAAATGCGTTTGAGCAAATTGAAAAGGTTTATCTTCTAACTCCGTTGCCATAGAATCATTCCACCGATTTAAGAATCCAAATATGGAAACAGTTGCTACAATTTCGACTATCTGACTTTCGGTAAAAAACTGTTTTAGATTTTTATGATGCTCAGGGGTAACTTGATTAGGCGTACTTCCTGCGGCTAAAGCGAACCGAAGTGCCGTTCTTTCTTGCTCGGTAAATAAGTCAGAAACTTCAAACTCCCAGACCTTTTGAAGTTTTTCTATTGAGACGCCATTCTTATGTGCTGTGTGTGCCGTATGTGCTTGACAATATCTACAACCTGCGGCATTGCTCGCTACATGTGCAATCAAATCTTTTAAGTAAGTGGGAACTTCCAGATGACTTTCTTTTTTTGCTTGCAAGGTCCACCTCAAATTTTTAAGCAAAATTTTCATCCCTGTCCATGCCGAGGTTTGAGAGGAAGAGAATCCTTTTATGTTGGCGTATAACATCGAAAAGGCACCTAGTATATTTGGTTTCTTTCCCATCGCGTCAAGGCTGTTGGGAACAAATCCCATTCCTTGCGTCGCCTCTTTTAATATGATTTCGTAATCTTTCATTCTAAATTATTTTGTTGGTGAGTTGTCCAATACCTTCCACCTCTAAGGTTATCTTATCTCCTTTGTTGAGCATCACCTCGTTTTCAATTCCAGTACAACCGGGGATGGTTCCTGAGCCAAATATTTCACCAGGATGAAGTTGTTCTTCCCATGAGGCATAGGCGATCGCTTCTTGAAAGGAATACAATTTTCCTTTAGTGCTGCTTTCTACAATCGTTTTATTATTGATGATTACTTTGACTTTCAAATCATCGACCTGATTGTTAATTGCTTGCTTACTAACCACAATTGAAGAAATGGCGCTTCCAAAATTTTTAGTTTTCATTGGCCCAAATCCACATTCCATTTCATCTAGTTGGACATCTCTTGCGGAGAAGTCATTCAAAATTAAATAACCGCCTATTGCATCATTTACTTCATCAATGGAAGCATTCTTTAATGGCTTGGTAATGACGGCAGCTAGTTCCAATTCGTAATCCAATTGTTTGGTATAAGAAGGAATAGCAATCGTATCATTATTGGAAATAAAATTGAGGTGATTGCCCATATAATAAATGGGATGTTGGTAATATCTTTTTTTTGGTTTTAACTTAGGGAAAGGTTTACTAAAAAGTTTTTCGTAAGCATTTACAATGGGCAATAAATGGGGCATATACTTTTTGACGAACCCTCTGGCAGCGTCGATCGCATGTTGCTCATAAAGCATAAAGTCGCGATAAGCAGATGGTTGGAATGGAATAATTTCTTGGTAATCGCCTTGCTGATATTCTGATAATGTCCATTTTGAAATGTCCTCCTTTTTTTTGTCAAGACATTCTAATAGATTGACTTCACTTTGTATGATTTTCCAAGTATCGCTTTCTTCTACCGCAACGAATTGGTTTCCACCTTGATCAAGTATGGTTTTGAATTTC
>CALLIG010000339.1 GCA_938009735.1 uncultured Flavobacteriaceae bacterium
ACCGAAGATAGTTCTCATATTTTGACAGATACGTAAAATTTATCTCCTCAAAATTTAGCTTGGTACTTTTATTGAATCTTTTAAGTGCCTTAAAACTTTCATCATGGAGGGATGCATCACCTGTTCTTCCCGAACTTCTAAGCTCAGTTATGATTTCATCCCAGAAAAAGAAGAAATTTTTGGTCACAGTTTTTGATGTTGCCTTGACTCTAAATACATTATCAAAATCGTAGAGCGAATAATTTTCGGTATCAATTTCTAGTTGGCTACAAATATTGAAAGCTTTTGTCTTAAGGTTTTGAAGAAATCTGTTTTCTTGAATATATTGCTTGTTATTTTTGAACTGTCCAGACCTATGATCCCAATGCGCTATATTCGCGTTAAATAGCGTTTTGTAGTGTTTGTGCTTTCTATTTTTCGTTACTCTCAAAAAGATGGGAAAAGTTCCATCTCTTAATGGTTTTTTTTTCAATATTAGTTTGATGCTGGCCATAATTATGTCTACAGTGGGTTAAACATAGGTTAAACATTTTCTACTATTAAGATACGAATTATGCAAATAAATGAAAAGCAAAAAATCATAAAATATTGATAATCAGAACATAAGAAAATAAATGCAAATAAATGAAAAGTAAACTTTACCGCCTTACAAGCAGGGGGTCGAAGGTTCGAATCCTTCAGGGCCCACAATAAAAAAAGCTTTCGTTTTCACGAAAGCTTTTTTGTTTTTGATATATTTCTGTTTTAGTCCAAGCCAATAAACTCTATTTGGTTTTATTTTTCTATGACTTCAGCAATTATGTTTGTGTCTATTTAAACTCGGTTTAATTTAATAGGATAGGTTTTTCCTGAAGCCCATTGCGGAACATATAGATCACCATCATTATCAACCAAAACGTCATGCGGATTTCTAAATGTTTTACCATCGAATTCAGGAGGAGTTAAATTTCCATCAGTATAAACAGGCAGGCCTCCACCTGGAAGCGATACAATTTTGTTGTTTGTATCTAATATGGCAATCATGCCATCCCATGAATCCCACGTTTTGGTAACTATGACGGCAAAATAGATATTTTCACCATGAATTACTGGTCGACAAATAGAACATCCTGGAAGAGGAATGGTCTCTAAATGTTTACCATCTAAAGTAAAACGTTTGAATTCTTGACTCGCCCTTGATGTAATTAATAAAGTTGGGTTTGCAGCATCTCTTGTGTCTAAAGTGATACCATGACAACAATTGAATTTATCAGCGCCTTCGCCCTTGCCTCCGAAATGGCTTAAATATTCACCTTTAGCATTGTATTTTATAATATAGTTTTGACCATATCCGTCGGCGACATAAAAATCACCATTAGGCATAATAGCTGTTTCTGTTGGTAGAAACTGTTCATTACTTGTATAGCCATCAACTTCTTTTGGGCGTTCAAGTGTCATGATTATTTTTCCGTCTAAAGTAGTTTTATGAACTTGATGGGTATTAGGGTCAGTAATGAATAAAAATTGATCGCTACCCTCGCCAGCAATTGATAATCCGTGAGCACCTGGAAATTCTGTTCCCCAAGAGGTTAAAACCTTTCCTGATTTATCATAAACAATAATGTTGTTATTATTGTCTCCGGTGGTAGTCATCAAAATACGTCCTTTACTATCAAGGACCATTTCATGGCAATCGTTTACAGGAATTTTTGAAGGATCTTGTACGCCCCAATTTTTGTCAACAGTATAGGTGAAATCACCATGACCAATAGTTTCTTTCATAGGTTTTAGTTTCGATTTAGTTGAGCCACAAGCATAACCCGGTATAATAATACTTGCCGAGACACCAGCTACAGATTTTTTAATGAAACTTCTTCTTTTATTATTTTTATTTGATTTCATTCTCAAAGTATGTTTAAGGCCTTATTTTCAATTTGAAAATTGTCTTGCCCTTGAATTTTTAGACTCTCATTAAAATAAACACTAAAAATTCAATGCTTGATAAATTTAATAAAAGTTAATTTAAAATATTAAAATTGGTACTTAATTTGATTCATAAAGGTCTGTAAAGCCCTACAAATCGGTAGTTTTTATAATAAATGTATTCTAATTTATTACTGATTACCTATATTAGCCACATTAGAATACTTTTTTACAAACTGAATTTCAGTTATCACAGTCTAACCAACTGGTAAAATAGTTCTCAAGCCTCCTAATTTATTAAACCAACCCAGACTTATTGTGTATAGCTTAATTGCTATACAAATTGGACTAGAGGTTGATATAATATCGCTTTTTTAAGTGGTGCTTTCTACTTCGTCTATTTATTGGACGTTACTATTTTTTGTATTAAGTACAGTTAAATTAAGGATTTTAAACGTATACCATTGGTTATACAGAATTATGGAAATGAGAAATTTAGTTTTAGTTATTATATGCATATTTCAAGCTTATCAAGGGTTTTCTCAAACACCCAAAGATTTAGCAGTTCCATTGACCGCTTTAGTTACTGAAAACCCTAATAGAATAACACTTCAATGGTCAGGAGAAAATGCCAATACCATTAAAATTTACAGAAAGACAAGTACAGACAATGATTCGTTCTTAAGTCCTATTGCAACCTTGTCAGGTGCAAGTTCTCAGTATGTAGATGACAATGTAGAGCTTGGTGCTGCCTATGAATATCGTGTTGAAAAGGAATATTCAAATTTTGTTGCCAACGGTTATATTCTCTCTGGGATTAAGGTGATTAAAAACGAAAATAAAGGAAGATTAGTTTTATTAGTAGAAGCTACAATTGCTAGCTCACTTGAACCAGAATTACGAACACTTGAGCAAGATATTGTGGGTGATGGATGGTCTGTTACAAGACTTGATGTTCAAGCATCAGAAAGTGTGCCTGGGGTGCGAGATCGAATAAGACAAATTTATAATTCAGCCCCAGCAGAAGTTAAGGCTGTTTTTATTGTGGGTCACATACCGGTACCATATTCAGGATTGATTATGCCAGATGGCCACCCTGATCATAGGGGTGCATGGCCAGCTGATGCCTATTATGGAGATATGGATGGTAACTGGACAGATGCAAGCGTTAACAACAGTTCGGCTACAGATCCAAGAAACCACAATGTGCCTGGAGATGGAAAATTTGATCAAAGCCAATTGCCTTCGGATCTTGAATTACAGGTAGGAAGAGTTGATTTTGTTGATTTATTCGATTTTGAAGAAAGTGAGACCGAATTATTACGAAAGTATCTTAATAAGAATCATGCATTTCGAAACAAACAATTTGTTGTTGCGCCAAGAGCACTAATTGATGACAATTTTGGGGGTGGAGAAAACTCATTCTCTGCTAGTGCATACCGCTCTTTTTATTCAATGTTTAGTCCTGAAAATGTTCAGGATAAAGATTATATATCTACAATGGCAGTTGAGAGCTATTTATGGTCACATGGTAATGGACCTGGGTTTTATAATAGTGTAAGAGATGTTGGTGAAACCAAAGATTTCGTGAATAATGACATAAAATCGGTATTTACAATGTTGTTTGGCAGCTACCTAGGCGATTGGGATGTAAAGGATAACATCATGCGGGCTTCTTTAGCAAGTGGTAGTATTTTAACGTGCGCATGGAGTGGCATACCGCAATGGCAATTTCATCAAATGGCTTTGGGTGAAAACATTGGTTACTGTGCTAAGAATACGAGTAATGGATTTGACTACGCTTCCACTATACCTAATTCAAAAATGGTTCATGTTGCATTGCTTGGTGACCCTACACTTCGTATGCATATTGTAGCCCCTCCTTCAGGTTTGCAAATAGTTGCAAATAATGAAATCGAATTATCATGGAGTGCTAGTAATGACAATGTACTTGGATATCAAGTTTATGTAAAATCAAATAATAGTGGAGATTTTCAACAGCTAACAACAAGTGCAATTGTTGAAACTTCATTTACTACAACGAATAATGAAATCGGATATCACACTTATATGATTCGGGCTATCAAGCTAGAAGAAACTCCAAGTGGTAGTTATTATAATTTAAGTCAAGGAATTTTTAAAGAAATTCAAATTGACGAAAGTGGAACAGTTGACCCAGATCCAGATCCAGACCCAGATCCAGACCCTGATCCAGATCCTGACCCCGAAACCGATCCAGAGCCAGATCCAGAATCTAATACGGATTCTGAAGTGGAACCTGAGGAAATAATTGAAAGTGAGAAAATTATCCTTTACCCAAATCCTGTGACTGACAAACTCTTTGTTCAAACAGATTCAATAGCTACAAACATTATTGTGTCTGATGTTTCTGGAAAAATATTTTTAACTCCTGACAATTCAGATATCGACGTATCAATACTACCTTCAGGATTTTATATAATCCATTTTATAGCAAACAAAAAGCCGGTAGAAAGATTCTTTATAAAACAGTAAAAGGGTAAGCTAAAATTTCTTTATATCTTAGGCGATTATTGGGATATTAGCTCAGTTGGTTTAGAGCGCTGCCTTGACAGGGCAGAGGTCACCGGTTCGAATCCAGTATATCCCACTTATTTTTAAATAGAAACGGTTATAAAATTTCTAATATTCTTTCCATTGCCATTCCACGAGATCCTTTGATAAGAAGATTTCCTTTTTCTTCTAATGGGCTTTTTTTTAGGTAGTCTGAAAACGCTTCAAAAGATTCAAAGGTTTTTAGTGCAGTAGTTATACCATTAAAATTTTCACCAATTAAATAGGCGTCTGTAAAATCGAATTGTTCTGTTAAATCGGCAATACTTTGATGTTCTGCAGCTGCCGTGTTTCCTAATTCGAACATGTCTCCTAGAAATACTATTTTATTTTTTCCATCTATTGCCTTGAAGTTTTCCAAAGCTGCATTCATACTAGTTGGGTTTGCATTGTAAGCATCTAAAATAACTTGATGTCCGTTTTTTTCTAAAATCTGAGATCTATTATTTTCAGGAATGTAGTTTTCAATAGCTGCTTTTATCTCTTGTAACGAGACGTTCAGATATTTCCCCATCACTACAGCTGCTGCGCAATTGGTGAAATTATAGCTTCCTATAAGTTGAGAATTAATTGTTATGCCTTCCATCTTTAACTGAACAAAAGGATTGGCGCCTAAATGCTCAATCGTATAATATTCATGTTTGTCTGTACTGAATCCGAACTTATTAATATAGCTGCCTAGTTTTTCATTCTGAATAGGATCGTCAGCATTTAGAAATACAGCTTTTTTATTGGCAAGTAGAAAATCATACAATTCACTTTTGCCTTTTACTACTCCGGCTTCACTTCCAAAACCTTCTAGATGAGCCTTTCCGAAATTGGTAATGTAACCGTAATCAGGTTGTGCAATTTCACATAAAAATTCAATTTCTTTTTGATGATTAGCTCCCATTTCAACAACTGCGATTTCGGTGTCTGACTTTATAGAAAGTAAAGTAAGTGGCACACCAATGTGGTTGTTTAAATTACCAATAGTTGCTATGGTTTTGTATTTTTTTGAAAGAACAGCATTGATAAGTTCTTTAGTCGTGGTTTTGCCATTGCTGCCAGTTAGGCTGATAACTTTTACTCCAGTATGTTTTCGGTGTTGGGTTGCTAGTTTTTGTAATGTTTCTAAAACATCTTCTACAAGTATATAGCTGTTTGAAAGCGAATACTTCTTCTCATCTACTACAGCATATTTAGCTCCTTTTTCAAGAGCAGCTGAGGCGTACTTGTTTCCATTAAAATTATCTCCTTTGAGTGCGAAAAAAATACAGTTTTCGCTGATTTTTCTGGTGTCGGTAGAGATATTGGGAAAGGATAAAAAGAGTTGGTGTAGTTCTACTATGTTCATAAAACAAAAGTATAAAAAAAGCCCTGACAATGATGTCAAGGCTTTCTATCTTTCTATAGCAATTTATTATTTTGCTTTCTTACCTCTAGGGGTTTTGTTTTTTGTTTTAGATTTAGATCCTACTCTTGACATTGCACATCTAAAGCCGATATAATCAGTAGCCATATATTGTGGTAAATATCTTCTTTGAGCTGGGTCTAACCAGTAAGCTCTATCTCTCCAAGAACCTCCTTTGAAAACTCGTACTTCATCATTAATTAAAGAAGTTCGGTTATTTGATTTGTCATATTCACGAGTCAATTTTCCTGCTGAATCTCTTTCTACCTTGTGAGTAGGCGAATCATACATCTTTCTTTGATCTGCTTCATCTTCTTCATCGCTAAATTGATCAAAGAATCTTGAAGAACCAGCATCACCATCTCGATAAGCTCTGTTGTCAGACGAACTAAAATTTGTTCTTAAGTAAGTTTCGTCTTCATCAACTGGTATCATTTTTATCTCTCCAGGTAAATTAACTGCTACTACTTTACCATTTGGTAAGGTGTCATATGCAACTGAATCTCTTAAGATAGTTACTTTACCATCTTCGCCAATAGCAGATTTCATATAAATGTTTCCTCTATAGTAGTTAAAATCACTTACTTCATCATCAACAATAGGTCGGTATACATCAGCTGTCCATTCAGCAACATTACCTGCCATGTCATATAAGCCAAGATCGTTAGGCTTGTAAGACATTACTTGAGCAGTAATATCAGCACCATCATCAGACCATCCAGCAATTCCGCCGTAGTCACCTTTACCTTGCTTGAAGTTTGCTAATTGATCACCTCTACCTACACGTTGTCCGTTTCTAGTATAGTCACCTTCCCATGGGTATTTTTTTCTACCTCTATAGTTGTTATACTCACGAGTACCTTGATTTGCTTGTGCTGCATATTCCCATTCAGTTTCCGTTGGAAGTCTGTATTCAGGAGAAATTACACCGCTACTTCTTTTTGCATAAGTATTGGTACTATCTTTTTTCATTTTTCCTTGTAACGAATCTATCTGACCGTTGTACACAGATTCAGGTCTGTTAAGGTAAGCTTCAGTACTAAACGTTCCTTCAACTTCACCAGAAGCAGCTTGGTATTTTGCATCTTCAGACAAATAACCTTCTCTTTCTAAAAGAACTTCGTTTACACGGTCAGTTCTCCACTCTGCAAATTGTGTAGCTTGAATCCAGTTAACACCAACTACTGGGTATTCAGCATATGCTGGATGACGCAAATAGTTATTTGTCATTGTTTCGTTGAAACCTAAACGATTTCTCCATACCAATGTATCAGGCAAAGCACCTTTATAGATATTAGTGTATTTTGGATTTTCTGGTGGATAAACACTCTTTAAATAATCTAAGTACTCTAGGTACATGACATTAGTTACTTCGGTTTCATCCATATAAAAAGATTGAACGTGCTGCGATGTAGGAGTATTATTCCATTCGTGCATTACATCATCTTGAACTTTTCCTTTGGTGAAAGTTCCACCTTCAACAAATACAAGGCCCGGAGAAGTCTCTTGTTCCTTAAAATCTGTATTATATTGGAAGCCGCCTTCTTTTGCATTTATTTTCCAACCTGTAGCTCTTGATACATTTTTCGAAGAACCGGATTTTTTACAGCTGGTAACTGAAAAACCTCCCGCAATTACTGCACAAGAAAGTACAACTTTGATAAACTGTTTTTTCATAATTAGGACTTGAGATTCAAATAAGTTAATTGCATTTCTTAGCAATTTGTAATTTGGATTTTGATTAATTAAGCATCACTTTCGGCATATAAAACGACGATTTGCACATTATATTTCATTCTTAGAAAAATATTTTAGAAATCAATTCGAACGCCTTAAATAGAAAAGTATGCGCGTATAAAACTCATAACGGTAGAATAATCCTATTAGTATGATGAACCTATATCTTTTTTATTTGAAATAAGCGTTAATGAACTGATAGTGAGACTTCGTTAGTAAATATGATGGTAGTAATAATGGTTTTTGACTCTTTTACCTGTATTACTTATCAAAAAATAATACCTATTTCATATAAGATATCTTTAAAATCGCCGTTTACGTGTAAGACATCCAATATATTTTAGAATTAGAAGGAGAATACAAACCTTTACCAATTAAACTTAGCAAAAAGAAATGAAAAAATTATCATTAGTAGTCTTACTTGCCTTTGTATGTAAATTATCAGCCCAAGATGATGGAAGAGTAATTACTACAGCAGTTCCTTTTTTAACGATTGCCGCTGACGCAAGATCTGCCGGTATGGGTGATATGGGAGTTGCAACATCTACGGATGCTTTTTCGCAACAATGGAACCCCGCCAAGTTTGCATTTGCAGAACGCAAAATGGGAATAGGTGTGAGTTATACTCCTTATTTAGAAAGTATCATTACTGATATTTCACTTTTGAATGCGAGTTTTTATAATAAAATTAATGATCGAAACGCTTTTGCGTTGAGTTTACGTTATTTTACATTAGGTGAAATTGAACTAAGACAGTTTGCGAATGACCCTGGTACAACGGCGAAACCAAATGAATTAGCCTTAGATGGTTCGTATTCAATGAAGTTAAGTCCAACTTTCTCTATGTCAGTTGGTGGTAGGTTTATTCGTTCGAACCTCAAATTACCTCAAAATGGTGATGTTGATTCACAAGCAGCTACTTCATTTGCTGTTGATGTTTCAGGATATTATCGTTCAAGAGAGAAAGCATATAATAGCTTTGATGGTAGATGGAGAGCTGGGTTTAATTTTTCAAACTTAGGTGGTAAAATACAATACGATGAAGGTGGTCAGGAAAATTTCTTACCTACGAATTTAAAAGCGGGTGTTGGTTTTGATTTTATTTTAGATCAAGATAATGTAATAGGTATTACTTCAGAATTCAACAAATTACTTGTGCCTACACCACAAGATTTTAATGGTGATGGTTCTATTGATGCCTTAGATAATGATGAATACCAGCAAATAGGTTTCTTTAGCGGAATTGGTAAATCATTCGGAGATGCACCTGATGGATTCGGTGAGGAACTTAAAGAGTTTACATGGGCATTAGGAGCTGAATATACCTACCAAGATTCATTTATGATTCGTACAGGTTATTTTAACGAAAGCGAAGAGAAAGGTTCAAGAAAGTTTTTCACTTTGGGTGCAGGCTTCAAATTTAAAGCAGCTCAAATTGATTTGTCTTATTTGTTCTCAACATCACAAGTTAGAAACCCTTTAGAAAACACCTTGCGTTTTTCACTTACGTTTAGTTTAGGAGAAGAGTATTTCAATGACTAAGAAAAAATATAAATATCATTCAAAACCTGCTAATTAGCAGGTTTTGTTGTTTTAGAAAGTTGGTTCAGATTAGTTGTTTAAAATCAATTTTTAATTTTGGGAAAGAAAATCTTTAGATGGTTTGTTTTTATTCTCAATTTGAGTTTTTTCGGACTAACAGTCTACTTGTTGTTTATAGATGGGAGAAACATACCCGAGGGTAAAAGAGCGGTACATGAAGTAAATGCTTCTATTTCAGCTGGAATCGAAATGTTATTTGTAGTTGGTGTCAGAATTATTTCGGTGACACTACTTATGTTTTCAATCATTTACTTTTTTGACAAAAGGAAAACAATTACACTTGTACATATCATAATCTTATTATTGACGCTATTAACTACTTTTATACCTTAAATCTCTTTTGATGAGAAAACAAAATATAAGCTTTGATCTTACGGTATTTGATTCTATTGAAGAACTTTCAGTAGATGAAAAGAACTTAATGTTGTCTGCGGTAGCGTCACGCAAAAAAGCGTATGCCCCTTATTCTAATTTTCAAGTTGGAGCAGCCTTGCTTTTAGAAAACGGAGAAGTGATAGTTGGTAATAATCAAGAAAATGCTTGTTACCCTGCGGGCTTATGTGCGGAGCGAGTCGCCATGTTTTATGCAGGAGCTAATTTTCCTGGCGTAGTTATTAAAGCAGTAGCGATTTCAGCGACATCAATAAATCATATTGTTGATAAACCTGCTGCACCTTGCGGCAATTGCAGGCAGTCAATGTCGGAGTATGAGGTAAAGCAAAAACAAAATATAGCTATTTTAATGATGGGTGAGATAGGCGAAGTTTTAAAATGTAATGCTATAGCTAAAATACTTCCATTAGCCTTTGACAATTCATTTCTAGATTAATTTCTTCTTATAGAAAGTGTGCTTTAATATGTACTAAAATTACAATTTTCTTTCGCTTTGTTATAGGAGTTAATTTAATCAAAGCTTTTACTTCATTTTTTTTTCTCTACTGATTTAATATGTATTTTTGTTCTCCGTTTTTTCGGGAAATTTATTAAAAAGTAGATAGATGGAGAAAATAACCAAAGAAGTTTATTTAAAGTGGTACGAAGACATGCTCTTCTGGAGAAAATTCGAAGACAAGCTTGCTGCTGTTTATATCCAACAAAAAGTCAGAGGGTTTTTACACTTATATAATGGTCAAGAAGCTGTTTTAGCGGGAGCTTTACATGCGATGGATTTGAC
>CALLIG010000340.1 GCA_938009735.1 uncultured Flavobacteriaceae bacterium
TTAAAAGGGATGGTGTATCTTTTTTCACCATTTCCGAGGAGTAGTAAATCTACCTCATAAGCTGCCAAAACTCTTGGTACCACTTTACCCTGTAGATCTTTAACATATAACTTTACAGAATTGGATAATTTGTTAATGTTAGCAATATTTACATATCCAGGAATTGTATCTCCTGCAGCTGTTATGGCGAATGAAAAAGAATAATCAGAATCTTCTTCAGGGTTAAATTCTACCACAGATCCTTGCACTTGTTGACCGTCGTTGCCAGACTGGTAGTAATTGGACTTGTCTTCAGTTATAATTTGTAAATGCCTTGTGTTCGTTTCGTTTTTAGTTAACAATTCCATAAGAAAAGTTGATCGATCTCCTAAGGTTTTTCCGTCTGACTTACTATTGCCATTTTCAATAATTTTATCTGCATATTCTTTGCTCGCTTCTACATTGTCTAAATAATAATTTATCCAACCTATGTTGTATAAAGATGCATATCTCAACTTTTTTGATTTTCTATTATCCTCAGGATATTTAGCGATAATGCTATTAAAATAATCTAAAGCAGGTTGTACTTCTTTTTTGATATTATCAACAGACTCATAGCTGTTCATGCTATCAAATGCATTTTTAACGATGGTAAAATTAGCTTTATGACTTTCGTTTTCAGGATGCTTTTTTGAATCTAAAATCCATAAATGAAACTTAGATTTCTTTTCAGCATATCCAAAAAGATTTTCTAACCTTAAGTTAACATTATCTATTACATTTTTTACAAATTCGGTTCGAAGCGCTCTAACATTATTCTTCTTTCGAAAGTTATCAGCTTCTTTATATGATTTTTTGGTTTTACTTGTTTTTCCTCTTTCCTTGGTGAAATTAAATACTTCGTTGATTGATCCGTCAACAGATGAAACAATGACTTCACCTTGCGTTCTGTATTGTACTTGTGCTTCGTACTCTGTCCAACGTGTTACTTTACCATCTTTGTCGGTAGAACTTTTTGCTTCACTAATTACCTCACTATTTATTATGTTAACATCGATTAACTTGCTTTCAATATAAATATAGGCGTCAGCATTAAGTTTCGTAAAACCATTTATATGAATTTCACTTTCAAAATAGTATTGTGAGAATGATTGTGTGAGGACTTCTGAATTTAAACTTGCAACAGAAAATGTACGATCGGCATCATTCAATATTGGTTTTGAAGGAAGTTTAACAAATTTTGCTTCAACATAATTTTTATCTAAGTCTGTACTTTGCGCAATTGCGATAACACTTAAAAAAAGGAATACAATTGTAAATAGTTTTTGGGTCATTTTTATTTTGGTTTTATCTCTAGACCTAACGACTAAATTTATTGGATAGTATTTTATCTAAATATGGGCTACTATTATTTGCTAGTAATCTCTTTTCCTATTCTCGTATACTCTTGTTTTACGGCATCTGGCATATGTCTTGCTCCAACAGCATTGGTTTGATCAAAACCACTCGGCCAATAATATCCTAAAATAGCAATCGTTTTGGGTTCGGCTTTTGCAAGTTCATAATAACTATTTGCTACAGTCCCCATTTCATTAAGCGCAATTCCTCCCAAATCTCCATGTGCAAAATCAATATAATGCGTATCCATTACAAATACGATTTTCTGTTCTTCGGATAATTTTGATTTCAAAACACTTAGTTCTGAAATAAAAGAGCTGTCGTTTTGAGGATCTTTAATAAAGTAGTGATCAAAGCCAACCCAATCAACGGACTCAGGGATTTGTAAATCATTCAATGCAGGATACGCTTCAATAATCATTACAGTAGTGCCAGGTATGGTTAGTTTTACATAATCAGAAACTTTCTTTAATTCAGTAAATGTAATTCCGTTCCAAGTAGGTTCTTCACCTACATATATCGCTTGTAGTAAGTTTTGATTTGAATAGAGTGAATTTGTGGCTAAAAAAATATCCCAGCGCTCTTGTGCATCTATACGCAGTTTGTAATCGGTTCCTGAGGGTGCATCTGTACCTTCTATTTCGAAAAATATTTCATTTACATGCAGAATGCTTTTCATTTGAAGATTTTGCATAGCCTTCATTCTGTCTACAATATCATCTGTTGGATTTACAGCTAAAATATCTGCAATATTTGAAAAAGGTGCTACTTCATCATTGTAAACTGTTTTTGTTTCCGAATCGGTAGGGTCATCCCAATAGGTATCTACTAATGTGAAACCAAAGTGCTTTATATGCCTATTTGTTTCGGTTTCTATTTTTGGTAAGTCTTCTTTTGAAGAGCATCCATATAGACACAAAAAAAGAGTCAATAGTAGTATTCTAATCTTCTTCGGAGACTTGGAACTAGCATTTGATTTAATATCCAACAGCGCCACTATCAGGTTGTGAGGAGTCAGAAGCCCCAGTAAAAAGTTTCTTTTCAGAATCATAAGTAATGCCCATCAATGCTCCCATATTATTTCGTTCTTTTAGCGTATGTCCCATTGCTTCAAGTGCTTTTCGAGTATCTGGCGACATTAAATATTTTTCATAAATGATGTGATCTGGTAGCCATTGATGATGAATTTTAAGCGCTTCAATTGCCTTATCAATACGCATGTCAAATTCAAGTACATTTAATACAGTTTGAAAAACGGTATTGATAATAGTTCGGCCACCCGGACTACCAATAATGAGATATGGTTTACCATTTTTTCCAACTATAGTCGGCGTCATACTTGAGAGCATTCTTTTTTCAGGTTCCACTAAATTAGGGGCTGTACCTATTTGTCCATTGCTTTTGGTAATGCCAGGTTGAGGATTAAAATCTCCCATTTCATTATTAAAAATGAAACCTAAGTCTTTTGAGCCCAATTGCGAACCATAGCTATATTCTAGTGTATAGGTCATAGAGACGGCATTTCCATCTTTGTCCATTGTAGAAAGATGCGTGGTGTTTTCACTATCGTATAAGCGACCGAATTTACTGGAGTCACTAACCGAAGCTTTTGCCATATTTATTTCTTGAAATCGGTTTTTAGCAAATTCTTTTGATAATAATTTATCTAAAGGCATATTCAGATTAAAATCAGGATCACCCAAATGCTCAGCGCGATCTGCAAAAGCTCTTCGCATAGCCTCAGCAACCAAATGCAAATGACCTGCAGAGTTAAATTCTAAAGTTTTTAAATCAGCGAGCTCCATCAGGTTCATCATTTCAACAAGTGCAACTCCACCTGAACTCGGAGGTGGCATTGAATAAATATCATACCCCTTATAAGTTCCTTTTATTGGTTCGCGTTCTACTGCTTCATATTTAATTAAGTCTTTTTTAGAAATAATGCCATCGTTCTTTTTCATGAAATCAACGATTTTTTTGGCTGTCTTCCCTTTGTAAAATCCGTCTCGACCATTATCTCGGATTAATATTAGCGTTTCGGCAAGCGCTGGTTGTTTCCAAGTTTCATTGGGTTGTATAATTGTTCCTTCTTCATTTCTAAAATACCCGTCCATAAAAGTAGAGCCATTTCCTTCCGTTGTAAAATAGGTTGCAGCATTGAATAAAGACCAGTTAAAAAGGAATCCGTTTTTTGCTTGATCGACTGCTGGTTGCAGAACGGTTGCCCATGGGAGTTTTCCATATTTGCTATGCGCATAGTACAAACCTGCAACTGTGCCTGGTACTCCAATTGCTTTTGCTGTTTCATGATTTATACCAGCTATCAGCTGACCATCATCATCTAAATACATATCATTAGTAGCTGCTAATGGTGCTTTTTCGCGAAAATCGATGGTTGTTGTTTTCCCTTCAGAATTCATAAAAACTATAAATCCGCCACCACCAATATTACCCGCTGAAGGATGCGTTACAGCTAGAGAAAAAGCAGTTGCTACAGCAGCGTCAATAGCATTTCCACCTTTTTGTAAAATATCGGCACCAACTGCTGAAGAACCATTATCAGAGGAGACAACCATGCCGTTTTTGGCGTAGGTTTGGGCATTTAAAACGGTAGAACTTAATGCGAAAATTGATACAAACGCGCAAGTAATAATTGATTTTATAATATTCATGTACTAAGTTTTTTGTGGTAAAATGATTGGTAATAATCTCCAGATGATGAAGATATGGATTTGGTTAGTTTCAAATAGAAAAAAGATTACAAATTTATTTATACAGTTATCAGTAATAAAAAATTAGTTTTGAATACTGATAACTCCCGAATTTTTGGGTTTAAATACTGAACTATGTTCTACTTAACGATTGATATCTTAGGAACTATTGCTTTTGCTATTTCAGGGGTACTAGTTGCTATGGAAAAGAAACTCGACATGTTTGGGGTTTTTATCATTGCTTTTGTTACAGCTATTGGCGGCGGTACCTTACGAGATGTGATTATTGGAAACACACCCGTAGTTTGGTTGAGAAATCACACCTATCTTCTTGTGGTTTTAGGAGCAGTTGTTTTTGCTGTGATTTTTGTAAATCAATTAAAGTATTTGCGTAAAACGCTTTTCCTTTTTGATACTATAGGGATTGGGTTGTTTACAATGGTTGGTATAGAAAAAGGATTAGCCATCGATTTATCACCAGTAATGTGTGTAGCGCTTGGTACAATCACAGCTTGTTTTGGAGGAGTTATACGTGATATACTTTGTAATGAAATTCCAGTAATTTTTAGAAAAGAAGTCTATGCAACAGCTTGTATTTTAGGAGGCTTTGGCTATTTCTTGTTCCAAAAGCTACCCATTGATCCAGCCTACGCTTATGTTGGTGCTATTGTTTTAATAATTTTAGTAAGAGTGTTGGTTGTGAAATTTAAGATTTCTTTGCCTAATATCTATAGGTAAAAGGGGGTGAAATAGATACTTTTTCACCTATACATCTAGCTATTCAATCACCTCTGCTTTTTCGATATATATGTTTTGAGAAGGCCAATCTCCTTTTCCAACTGGTACTTGATTGATTTTGTCTACAACATTCATACCCTCAATGATTTTTCCGAAAGGTGTGAAATCTCCATCGAGATGGTAAGATCCTGGTTTGGTTACAACAATGAAAAACTCATAAGGTGATGCCAATTTATGTGGATTGTCGTTTTCACTACTTGGCATTGAGATGGTTCCTCTATGATGTTTGTGGCCTTTATGTGTGTCTGGAGGAAGCAAATATCTGCCTATTTCTCTTCGTTTGGCAGTAGTCTCTTTATCATCTGCATTTCCACCTTGAATAATAAAATTTTCTACAACTCTGTGGAATTGAGTCCCGTTAAAATACCCTTGTCTTGCTAAGAATATAAAGTTTGCTTTATGATATGGCACATTATCAAAAAGTTGAATGGTAAAACTTCCCATACTAGTAGTCATTTTTACTTTATCAACTTTTAGGTCCTTTTGATAATCAAAGAAAAACGGAATAGCATTCTCCTCATTGAGTTTGAATACCTCTTCGGGTTCTTCTATTGCTATGGTCTGCGAGAGGGAATCTTTTGAGATCTCTTTTTTAACCGATTCAGACTGCTTTTTAGAGGATTCTTCTTTGCAACTCCCTAAAAATAATAATGGTATTATTGTAATAAGTGTAATTTTTTTGAGCCACATGAACTTTACTTTTTTTTCACAACAGATTTCAAAAATAGAAAATCTGCCTTTACCAGGCGAGGCTTCTCATTTTAAAATGGCTCCTGAAAGTCGAATTAAGGAGTTAAAAGCACAACATGCTGATCGAAGAAATGCTAAGAAAGCAGGAGTCATGGCTTTGTTTTATCCTGATCAATTTGAACAAACACATTTGTTGCTCATTCTAAGAAAGACTTATAAAGGTGTTCATTCAAACCAAGTCGCTTTTCCTGGAGGTAAAGAAGAGTTAGAAGATGAAGATATAAGGCAAACGGCACTAAGAGAAACACATGAGGAGGTAGGAGTGAAGCCAGCTGCTATTCAGGTGATAAAGGCATTAAGTACGGTTTATATTCCGCCAAGTAATTTTGAAGTCTATCCTTTTATCGGGGTTTATAATGATCCAAAACCTTTCGTAATTCAAGAAGATGAGGTTGAAAATATCATTGAAGTTACCTTAACTGATTTTTTGGATGATGCCTTGGTTTTTGAGCAATCATTAAACACTTCATATGCAGAGAATATTAGTGTACCTGCCTTTAAATTAAATGATTACACGGTTTGGGGAGCAACAGCAATGATGTTGAGTGAAATTAAAGAACTGTTGAAGCAGGTATTGTAACTTACTTATTTTGTAAATTGCCCCACTAGAAATTACTTGACCACGAAACTATGGGCTTATTTAAGAGGAATCCGTTTGGGCATATTCTGTTTATTAAAAAATGGCTCATCCGTATTTTAGCGTTGATGACGCATCAACGATACAAACGCTTCAATAAATTAGAAATTGAAGGCTCAGAAATTCTTCGAAATCTTAAAGGCACCAATGTACTTTTTGTAAGTAATCACCAAACTTATTTTGCTGATGTGGTTGCAATGTTTCATGTGTTTAATGCAAGTTTAAAAGGAAGAGAAGACAATATCAAAGGTTTAGGTTATATATGGAAACCTAAACTAAATATGTATTATATCGCTGCAGCGGAGACGATGAAGAAAAGTGCATTCACCAAAATTTTGGCTTATGCAGGTTCAATTAGTGTAGAGCGTACTTGGCGATCGGAAGGTAAAGATGTTAATCGTAAGGTGAAGTTTAGTGATATTTCAAATATTGGGAAAGCACTTGATGATGGTTGGGTTATTACATTTCCGCAAGGCACAACCACACCATGGAAACCGTTACGAAAGGGTACAGCTCATATTATTAAAAAATACAAACCTATCGTAGTACC
>CALLIG010000341.1 GCA_938009735.1 uncultured Flavobacteriaceae bacterium
AATGGGGATTCCAAATAGTTTTATGGCAACCAAAAATACGTATGGAGATTTCATTCTTGAGTTTGACGTCTTTGTTGAAAATGGTTTGAATTCTGGAGTTCAATTTAGAAGCTTGAGTACTTCTGAATATATGGATGGAAGAGTGCATGGCTATCAATGTGAAATTGAGACAAGTGCACGAAAATGGGCAGGTGGTATTTATGACGAAGCGCGAAATGGATGGTTGTATCCACTTTCAAGAAATTCAAAAGGGCAAAATGCTTTCGTGCCTGGTCAATGGAATCATTATCGCATCGAAGCTATAGGGAATAACATTCGTACTTGGATTAATAATGTACAATGTGCGAATTTAGTAGATAATACTACCGCAGAAGGTTTTATTGCTTTTCAAGTACATGGTATCGGAAAAAATACGGAATTAGAGGGTAAGCAGGTGAAATGGAAAAACATTAAAATAAAGACATCTGATCTTGAGAAGTCTAGAAAGTCGGTTGATAGTGAAGTTCCAGAAATAAGTTATTTGAAGAATGTACTTACTGATAACGAAGCGCGAACAGGGTGGCGTTTACTATGGGATGGAAAAACAACAAATGGCTGGAGAGGAGCAAAACTAACAGAGTTTCCTGAAAACGGTTGGGAAATCTCAGATGGCATTCTTAGTGTCTTATCCTCAGGAGGTGCCGAGTCTAGAAATGGGGGAGATATTGTAACCAATGATTTGTATAGCAACTTTGAATTAAGTGTAGATTTTAAAATGACAGAAGGTGCTAACAGCGGAATCAAATACTTTGTTGATTCGGAATTGAACAAAGGGGAAGGTTCAGCTATAGGACTAGAGTTTCAAATTTTAGATGATAAGAAACACCCTGATGCAAAAAAAGGAAAGAATGGAAATAGAACGGTAGGTTCTTTGTATGATTTGATTAGAGCTGAAAACAATGGTAGTTCAAGAGGTAAAAACTTCAAGGGAGTTGGTAAATGGAACAACGCAAGAGTTGTTGTTAGAGATGGGCATGTTGAGCATTGGCTGAATCAGGTAAAAGTGGTAGAATTTGATAGAAGTAGTCAAATTTTTAGAGCCTTAGTTGAGAAGAGTAAGTATGAAAAATGGAACAATTTTGGTCAAATACCTGAAGGCTTGATTTTATTACAAGACCATGGTGATAAAGTGTCTTTCAAAAGTATTAAAATACGAGAATTTTAAATTATACATGATGAAAAAAACAAGAAGAAATTTCATAAAAAAAACAGCTTTGGCATCAGGCGGAATAGTTCTAGGAGCCAATGCAATGAGCGCTAGTAGTTACAATAAAATAATAGGAGCAAACGATCGTGTTCGCGTAGGTATTGCTGGTTTTTCAAATCGATTTAAAGGTGCTTTACTTCCTGCTTTTAATAGCCTTAGTAAGGACCAGAATTTTGAGTTGGTAGGTGTCTCTGATATATGGAACAGACGTCGTGATGAGGGTATGGCTAAAGTAAAAGAGGTTACGGGAAACAAGATTACCTCATGGCGTAACAATGAAGAAATGTATGATAAGAATGATATTGATGCAGTAATCATTTCTACCGCAGATTTTCAACATGCACTACATACAGTTCAAGCAGCAAATGCTAAAAAGGATGTTTATTGTGAAAAACCGTTTGCAGAAACCATGGCCGATGCAAGAGTTGGTATTAAAGCAGTAAAAGATGCAGGTATTGTATTTCAAATCGGTTCCCAAAGAAGAAGTGGTTCTAATTATCATGCTGCAAACGATTATGTAAAATCTGGAAAATTTGGTGATATCGTAATGGTTGAAATGACTTGGAATGTTAACCAACCTGGTAGATGGCGTTTGCCAAAATTAACAAGTGAAATTAGAGAATCTGATGTAGACTGGAAACGCTACCAAATGAATCGCCCTGAAGCCGCTTGGGATCCAAGAAAATATTTAGAGTATCGTTTGTTTTGGCCTTATTCCTCAGGTATTCCAGGACAATGGATGTCACACCAAATTGACACCGTACATTGGTTTTCTGGTTTAAATCATCCAAGAAGTGTTGCCGCTAATGGTGGTATCTATTTGTGGAAAGATGGCCGAAAAAACTTTGATACGATGTCCGCTGTTTTTGATTATGGTCCATCTGATGATTTAGATACAGGTTTTCAGGTGACTTATTCTTCAAGATTTACCAATTCTGCGGGTGGAACTAAAGAAATTTATTATTCCAATGGAGGGGAGTTAAACTTAGACACTAATAAAGTGAGTGATAATGGCGGACTTACAGAAGGAAAAGCAAAAGCTATGGGTATGCAACCCAATAAATTAGAAGGGTTTGATCTTACGGAGAATGCACCAAAGGTGGTCACATCTGCCAATACAGGTGCTGATAACATGACAACAAAACATATGCTAAATTGGATGGAATGTGTGCGTAGTCGCGAAAGCACCAATGGTCCGATTGAAGCAGGTTATAACCATTCAATCGCTAATATTATGACTACAGCGGCATTAAGAACCGGTCTCAAAGCTACTTTTGATGAAACAACGCAAGATGTATTGGCCGGCGGAAAAATATTTCAATATTAACACCTGATATATGATTAGAATAGGATTGAATTGTTGTTTGATTTTAACCTTGCTTTCCATGTCGTGTAAAGAAAAAAATACCATGACTGAAAGTAACAATTCTGTTGAAAGTGAAATGACCTTGCGCCCAGAGGTCACTTTCACAAACGATACAATCAACAAAAAAGTTGATGTTAAAATCGATGGAGAAAGTTTTACGAGTTATGTGTATGATGGGCAAACTCCAAAACCCATTTTATACCCCATTATAACTAAAAGCGGTAAAACAGTAACAAGAGGTTTTCCTTTTGCTCCAAGACCTAGTGAACGTGTTGATCATCCGCATCATGTGGGATTATGGATGAACTATGGAGATGTGAATGGATTAGATTTTTGGAATAATTCGTATGCAATTCCTGCGGAAGAAAAACACAAGTACGGTACCATTTACCATCAAGAAATTGTCAGCATGCAAGATGGTGTTTTGACAACTAAAGCGGTATGGAGATCTCCTGAAAATATTGATTTAATAGAAGAGACGACGCAATTTAGTTTTAGTCAAGAAGGAAATACCAGAATTATTGATAGAATAGCCACCTTAAAAGCAATTCAAGAGGTTTCTTTAAAAGATAATAAAGAAGGCATGATTGCTATGCGAATGACGCGTGAATTAGAACTTCCTTCTGACAAACCAGCTGAATATACTGATGCAGATGGTAACGTTACAGAAGTAAAGGTTTTGAGCAACGAGGGTATTAATGGTAATTATTATGCGAGTGAGGGGCTTACCGGAGGTGATGTTTGGGCTACTCGAAATAAATGGATGAAATTAGAAGGAAGTATGGAGGCTGAAACAGTTTCTGTTACGATAATTGATCATGAGAAAAATGTCGGTTATCCTACCTACTGGCATGCTAGAGGGTATGGGCTTTTTGCAGCGAATCCATTAGGGCAAGCCATTTTCTCAGATAGCAAAGAGATTTTAAATTACAAATTACAAAAAGGAGAGTCAACGACGTTTAAATACCGGATTCTAGTGCATAACGGATCATCACTTTCTAAGGAGGCCATAGATCAATCGTTTAATTCTTTTAGTGAAAATATCGACCCCGAAATGACGAGCATTTTTGATGGTGATGATTTGGATGCTTGGGAAGTGCCTAAAAATAATGTTTGGTGGTTTATGGATGAAGGAACACTTTGGGCAAAAAGTGATCCTGATAAAACCGGATCCATTTTATGGACAAAGAAAAAGTATAAAGATTTTATAGTTCAAATGGATTTTAAATTTGGCGAAGGAACAGTTGATTCTGGTATTTTTATGCGAGGTGATGATGAACTAAATGCGCAAATACAGATCGGTGAGTCAGGGTCGTTAAAACGCGACATGACGGCCTCTCCTTATGTTCCTAAGCAAGGATACCCGGTAGAAGCAACAAGGGTGAAGGAGCTTCTCAAAATGAATAATTGGAATACAATTAAGGCAACGGCCGTTGGTAATAGTTATAAAGTATGGTTAAACGGAACCGAGGTTATGAACTACACACTTGAAAATGCCAATTTGGAAGGTCCGATAGGCATTCAGCTGCATCCGAGCAGGAATATGACGATACAATTTAGAAATATATTGGCTGGTGAGCTCTAAAAGGCTTAATTGACCGATTAATTGTTAAATTCCAGTTCAAACGTAGTAACTTACGATGCTTAAAAAAATAGCACTAAATAAGCTATGGGAATAAAACAGATTGCCAAATTAGCAAACGTTTCTATTGGTACCATTGACAGGGTATTACATAAACGAGGAGGTGTTTCTAAGGAAACTGAAGAGAAGATACATAAGATCATTAAGGAAACGGGCTATCAAAAAAATATGACTGCTAGCCGTTTAAAACTAGCTTCAGTAAAAAAAATTAAATTCGCCGTTTTAATTCCTAAGACAGGAGATAAGTATAACTACTGGAAGTTACCAAAGAAAGGCATCAATAAAGCAGTTGATGAACTGAAAGAACTTGGTGTTGAGGTAGACTTCTACCAGTTTGCTGGATCTACTTCATCATTTAAAAAGCAAAGTCAACAAATTTTCTTAAAAAATTACGATGCTATTGTTGCAGCTCCTTTTTTTAAAGAGGAATGTGATAAGTTATTGAAAAAGGCAAATTTAAAAAGTATTCCTGTAGTTTTTTTAGATACAGAAGCTAAGTTTGATGACCCTGCATATTTTATCCGCCAAAACTCTCATATTGCAGGTATGGTCGCTGCAAGATTATTACATGGACTAGTAGGTAATAGCGGAAAATATTCCATAGTTAATATGGGAATTCAAGTTAATAATAAACAAAGAGAAGATGGCTTTCGCGCATTTTTTGAATCCATCGGGCAAAAAGTTGATATCAAATCAATAAATCACCCTTTGAAGAAAGCTTTTAAGGTGACTAAGGAAATGGAAACTTGGTTTAAAGGTGATCACCTCAAAGGTATTTTTGTGACGAATTCAAG
>CALLIG010000342.1 GCA_938009735.1 uncultured Flavobacteriaceae bacterium
GTATCATCGAAGTAGTCATTATTCCATGCATCATTGGTCTGTCCTACTCCACCGCCACCGTGTGCAACGACATGTTTAAATCCTTTGTCTTGAGGACGTGAAGGATAACTATCTCCTAAGTGCCACTTTCCAAAAAGTGCTGTTTCATAACCGTTATCTGCAAATACATCTGCCACGGTAACTTCTTCATCTCGTAAGATCGAGCAGCCACCGATTGTATGCCATACGCCTGTACGATTGGCGTATCGCCCTGTCAATAGCCCTGCACGTGTAGGGGCACAAGTAGGTCCAACATGAAAATCTGTAAGTCGTACTGATTTTTCATAAAAAGCATCGATCGCTGGAGTTTTTACGATAGGGTTGCCGTGACAGCCGAGGTCGCCATAGCCTTGATCATCCGTAATGACGACGATGACATTGGGTCTATCGGTTTTTGACTGCGCTTGTATACTACCAACAAAAATTTGTAGCAATAAAACAAGACTAAATAATAGCGTATTTTTCTTCATAAATTTTTTTTCTCTATTTTGTTATTACTACATAGTCACCCAATGCAATCTTTTAAACTCTGTATGAAAGCGTAGTTTCTTCCAATGACACAATATTATAACGTTCACTAGTGCCGCTGCAATAAGACACGGCTGCCTTCACTCTATCGTCTGAGTTACCCACTTTACAAAGGCAGAAAAGTATCATCCAAGCAACCGTCTGCGCCAAAATCATGGTATTGATTTTACCAAAATTTAGTAATGTTCGGATTAGAAGGAAAAAGTGTTTTTGCATCGTAGTTTAGACTTTCAGAATCAGTTTTGTTTAATTATTAATAGCACTATATCATTTGATATCTGGCATATGTTTTTTATCGTGGCAATTCCTTTTGCCATACGGCGAGCATCATCGAAAGTTCTTTCGTTTTTTCAATTTCTTGCTCCACTAAATTATTTTTCTCAAAAGGGTCATTAACAATATTGTATAACTCTTTTCTTGTACTTTTTTTATTAGTCAACAGTTTCCAATCACCGTAACGAACTGCACCTGCAGTCCACTGATTCTCTGTATTATCACGAGAAAATCGCCAATCCCAAAACAGTGGTTTCGTACGTTCAAAACGTTCGCCAACGAAAACTCTGGCAAAGCTTTCGCCGTCAGGCTGATAATCCTTTGGTAGATCAATCTTAGCCAATTCACAAAAAGTTGGCAATAAATCGACTGCTGATAAAACGCTTGTACTATCGGTCATACCCACGGCAGTTTTACCTTTTTGATAAGCAATAAAAGCAACATTTACACCGCCCTGGAAAATATCAACTTTACGTCCTCTTAGTCCACCTGTCGAACCTGCAATCTTTGAAGGGCCCCAAGCAGCTGGACCATTATCACTCGAAAAAATTACTAAGGTATTTTCTTCTGCTTTCATTTTTTCTAGCCAATCCAATAAGCGTCCTACATGATAGTCTGCATCGGTTAATACCGCATAGTATGTTTCTTTATCCTTAGAAAAGTCTTTGTACGGAGCTCGTTGTTCATCCGTAGGCCACAGTGGGGTATGTGGGTCTTTCAACCACAAGTTGACAAAAAGAGGTTTGCCTTTATCTTGATTCCTTTCTAAAAAATCAATTGTTTCGTCTACTGCCAATCGACTTGAACTGTGTACCCAAAGTGAATCACTATCCATATAACGAGTGGTCGGAAAATGCTTATCACCTTTCCAAGTTGGCCCATTCCCATTCCAGACACGGGTTTCATCATAGCCATATTGTTTGGGTTGCGGTGCTAAGGTATCGCCATTGGGTAGTCCACCACCGCCTAGGTGCCACTTACCGAAATGTGCCGTAGTGTAACCTGCTTTTTGCATCATTTGCGGTAGATAAACTGGTAAGGTTTCATCCAACCAATTCGGCATTCCACGCTTAATATTCTTCTCTTCATTCGCAAAGTGACCATGTACTCGATTTGCTGCGGGAAACTTCCCTGTGATTACAGATGCACGACTTGGAGAGCAAACTCCGCTTGTTGTATGAAATTGAGTAAATTTCGTGCCTTTAGCAGCTAACTTGTCAATATTTGGTGTCGCAACTTCTGTAGCGCCGTAAGTACCCAAATCACCATATCCCCAATCATCCGCAAAGATGAAAATGATATTAGCTTGCTCTGTTTGAGCAAACACTTCTTCTGTTGTTATGATTAACAGACAAAGAATGATTGAAATATTTAAAACTTTCAGAAGGTGTGATTTTTTATTGTTATTTATAAAAATTGAATCGTTGATTTATATACTCAACTATTAAAATCATTTATTAATCTAAGTAATCCAATGGTGTGAATTCAATACTTTTCAAACTCGCTTTTTCATTTTTACCTTCAATGAAAGAAACGGTGACGGTATGCTTACCTGGTTTGTCAAATTTGATAAGCCCAATTTCATACGTATGATAGATATTAGAAGAGTTTTGCTCATTCTGTAACATATCACCCTCTTCTGTTTCGACCCGCCATACCATACGACCAGCACCACTATAATTCAAATCTACTCGATATTGACCTGGCTCCATCACTTCAAATTCCCATGACAACTTACTTTCTTCTGTCCAGTCTTGTGCTTGTGAAATGTGTTTCCATTCTCCAAATTTTTCCATCCATCTTGTATGTTCAATATTCACATTTTCTGCTTGAGCAAAACCCACAGGCACCATTGTCGTGAATACTGGATCAATACCAAAACCCTCTGTGACTTCTGGCTTTCCTACTGTTTCTACTTCAATTACCGAAATCAATTTTTCAGGTCGCATAGCAGGCAAGTGAAAACTTGTCCATCCGTTTTTAGTAGTGGTTTTAATGCTTTGTGGACCTTTATCTGATAGAAGTTTAGCTGATTTTATTTTATTTTTCAGACCTGGTACTGAGAGTATTCCATCAAGAGGCCAATCGTAAACACATAAATTTATTTTTCCGTTAGCAGCGATTGTTGCATCACCCCATGGTAAGGCATGTCCCCAAGGAGAAGAACCTGTTTTGTATAATACTTGTGGGTATCTCTTAATCCACTCACCTGATTTTTGTAATGAGTTCGTTGCTCCAGCCGGAACTTTACCCGTTGGGTCAGGACCAACATTTAACATATACGTACCACCTCTTGCTACTGTAGAAATCACATTGGTCAAAAGACGTTTCGGACTTTTCCAATTTTCATCATACCAAGCATAACCCCAAGAGTCATTGGTCACATCCACTGACTCCCACAAACCAGGTACATTTTCTTCTGGAATATTCATATCACCAAAAGACTTGTAATCCCCAAGACCGTGTCCTGCACGACCTGCAACAAGTGCATTTGGTTGATTTTTATTTACAATATCAACTAACTCTGCTACATATTTTTTTTCCATATCTCCTGGAGTATCAAACCAAATGATAGCAATGTCCCCGTACTCCGTTGTGATTTCCTTGATCTGCGGCAAACACTTCTCTTTGAAGTAGTAATCAAAATCTACTTCCTCTCCTTTTTCATTCACCTTTGGACCTCTATTACCACCAGGGAAAGTCCAATCTTGATTATGAGAATAATAAAAGCCAAAACCTAAGCCTGCTTTTTTACAAGCCTTCGACAGTTCCTTCATCGGATCCCGTTTGAAAGGAGTCGCATCTACAATGTTAAATTTATTGGACTTAGAATGATACATCGCAAACCCATCGTGGTGTTTACTAGTAATGACCACGTATTTCATACCTGCATCTTTTGCTAATTTTACAATAGCATCTGCATCGAAATCCTGAGGGTTGAAGTTTTTTGCCTCAGCCATGTAGTCTGCAGGTGCTATGTTAGCACGACGAGTACTCATTATCCATTCACTAATACCATAATAAGTCTTACCCTCCCATTTGTTGGCAATATTGGAATAAAGTCCCCAATGAATAAACATGGCGTAGTTGCCATCCGCAAATAATGCGTTACGTTGGTTTTCTTGGCTGGTCATTATCTCAGCTTGATTACCCCACATATTATCCATGCTAGTTGTATCCTTTTGAGCATAGATTAGAGTTACAGTTAGTAGTAGGACTAAGGTTAAAATGTTTTTCATAGAATTTCTTACTTTTTAATTAGTAACGTTTCTTTAGTGTATCGGTATTCTTAAAATTTATCTAGCTACGGTATATACGTTGTGACTGCACAACGTAGCTTTTATAAGAACTTAATTCTTTTTCTTCTGAGCACCTTTTTGTTCTTTGGTCAAAAGGCTCTTAATAAGTCGTTTGTTACTTTTGACAACTTCTTTATTCTTTAGTTTAATTTCGTCTTTCGAAAGGCCTTCTTTCTTCATTTTTGCAGCTTCGAACAAAGACTTGAGATTCAAAGCAGTAATTTGCTTTCTTTGATCATCTGATAAAGCGAGACTTGCATTTGATGCGCTGATTTTTGCATTCAATTTTTCTGTTGCTTTTTCTGCACTTGCTTTTTGTTTATCAGTAGCAGCTGCGTAGATTTTATCCGCTTCAGCGTTTGTCATTGTTGTAGTAGGATTCATTGTTTTTTTCCTGGTAGGTATCTTGGAGGCCTTATTTGCCTTAGCAGCTCCTCTCTCCTTTTTACCTTTCATTTTTTTACGATACGCCTTTTGAGCTTTAGCCTGTTCTTTTGTCAAAATAGCATTGCTAATTTTGCTACCCATTACTTTATTCAATTCTTTAGATTTGGCTTTAACCTCGTCTTTATTAGAATTATTTTTGCGATAAGCTGAAACCTCGTTCATACGTTCTATCTGCAAAGCGATTATTTGCTCTTTTTGAGATTCACTTAAAGCCAAAGTTGGATTTTCACCTTTTAATGCCCTATCCAATTTATCAGTTTTTTCAACTGCTTTGCTGTTTGCTTTAGTGGATTGAGAGAATCCTGTACCATATACAAGTAACAAAGCTGCAATTACAAGGATAAATTTTATTGATTTCATGAAATACAATTTTAGCTTAAAAAAAAACTATTCAGAGTAAGGAGTCAAGTTTGATAATTTTATTCTGTGATCCTTACAAATGTAATCTAGCCTGTAAATCATTGCTTACTAAAAAACTACAATTATAAGCGTAAATCTTTCAAAAACACTCAAATATAGCATCCTATGATCCTTTTTGGTATTTCACTTCAGAGCTATTCGTTTTTTAAATTCAAAATATTTGTTGGGAATTATCGAAATCAATAGATGTTAAAATCGTATTTTATGCATCCTGTATTTGTTTTATTTTGTGTCAAAAGCTACGATCCACCTAAAATGAAAGATTTGTGCAAATGTTTGATATTTTTACTAGACCCTTTTACAATCGTGACATTTATATTTGTTTACACCCA
>CALLIG010000343.1 GCA_938009735.1 uncultured Flavobacteriaceae bacterium
TATTCGAATTGGCTACATTTTTGCTATAAACATATTGTAAATAAAGATAAAGTGTTATGAAGAATTTACTAAGTGTTCTATTTTGTTTTTTGATGATTACTGGATACTCTCAGGAGTTCTTCATGGTCGAACTAGAAGCAAGATCTCCATCTGTTATGGATCAAGTTAAACAGTATGAGGGATTCCCAGTAATACCATTTATGGCTAATGACTTGAACGGTGTCGAACAGACCAATTTTAAATATCGTGATGCAGGTAAAAGCATGTTGATCTGGTTTTGGGAACTAGGCAACCCTGTATGTGAGGAGATGCTACCATTTATGAATAAAATGCAAGCAGCTCATGCTGATAAGATGCAGATTGTATCATTTGCATCGGACCCAAAAGCAGAAGTAAGTCAATACCTAGCTGCTAACAAAATGAGCTTCCCTGTAATACCAGATAGTAAGATGTTTGCAGAAGGACCTTATGGTGGTGACCTCGGTTACCCTAGATTGTTTTTTGTGGATAGCTACGGTGTTACTCGATGGGTACTACCTGCTCAAAGTCAGCAAAATCAAGTAGAATCTCGGAAATTCGTAGAGGCACTGATCAATCAATTGGTTGCAATATGACCCAACGAACTAATATATCCTCCGGTGCTCCATGGGAGTCTATCGTCGGATATAGTCGTGCTGTCAGAATCGGCAATATCATAGAAGTATCAGGCACCACATCTATGAAAGATGGCGTGGTGCAACATATCGGAGACGTAGGTGCTCAGACTACCCTATCTCTGCAAATAATAGAAAAAGCATTATTACAAGCTGGTGCTAAAATGACCGATGTCATCCGTACCCGCATATACGTAACCAATATCAAAGACTGGGAAGCAGTAGGCAATGCTCATGGAGCATTATTTAAAGATATCAGACCCGCATGTAGTATGGTAGAAGTTGCTAGATTGATCTCTGATGAGATCTTGGTTGAGGTAGAGGCTACGGCTGTACTGGTGGAGGTCAATAAGATGCACAGGTAGTTTTTTTTTAGTATCTTATTATTTATCACCATAATGTGAGTAAGCATTCAAGATAACATCCGTCAATCCCCTCTAGCTCACCGTAAATACCAAAATTAATACCGAATCCATAGTTTAGTGTATCAAGAGCTTACAAAGCTTTTTCTAAAATATCAACAGCATATTGGTCAGTAATTCCTTGTTGCTCTAAAATCCACTCCGCAACCTCTCTCACCGTATTTAGATTATACCTATCAGCAATTTGCTTACCCGTAATTATTAACGAAGCATCTATGTCCAAAAGTTCATGATTTAATCCAACTGAGTCATAGCTTCTTTTTTCTTCGTATCCCTTGACTGTTCATCATAAGAATGATACTCTTCAAGGGAAAAAGCTTAAGATCATTTTTTATAATTGTTATACCGCTTCTGATTTAGGGGGTCAGCTTGCGCCATTATACAATCAATGTTATCCATTCTTAAAAGCACTTGAAATTCATTCTGACTTTGTAATACAATAGTCGACCAAACAAATATTAGAATAAAATAAACTTCATTTTTTGAAATATTTTATAAGAAAAACGATGAAATAAATTGTTGTTATAATTTGAAAATAATACCAGTATTCAACAAAAAAGTATGTTGAACTAGGAAATTTTCTTTGTTGCCCTTCAATAATAGGATAACACAGGCTTATCTCTTCATGATACCAAACAGCTATAGAATCGCTTACTTTAATTTCAGAAGGTTCTATCAAGTCAGTTGGGTCTATAGTTCTGGTTTTACCCATAATATCAATATCTATTTGAACGTATGCTGTTCTACCTTTATTAATTTGTCTTTTATTAACATTTACAACCTCTCCACTAATTTTCTCAAATTCACCTTCTCTCAATATTAAATCCTTACTAGGAAAATAAGTGATTAATCCTAAAACGGAAAGAACTAAACCAACACCAAACAAGCATACTAAAATTATTCCTACTAGATATTTCATATTAATTTTAAATTTTACGTATACGATAAGATCCTTTTGAATCATTGTATTCATCCGCAATGGCATATGTATAAGGAATTTTCAATATATCCCAAGATTGCGGACCTGTTGGGTCATAAGCTAATATAAACTCGCCAATTACATTATTATTTACTTCAGAAATATTTGACAGCTTAATCACCTTAGTATCCTCTGGATACATTATTTTTTTAACATTCGACGCCTTATAGTTTAATAACATTGTTTTTGCACAACCGTAATCATTTTCAGTTTGACCTTGTAATGAAACTGAAAACAATAGTAGTCCAAATAAAACCCTAACTATCATATTTATGCTTTTGTCCATATTCTAATTATTCCTTTAAAACAAAAAAAACCAATCGTACCCCAAAATAATAACATAACAATACTGAGTATCTGATCTGCAACTTTAATGTAGGATATACTTTTATTCTTCCACTCTACTACTCTGCCAGAATGTTTATTATAAGTTTTAAGAACAACTTTATCATTTATCCTTGAATGATATATAAAATTACCAAGGTTTTCTGCCCTACGACCCATCTTTATGGAAGTTCTCATTGTGTCTTTATACTCAATATTATCTTCATTTAAAAAAGTGAATTCATGATTATCTTCATAACCTCCACCTGCTCCCGGTGATGTTCCTTTTTTTAATAAAGTTACTTGAATGAAATCACCATAAATTAGATTAATATCTATTTGAGCTTTTACCATTAGAAAGAATGCAAATACAGCTGGGACCATCAACACTCCAATCACTATTGTTTTTATAATCTTAATAATCATATCTAAATACTCCAGTTTTCATGTTATAAATTACCTTGTCTGTAGTTTTGTGAATGTCCCATAGTACACCAAAATGACTATAAGGATACACTATAGGTCCTAGTACCACATCAATTGAAAAGGCATAGTTTACTGGTGATAGATACCCTACTACCATGATTTCATCCCAATTCCCATTACAGGGATATTCTACTCTACCTCCGCCAGTAATTGAAATATCAGTTGAGCCCAACACCCCAAGAAGAACATAGCCAGAATCTTCATCAGCTGCAGCAAGACCAAAGCTAGCTTTTAACTGACCAGTAATCACAGGGTTAACTATCCCAAAACTTGTTTCGCCTTGAGATGATCCATCCTCATGATAAAATGATTTTTCTGTTCTAAGAGCACCTGTCACCCCTAATGAAACAGATCCAGATAATTCACCAATTGTAATCGTTATTCCTAACCAACTAAATGATAAATCTTTCCCGCATTTCACTTCTGCGATTTTTGGATATGACAATCCAAAATCAAAACGATTTACATCAACAATATGTCTTGTATTTCTATCCTCTTTATTGTATTCAGTATCTTTTCAAACAATTCCAAGGGCGGTGCAATCAAAATCATCAGGGCCTTTTACTGTACAGATACCAACAGGTTCCATTTTATCTGCTACCCAGAAAATAACCTCTAAAAACTTTAGTAGGTTCTTAAGATCATTTTTTATACTTGTTATACCGCCTCTGATTTAGGGGGTCAGCTTGCGCCACGATACATGTACAAAGAATAGAGAACAAATCTACTCTTGTGTATCAGGTTTATAGTTCTCTTTAATTAATTCTATCCACAAATCTGAATTCTGAATTTGCCTTAAAGCCAAACTCAATTTAGGTATATCAACAAAATCGTTTGATCTAGATTGCAACCTAATTGTCTCAATTTTAGAATTATCTTTAATCTTTTCTCTACCGAGAAATTGATCAAAAGTTTTTTCTGATAAATTTCCAACAACAAATGTTAAATCTTTAAGAAAAGGTTCATCTGTTACTTTCCAACCCGATTCCCCCTTTTTTAGACATAAAAGCTGACTACTAACTTCTTTTCCTTTTTTAATTTTTTTGTATTTAAAAATGCAAAAATCAACATTATTAAATTTTAACTCCAATTTATGAATTAGAGCAAAGTGGTTTTCACTATCATGTTTAATATTTTTATCATATTTAGGTAGATCAAGTTCAAAGTCAAATTTTTTATAATACTCTTCCTTTGAAGAAGCTAAAAAAAGTTCTTTCATAAACACTTCAGGGGTACCTTTCGTCACAGAAGACATATTATATGTTAATAAAGGTTCATCAATATCTTTATCTTCAGCTGAATGATAAATGTAATACTTGGTAGATTCATAGTAACCAACAATATTCATTTTATACTCCTTACCCTCATTATAAGACTCAAAGTCTTGAGCACTTATGTTATAAGTCAAACAACAAAGCAATAAAAATAATGTAGCCTTCATAATCTAATTCTAATATCTTAAAAAATAATCTTTTTCCTCACCTCTTTCAAAACCCCAAAGACTGATTTTATTGTTAAGTTGTAGCCAATCAATTTGGTTATTCTTCGTGACCTCAATAATAAGGTTATTAACCCTTTGATCTTGACTATTGCCCTCCAATAAATCACCAAAGTATTCAATTTTAAAAGTTCTAAAAACATCTTTCAAATCACCAAATTTAGGGTTTTCCATATATTTCCATTTACCATCACTGAATCTCAGGACATAAACACCTGTCATAGATTCTGGCATTAAATAACTTTTTAAGTTAAACCTTACTATTGCATACCTGACACCCTCAAAATCTATAATTAACTTTTGTTTTAATTCATAATAATTATTAATAACATCAAGTCTTTTAGTGTCCAAAAAGAACTCTGGTCTTCTTTCGTAAGACTTGCTCTCATATGTAAGACTATCAATCCAAGCCTGACTCCTAGCCGATATAAATGCTTGAAAAAACTGCTCAGGGTATGCTAACTGAACATTTTCATATGAGGAGATATTTGGTCGAGCAATAAATACTGGATCGTACTGATGATATGTTATGACCGCCTCACTTTCTTTGGCCAAAATAACAGTCGAACCTTCAAAATCGGTTTGACCGTATGATACAAAACAGGTAAATAATAAAAAATAAATCGCAAAAGTTCTCATCTAAAAATACGTTTGATAACATAAAAAAAAGAGGCAAAAAAAATACGGCACTGAACAACAACAAATTAAAATAATATAAGTTAACAAATTCAATTTTGTTTTCACTTTGACTGCTAAAACACCAGCCATAGTCTTTCCTACACCAAACTTCTAGAGAATCTTTAATATTAATAGCTTTTCTGTTTCCAGTGTATTTTAAATCCAATAATTTCTCCTCTCCATCAACTAATAAATGTGCCAAAGAACTAGGTGATGAGTCATCACCCATAGATATTTTAATATCTGTTACAATTGCATTATATTTTTTAAAAGTATTAATTAGTAGGCAGTTTAAATATCTGTTTTTTAGGAAATAAACTCCTAAAAAAAACCATATTATTATTGGACTTATACAGCCATACCTATCTATAAGTTTAGTTGCCATACCCTGGTTTATTAATTTTCGTAATCAAAATATCTAGTACTAGTCAATTCAGTTTTATCTTTTACTGCGTTAGTGGTAAATCTCAGCGTATAGATCCTACTCCTAGAAGTTCCTTTACACCATCACTCGTAGACACCTCAGTATATTCACCATTCAGAGCTTGTTGCAGACTCTCCTTAATACGCTTTATCATCTCTGCATTGAAGTACATATCTTGTTCTTTGATAGGAGTCAGTGCATAAGACTTATCCTTGCCTCGTTGCACTATGATCTGTTCACCTTCATCCGCCTTATCTAGATACAGACGTTGATTTTGTCT
>CALLIG010000344.1 GCA_938009735.1 uncultured Flavobacteriaceae bacterium
ATTCGGAAATTTTGAAAAAATTTGAAAAGGCTCATCTCCTATATCTTCGACCTTGCTATTTGCACTTGCAAGTACAAATCCTATTGATTTTCTTTTATATCCTCTACTTAAAACAGCTATGCTATATTTTTCACCAAGCAAAGAAATTAGTGCTTCTATCATCGGTGTTTTTCCTGTTCCGCCAACACTTAAATTACCCACGCAAATTATTGGAGTTTTGTATGATTTGGATTTAAATATACCCCAATCATAAAAACGATTTCGAAAGTAAACTACGATACCATAGAGCACCGAAAAAGGAAATAATAATATTCTAAGAAGCTGCATTAGAGCGAAAATATAATATTTTATCTTTGAGCATCTCAAAAATCACAAAATGATTGTAAAAGAAGTTACTGCAATACTTGAAGAATTAGCTCCTTTGGCATATGCAGAGGATTTTGACAATGTGGGACTTTTAGTTGGAAATGAAGAGAGTGAAGTATCAGGAATTTTAGTTACCCTAGATACGTTGGAGAATGTTGTTGATGAAGCAATTGCCAATGATTGTAATCTTATTGTGAGCTTCCACCCTATTATTTTCAGCGGACTAAAAAAAATAACAGGAGCTACTTATGTAGAACGTGTAGTTATTAAAGCATTGCAAAATAACATTGCAATTTATAGCATGCATACTGCATTAGACAATAGCCAAGATGGCGTAAACGCCAAAATATGTGAAGTATTAGGATTAGAAAATCCTGAAATTCTTATCCCGAAAAAAGATAGCGATGAACCTATTGGTATGGGCATGGTTGGATATTTAAAAAACCCGATGGATGAAACCCAGTTTTTAGCTCATGTCAAAAAAACTATGAATGCATCGTGTATTCGTCATTCAGAATTATTAGGAAAACCGGTTCAAAAAATAGCAGTTTTAGGAGGTAGTGGAGCTTTTGCAATTTCAGCAGCTAAGGCAGCTGGCGCTGATGTTTTCATTACTGCAGATGTAAAATACCATCAATTTTATGAAGCAGAAGATAAAGTGTTGTTAGCAGATATCGGACACTTTGAAACTGAGCAGTTTACAAAAAACCTTTTAGTTGACTATCTTACAAAAAAAATTCCTAATTTTGCAGTCCGTTTATCGGAAAGCAAAACCAATCCAATCAAGTATTTATAGATATGGCAAAAAAAGCAGAAGCAACAGTAGAAGACAAGTTAAGAGCATTATATGATTTGCAATTAATTGATTCTAGAGTTGATGAAATAAGAAATGTTCGTGGTGAACTTCCGTTAGAAGTTGAAGATCTTGCTAATGAAGTGTTGGGCCTTAAAACTAGAATGGATAAGTTGAAGACAGATGTCGAAACGATCAACTTCGAAATTACAGCGAAAAAGAATTTGATCGATGAGTCTAAAGCTTTGATCAAAAAATATACAGAGCAGCAAAAGAATGTTAGAAATAGTAGAGAATTTAATTCTATTACTAAAGAATTAGAATTTCAAGAACTAGAAATTCAATTAGCTGAAAAAAATATTAAAGAATTCAAAGCGCAAATAGATCAGAAGAAAGTAGTTGTTTCTGAAACTAAAGAGCGTTTAGGAGAAAGAGAAACACACCTTAAACATAAGAAAGGTGAATTGAATGAAATTTTAGCAGAAACGGAAAAAGAAGAACAAGCATTGCTTGGTAAATCTGAAAAATTTCAAAAAGATATTGAAGAGCGTTTGGTAAAAGCATACGTCCGTATTAGAAAAAATGTTAAAAACGGATTAGCAGTTGTGCCGATTGAAAGAGGTGCTTCTGGTGGATCATTTTTTACTATACCACCTCAGGTTCAAGTAGAAATTGCATCACGTAAAAAAATAATTACAGACGAGCATAGTGGTAGAATTTTAGTTGACTCTGTTTTGGCAGAAGAAGAGCAGATCAAAATGCAAAAGATGTTTGCTAAGTTGTAAAACCGTCTTTTTTAAAATCTCAAAGCCATTTGTTATCTAACAAGTGGCTTTTTTTATTACTTTTATTCTTTAAACCGTCTGAATCATGCGCTTTATTGGATTATTCGCTTTTATACTATTGATACAAACTTCAAGAACTTTTGGCCAAGACTTAGAAACCTATCAATGGAAAAATCGAATTATTCTATTAAGAGATGTTGATTTGAATTCTGATTGGCTAAACGCACAACTAAAAAGACTGCAATCAAATCAACAAGAGCTCGATGATAGAGATCTACTGCTATTTTTAGTGACTGACAATTCTGTTTATAATGCAAATGAAGATTTAACTGAATTGCGAGCAACAACTATTATAAACAAATACGACCTAACGGGGTTCAAAGGCCTAGTTCTCATTGGAAAAGACGGAGGTATTAAACTTAAGGAGGGATTCATCGTAAATCCTTCCATAATTTTTGAACTAATTGACGGTATGCCCATGCGAATGAGTGAATTGAAGGATAAAGGATAACCAAATCAATAGAACATTGAATTTAAAGCAACTCTAATATTTTATTTTCCACTACTTCACTATTCCAGATTGTTTCAATTCCTTCCATTGCCATTATTTCTTGCATTATCTCTTCTTGTCTATCACCTTCAGCTAATGCTTCTACATAGGGTCTTTCTGAAAAAGTAACACGCGAATAGGCAGGAATCCATTTTTCAGGATGCTTGCTAGCGAAATGTTTTTCAATCTTTTTTTGAAGTAAGAATTTTGAATCAGCTGTTTTGCTACTCATTTCAATAAAATTACGATAGCTTAATTCTGCAATAGCATCGGCATTTGGCTTTCGTTCTTCCTGATATTCTTGAAAGATAGCTTCCCAATCATCACCATGAGTACCTATAATGCGATCTAAGCTATTAATATCTTCAAAACCAGCATTCATGCCTTGTCCGTAAAAAGGCACTACAGCATGCGCTGAATCACCTACCAACGCAACTTTATTCCAATAGGTCCAAGGATAACACTTCATGGTTACCATTGCACTTGTTGGATTATTAAAGAAATCTTCTAAAAGATCATCCATAACCTGCATTACATTTGGAAAATACTTCGAGAAAAATGTTTTCGCTTTATCTTTAGTTGTGATTGCCTCAAAAGAAACTTCACCTTCAAAAGGCATAAAAAGTGTACAGGTAAAGCTTCCGTCTAAATTAGGCATAGCTATTAGCATAAATTTACCTCTAGGCCAAATATGAAAAGAGTTTGCGTCCAGCTTGTGGGTACCATCAGCATTTGCAGGTATTGTTAGTTCCTTATAGCCAACATCAATAAAGTCTTGCGAATAATCAAACCGACTGCGCCTTTGCATTTTATGACGGACTCTAGAAAACGCACCATCACAGCCAAAGATCATATCGTATTCGTATTCTTTCCAATGTCCTTTTTCTGTTTCCCCAGTATATAGCTTTGCCTCATGTAGGCTGACATCCCACACCTTCTCTTCAAATTTAAAGGCAACTCCCGCAGATTCTGCCAAATCGATCATAGTTCTATTTAAAACTCCTCTAGAAATTGACCAGATCGCTTCCCCTTCTTTACCGTATTTCTGATAATATTCAGGCTGTCCCACCACATGCATAGCCCTTTTATCCAATGGGATTGCAATTTTTTTTACCTCAGTTTCGATACCAACTGATCGAAGTGCGTTCCAACCCCTATTACTCATTGCCAAGTTAATAGATCGGCCTGAAAACTTTACACTTCGAATGTCTGGTCTTCTATCGAAAACAGTAATGGAATGACCTCGTTTTTTAAGGTAAATTGCTAATAAAGAGCCTACAAGACCTGAACCAATTATAGCAATGTTTTTAGATGTTTGTTTCATGAATTCTATATACTAGCTACTGAAAAGCCTCTAAA
The DNA here is from genome assembly GCA_938009735.1 of uncultured Flavobacteriaceae bacterium. Taxonomy (GTDB): domain Bacteria; phylum Bacteroidota; class Bacteroidia; order Flavobacteriales; family Flavobacteriaceae; genus Maribacter_C. The sequence goes on from CALLIG010000344.1 coordinate 3,854, forward strand.
GTTAATGAAAATAGGTAACCTCTGTAAAGCCATTTGAATAAATAGCATTAACATCACAGAAAAATATTCTCAACATAGATTTTATACTATTTTCCAAGGTATAAAATCATCAGCAGAGCCACTTATGAAGCATTGCATAATAAAATTCATCAACAATAGTATTTATGTATTTTAAAAATTCTTTTATTTTAATATAGTTTTGAAATTCAATTTCCACTCCCAAATTCACATAAATCACTCTATTTCAATTCTGTAACTTTCTATCTTACAGGATTTATTAAACATTTCATCGGTATTCAAAAAAATTTTCTTTTTTCATTTGTCCTTAAATTCTTACAGGTCGGCGAATGGTTTGTAGGTTATCGATATTATAAGGGTCTTAAGCTAAATAATAGACAATAAAGGCTAGAGTAGAGCGTTCTTTGAGATAGTAAATTTAACCTATTTAACAGTTTTCCAAATCGATACAATTAAAATGCAATGGCCTACCAAATAAATATCTGCTCCCAATTAAGGTATTAATTTTTCCATTCGTTTCGTTGTTAAGCACGATTTACAAAATGTATGCTTATGCGTAACATTACTTTTATAAAAGAGTACCTAAAGTACATACTCCTCTTCGGCGTAATGCTATTATCATACAATATGATGGGGCAAGTACAACAAACTTTCAATCCTCGTTTTTCGGATGTAGTCAATGGTGACTTTACTACTATTGCTAACAATACGGTGTCAAATACTGCAACTGGCAATTATAACGGAACACAAGATAATCATGATTTTACGACGGTATTTGTAGATATTGATACTGATGCTTCTACTTTTAATTCTAGTAGTGCAAATTTTACAAACCCAGCCCCAGCAGCTACTTGTTTAACCATAAGAAAAGCATATTTGTATTGGGCAGCAGCGGACAAAGAATATAGCGGGAATACCGGCAACGGTGGCACCGAACCTTTATGGAATTACGATCAAGTGCAATTAATGTTACCAGGTTCTAGTACATATAGTACTATTACTGCTGATCAAACAATTTATCAAGGCAGGGCCAGTCATTTTGTTAACGATCCATACGTTTGCGTAAAAGATATAACTACAGAAGTTCAAGCGCTTGCTAGCCCTTATGGAACATTCCAAGTAGCCAATGTCAAGGGCACCGAAGGACAACTCAGATCACACGGTGGAGGTGGAGGTCAAACAGGAACCTCAGGTGGATGGCAAATTGTATTTGTATATGAAAGCCAAGAACTAGTTAGTAGAAATATCACCATTTTTGATGGGTATGCGAACGTAACGCTAAGTGAAAATGAATTTAATGTTGATTTTAATGGATTTCAAACGGTGTCAAGTGGCGCAGTAAACTCTAATGTTGTCATCGGTTCCATAGAAGGAGATAGAGCTATTCAAGGAGATGCCTTAGAGATTTTAGATACTTCAAGCTCTTGGGTACCAATTACAACAGCAGAAAGACCGGCAAATAATTTTTTCAATAGTAAAATTACAACCAATGAAACTCCATTTATAGATAGAGTTCCTGCTAGTACAAATACATTAGGTTTTGATGCAACTTGTTTCGCACTAGATAACCCAAGCAATTCGATAATAGCAAATAACCAAACTTCGGCTACAGTTCGAATGACTTCAAATCAAGAGACATATGGTCTTTATTTAATGGGGCTAAGTGTTGAAGTTTTTGAGCCAAGCTTAGGTGCTTTAAGCTTTACTACAAATGTAGTAGGGGCAAACTTTGATCCAGGTGACAATGCTCCAGTTGAAATACGTATTCAAAATGTTGGTAATGATGATATTCGAAACCTCGAGATTGCATTGACTTTACCTTCACAAGTAGAGTTTTTGAATACAGAACCATTACCTCCAGGTGTAACTTACAATTTTGATACCATCACTAGAGAACTTCGCTTTTTCGTACAAGATGGATATACAGATATTGGAGATGCTGAGTATCAATTAGATTTTAATTTATTCATTAATAATGAATGTACAACCTGTAGCGCAGACATTGGCTTACAGGCACTTGCTACTTTTAATGGCGTTATCAACCCAAATACAGTAGGAACATTAAGTTCTGGAACAGTAGATGCTTGTGGAATTGGTAATCATGATCCAACTTATTTACATGTTACTCCTGTACTCTCAATTAACGATGGTTCAGCTGTTGAGGGAAATAATATAGTTATTGGAATTTCTTCTTCTCATTTACTTGCTGAGGATGCTTTGTTGAGCTTAACGTATAACAATATAACTGTTTCTGGTAGCGATTATGCTACCGTAAATACATTCACCGTTCCAACAGGTACTGGAAATACATCTTTTAATATTCCTGCATTAGATGATACCATTATAGAAGTCACAGAAACCTTTGATTTAGTTGCCTCTTCAACAGCAAATATTACGCTATTAGATAATACTGCAACAGGTTCGATTATTGACAATGATCTGGTTGCTGGAGTCGGAATTGCTTTTACAAATACAAACATTATTATTACAGAAGGTACCGATGCATTTGCAGTTTACGAAGTTACACTTACAGGTAATATATCTGAAAATGTAGCCGTTGATTATACAACGAATGAAGGTACTGCTTTGAACCCTGGTGATATTACAACAACTACAGGCACATTGACCTTTACGCCAGTAGTTAGCGCTTTAAATATTCAAGTGCCAATTATAAATGATCTGGTTATTGAGCCTCAGGAAAATTTCTCTTTGACACTTTCGAATATCGTATCAAATTTAGGTATTGGTTTTGTAGATGGTAATACAACTAATACAGCTAATGGCACTATTAATGATGATGATGCTAACACTCCTGGAAACGGAATAACATTTACTGATAAAGACGTAATTGTGACTGAAGGTACTGATGCTTTCGCTATCTATACGGTGACACTTACAGGTGCTATATCTGAAAACGTTTCTGTTGATTATACAACTAATGAAGGTACTGCTTTGAATCCTGGTGATATTACTACTACATCAGGTACATTAACCTTTACCACTACTATTGGTTCATTTGATATTCAAGTACCTATTATTAATGATGTGATTATTGAACCACAAGAGAATTTCTCTGTG
>CALLIG010000345.1 GCA_938009735.1 uncultured Flavobacteriaceae bacterium
GACATGCTTTATTTCCCTATTGTCCAAGATGCTACATGGCCAGAATGGGTGCCTTATTTTGGAGGCGGTGATTTTAGATTTTTTGAACCTGTTTTTAATATTGCTGATACAGCCATAAGTACAGGAGTTGGTATTCTATTAGTGTTTAATAAAAAGGCTTTTCCAAAAGATGAAGAGCAGCCAACAGAAAATTTAGATGAAGCAGTTATTGATCAGACTGTAGAGAAAGAATAAATTTTTTGGGGAATAACACAGTAATCTAAGGGGATGTCATTTTCGTTGACATCAGTAATTTCATCTTCGGCTTCAAATATTGAGAGACCAACTTTAATCACATCTTTTTTACATTGGCTTAAAAAAGAATCATAAAACCCTTTTCCATAACCAACGCGGTTTCCTTTGATGTCAAACGCCAAGAGCGGAAGAAAAACAACATCAATTTTAGATGGCATTATTTCGATGCCCTCAACGGGTTCAGGAACACCCCAAGAATTTGTAATTAATTTAGTGTTGTCAGTCAATAATATATGTTCAAGTGTATTTTTACCTTTCACTTTAGGTAGTACAATATTTTTATCTTTTCCATGCAGAATAGAAAGTATGAACGAGGTGTCTACTTCGTTTTTCGAAGAAATCGGCAAAAAAATATGGTAGTTGTTGGCATTCCATATAGGAAGACCAAGTAGCTTGTTGGCAATCGTTAAGCTAGAATTGAGAAGCTCTTGCGGAGTTATATTTTCTCTTGCAGAAGCATATTTTAATCGCAAATCTTTTTTCAACATAGTGAGTTGTTAAATTTTGCGATTGGGGGAATAACGAAAAAAGTTTATTCTTTGATTGCTACTGCGTAATATACTTTAATAAAAAGCATTAAAATTAAGTATGTTCCTATGGTAATGAAATATTTGTCCATGCGTTGGTTGATTTTGATGGTTAAATATATACAAAAAAATCCTATTAAGTGTACTTTTTTATCGATGAACTGCACGTTTTTTTTTAAAACGCAATATTTATTTAAAGTTAAATTTCTTAAAACTAACCTAACATACTGATAAACAGAAAATTATAAAAAATAGTATTTTTTGCAAAAAAATGCACCAATTTACATTTGTTAGTTAATCGGTATTTTTTGATTGGTTAATAAATAAATTATTCTTTTTTATGATGTTTTTGTATTTCTAACAGCCATATAAAAACAAAAGAATTAGTAACGTTAAATAATCTACAAACTCAAAGGTAATTTACAAAAACGTGGTAATTTAACATCTGCAATTGAAAAACTTACGGAGTTAATGTCTCAGGTTACCATTGAAATACAGCTTAAAACGTTGCCTAGTAATCCGGGGGTGTATCAATTCTATGATGATGTTGGCAAAATATTATATGTTGGTAAGGCAAAAAACTTAAAAAAAAGGGTATCCTCATATTTTAATAAAAAACACGAGTATGGTAAAACTCGGGTATTGGTCAAGAAAATTGTGCGCATTGCGCACATTGTAGTTGCAACCGAATCTGATGCCCTCTTACTTGAGAACAATCTTATTAAAAAGTATCGGCCTCGGTATAATGTATTATTAAAGGATGATAAATCTTATCCTTGGATATGTATAAAGAAAGAACGCTTCCCTAGAATTTTTACTACAAGAAAGCTAATCAAAGATGGTTCTGAATACTTCGGGCCATATACAAGTATGAAAACGGTAAGAATTCTACTTGACCTTATCAAAAGTGTTTATCCTTTAAGAACATGCAATTATGATTTATCCGAAGAAAAAATAAAAGCGGGTAAATATAAAGTGTGTTTAGAATATCATTTAGGCAATTGTTTGGGTCCGTGTGAAGGTTTTCAAACTTTAGAAGAATATGAGCGCCAAGTGTCAGATATTCGAGACATACTAAAAGGAAATTTTAAATCATCACTTCACTATTTTAAGGCACAAATGAAAAGGTTAGCTTCAGAAATGAAGTTCGAAGAAGCACAACTCATAAAGGATAAGATAGATGTTCTAGAAAATTATCAAGTAAGAACAACGATTGTTAATCCAAAGATTAATAATGTAGATGTTTTTTCAATAATTTCTGATGAGGCTTTTGCTTATGTGAATTTTCTTCAACTTTCACATGGATCTATAATTCGTTCCCATACATTAGAAATTAAAAAGAAGCTTGAAGAAAAAAATGAAGATTTGTTACAACTAGCTATTGTAGAGATTCGTGATAGGTTCAAATCTGAATCTACAGAATTGTACTTGCCTTTTGAGGTTGTAGTTGAGCCACATTTAAAGATAACGGTACCGCAGTTAGGTGATAAGAAAAAGATTCTTGACCTTTCTGAAAGAAACGCAAAATTTTTCAGACAAGACCGCTTCAAACAAATAATGATCATTGACCCTGATCGACATACCAATCGTATCATGGCTCAAATGAAAAAAGATATTCGATTGTCACACGAGCCTAGGCATATTGAGTGTTTTGATAATAGTAATATACAAGGAACGAACCCTGTAGCCGCATGTGTTGTTTTTAAAGATGGTAAGCCATCAAAAAAAGAGTATCGCCATTATAATATAAAGACTGTAGACGGCCCAGATGATTTTGCTTCTATGGAAGAAGTGGTTTTTAGACGTTACAAAAGATTATTGGCTGAGAAGCAACCATTACCTCAATTGATTGTCATTGATGGTGGAAAAGGACAATTGTCATCTGCTTTGAAAAGTCTTGATGAGTTGGAATTAAGAGGAAAAATCGCAATTATTGGGATAGCTAAACGACTAGAGGAAATATATTTTCCTGGAGATTCAATACCGCTTTATTTAGATAAAAAGTCGGAAAGTTTGAAAATAATTCAACAACTTAGAAATGAAGCGCACCGTTTCGGAATACGATTGCATCGCAATAAAAGAAGTAAAGCGGCTATCAATTCTGAGCTAGAAAGTATTGAAGGCATCGGAGAAAAAACGGCTGAAGATTTACTGAAAGCCTTTAAGTCAGTTAAAAGGATAAAAGAAGCATCATTGGAAAAGCTTACAGAAATAGTAGGATTTTCAAAGGCTAAAAATATATTTGAAACATTTAATAAAAAATAACGACCAATAGTAAATATGCTTAGGTTACCAATTGTTATTCTAATCTTATTGTTTACCGTGTGCGCTTCTGCACAAGATACGTTAGCCAATAAGGACGTAAAGGTAGGGCTTGTTTTAAGTGGTGGCGGAGCCAAAGGCCTAGCTCATATAGGGGTCTTGAAGGTGATCGAAGAGGCAGGATTGAAAATTGATTATATAGGTGGTACCAGTATGGGTGCTATTATAGGTGCGCTATATGCCTCCGGTTTTTCGGCAAATGAGATAGATTCTATTTTTAGAATAACAGATTTTGCCGGTTTAATAGAAGATAATTTACCAAGAAGTGCGAAGACTTTTTATGAAAAGGAAGATTCAGAAAGATATGCAGTCACCTTGCCTTTCAATGACTATAAAATATCAGTACCACCAGCCTATTCTGGCGGTCAAAATATCTATAATGAACTAGTTCGATTATTGTACCATGTAAAAGATGTGGAAGACTTTAGTCAGCTTCCTATTCCATTTGTTTGTGTTGCTACAGATGTTGAAACTGGCGCAGAAGTAATATTAAATAAAGGATATTTGCCTGAAGCAATTATGGCAAGTGGTACATTGCCGTCACTTTTTGAGCCAACTAATATCGATGGGAAAATACTTATTGATGGTGGTGTAGTAAATAATTACCCAATAGAAAAGGTCAGGGCATTAGGCGCAAATGTGATTATTGGCGTTGATGTACAGCATGGGTTATCAGATCGAGATGCATTGTCATCAGCTACTGAAATTCTTCTGCAGATTAATAATTATAGGTCTGTAGAAGCAATGGAAGAAAAATCAAAAAAAACAGATATTTATATCAAACCCGACATCTCAGATTTTACCGTGCTTGATTTTGACCAAGGTAAAATAATACTGGATAAGGGCGATATTGCTGCTAGGCAAAAATACGTAGCATTAAAATCGTTAGCGATACGTCAAAACAGTAAAAAAACTAAAACCAAAACTATTGCTGCTATTGACACCATAATAGTAAATCGATTGGTAATAACAGGTAGTAACACGAACTACACAAGAGGATACATAAAGGGTAAGCTTCGATTTAATCTAGGGGATAAAATTACATTTGAAAAGCTACAACAAGGTATTAGCAACTTGTCTGCCACAGGCAATTTTCAAACAATAAGGTATAAGCTAATATCAAATGGATTAGGTGAAGATTTGGTGTTAAAGCTCGACGAGAATGTGAACAAAACATTTATTCGTTTAGGTGCTCACTATGACGATCTATATAAAACCGCGGCTATGGTAAATTTGACGCGTAAGAATTTTTTGATGAAAGATGATGTTACATCTTTAGACTTGATAATAGGTGATAACCTGAGATATAATTTTGAATATTATGTTGATAAAGGTTCTTATTGGAGTTTTGGTTTGAATTCGAGGTTTAATAATTTCGATAAAGAAATCAATTTTGATATCATTCGAGATAATTATAACATTATTAATGTTGGTAATGTCAATTCCATCAATTTTGGAGTGACCGATTTCACGAATCAGTTTTACTTGCAAACAGTATGGGAAGAAGAATTTGCATTTACTGCAGGTTTAGAGCATAAGTTTTTAAGATATAGTACTCGAACCTTAGGCAAGTTACTAGATCAAAATGAGAATACTATAAGTAGTACTGTGGTAGGCAACGATGGTAGAACAGTATTTGAGAAGAGTAATTTTTATAGTGCTTTTGGTCAATTGACTTTTGATACTTATGACGACAAGTATTTTCCTTCCAAAGGGCTATTCTTTGACGTAGATTTTCACTTTTATTTGCTTTCTTCGGATTTCAATAATAATTTTAAAGAGTATTCTATTACTAAAACGAAATTAGGAGGAGCTTTTTCAATATTACCAAACCTTTCAATGAATTTTGAAAGTGAGGGAGGTTTTAAGTTGGGAACTTCGAATGTAACTTCATTTGATTTTATTTTAGGAGGATATGGCACAAACCTAATTAACAACTTTGTTCCATTTTTGGGATATGATTTTCTGTCACTACCAGGTAATAGCTATGTAAAGGCTTATGGTAAAATAGATTTTGAAATTGCACCTAAGAATCATGTAATGTTTGCCGCTAATTTTGCGAATGTAGATGATGACCTCTTTAGAACAGGAGACTGGATTACAAAGCCAACTTATTCAGGCTATGCAATAGGCTATGGTCTTGAGTCAATTTTAGGTCCGGTTCAAGTACTTTATTCTTGGTCTCCAGAGGTTGACAAGGGTAATTTATTTTTTAGTCTGGGGTATTGGTTTTAACATATTGCCTTCCGCTATTTTATGTGATTATTTTTACGATATTTGCATATCTTTATTAGTCAAGTTAAATGATGCGATTTAGAGTTGATATAACAGCCCATCTTAGGGCAATGTGGTAAGAAACCAGTTTTTCAATAAACTGGTGAGGTCTAGATATACATAGAATCCCAAAAGACAAAATTTATTCATGTGTGGTTTAATTTCATGAATAGAACTATTTAAAATTCAATTCAATAAAACGATTTCCATGGCATCAGAAATAAAAAATCTAAAAGATTTAAAAAACACAGAATATTCCCTTAAAAAATTATTCAAAGAGGCAGAAGATTTTCTTCCACTTTTAGGTACAGATTACGTCGAACTTTATGTGGGTAATGCAAAGCAATCGGCACATTTCTATAAAACTGCATTAGGCTTTCAATCTGAAGCATATGCAGGTTTAGAAACAGGTTTAAAAGATAGAGTCTCCTATGTATTAAGACAAGATAAAATTAGGTTGGTGCTCACCAGTCCTTTACAAGAAGGAGGAGAAATTAATAAACACATTGATAAGCATGGCGATGGAGTAAAAGTAATGGCTCTATGGGTTGAAGATGCAACAAAAGCGTTTGAAGAGACCACTAAAAGAGGCGCTAAGCCTTATATGAAACCAACTCGTGAAGAAGATGAGAATGGTTATGTAGTACGTTCAGGAATTTACACCTATGGTGAAACAGTACATATGTTTGTTGAGCGTAAAAATTATGATGGAATTTTCTTGCCTGGGTTTAGAAAATGGGAATCTCATTATAATCCAGAGCCAGTAGGGCTAAAATTTATTGACCATATGGTTGGCAATGTGGGCTGGGGAGAAATGAATAAATGGTGTAAATTTTACGGAGAGGTTATGGGTTTTGCCCAAATTGTATCGTTTGTAGATGACGATATCGCAACAGAATATACAGCGCTCATGAGTAAAGTGATGAGTAATGGGAATGGTAGAGTTAAATTTCCCATCAATGAACCAGCAAAGGGAAAAAAGAAGTCGCAGATTGAAGAGTATTTAGATTTTTATAATGGCCCTGGGGTGCAACATATGGCATTAGCTACAGATGATATTGTAGCTACTGTATCAGAAATGAGAGATAGAGGGGTGGAGTTTTTGTATGTTCCTGAAGAGTATTATGATGATTTACTAGATCGTGTTGGTGAAATTGATGAGGATGTTGAGATATTGAAAGAACATGGTATTTTAATTGATCGAGACGAGGAAGGATATTTATTACAACTGTTTACGAAAACAATAGTTGATAGACCAACGCTTTTTCTCGAAATTATACAACGAAAAGGAGCGCAATCTTTTGGCGTCGGTAATTTCAAAGCTCTTTTTGAAGCTATAGAAAGAGAGCAAGAAGCTCGCGGAACCCTTTAAAAAAAGGCTATTTTCTTAACAATATCTTAATTTTCAAGAGAGAAATATAAATTACTGTTAAGAGATAAGTTAAAGTAAGTTAAAACGAATACCACCTTACAATTATGTTTTAAATTTACATCAGTAAGGGGTGGTTCCCTTACAACTTTAAGTATTGGTTTTTCATAATTTAAAGTTTGGTTGGTTATTTAGGAAAAGCCCGGTTTTTTAAACTGGGCTTTTTTTATTTTAACATTTTCATCATCATTCTTGTAATGGTGTAAATCAATTTATAGATTGAAACAATACTTTGGCTTAAATTTTGTTTATGTAGTAATAAACATGGTTATATAATATACACAATTACTATATTTACTCTAATATTTTTACGCTATGAGAATATTTTTACTTCTACTTTTTATGACGATGAGTCTATTGGGTTTTTCGCAAGAACCTAATCAGAATGATTATGCGTATAATACTATAGTTAAAAAGACAAGCAAATCTTCTACTTCTTCAAAATCGGATAATAAAAAAGAATCAACTTTTAAAGCTGGTGAGTGGTTAAAGTTCAGAATGCATTATGGTGCTTTGAATGCTAGTTATGCAACCTTACATGTGAAAAATGATAAGATTGATGGCGTGCCTGTTTACCATGTAGTGGGAAAAGGTAAAACAACTGGTTGGGCAAGTCTCTTTTTTAAAGTAGATGATACATATGAGAGTTATTTTAGTAAAGAAGATGGTAGACCATTAAAATTCGTACGTAAGATTGATGAAGGTGGATATAAAAAAGATTTAGAAATCAACTTTGATCACAAAGAAAAAAAGGCTGTTCTAAATGATAAAAAGAGTAAGAAAAAAACATATTTTGAATTACAAGATAGTATTCAAGATTTGATTTCTGCCTTTTACTATTTGAGAAATAATTATGATGCTGATAGCCTTGAAGTCGGTAAGTCTATCAACATGAAAATGTTATATGATGATGATGGCATTTTTAATTTTAAACTGAAGTATATGGGCAAAGAAGTTCTAAAGACAAAATACGGAAAGGTAGAATGTCATAGATTCATGCCTTTGGTTCAGTCTGGTCGTGTTTTTAAAGAACAAGAAAGCCTTTCTTTATGGGTGAGTACAGATAAAAATAGAATTCCTATTCGAATTAGTGCTGATTTAGCTGTTGGCGCTATAAAAGCTGATTTAGATGGTTATAATGGTCTTATGCACCAGTTTAAAATTATAGTGGACTAAATCTCCCCAATCCGCATTTAGTTTTTTGTGATTTTTAAAACAATCCCTTTATAGGTCTGTTGCATTAGTTTTTCTTTAATAAATCTTTACGTAGCTTTGATATCTAATAGAAATTTTGTCTTTTTTGATACAAATTAAATGGATGAAAAGAAACTTCGTAGCATGAATAAAAAGGAGAAGATTGATTCCCAAATCTTAAAGCTTGAAGAAAAATATAAAGACTCAGGGCAAGATCTAAGTTCATACTTAGATGGGCTACTTTACCAACGCTATCTTACCTATTGGGATTATATTCATCTCGACACCCTATTAAGTCTACAAGTTCCTAGAACATATTTTCCTGATGAAGAAATCTTCATCATGTACCATCAAATTACCGAACTCTATTTTAAGCTGATTCTGCATGAACAAAAACAACTTGTTGATGATAAATCACAAAAAATGGAATTCTTTATTGAAAAGGTAAGACGAATCAATAGTTACTATCAGGCTTTGATTTCTTCATTTAGCATAATGATTAAAGGAATGGAGCGAAAGCAATTTCTTCAATATAGAATGGCATTGCTTCCTGCAAGTGGTTTTCAATCTGCCCAATATAGAATGATTGAGATTTATTCAACCGGAATGCAGAATTTGGTTCATCATACCGAGCGCGATAAATATTCTGCTGAAAATAGTATTGAAGAGCTTTATGAAGGTGTCTACTGGAAAAAAGGTGCGACCGATATTTCTACAGGAGAAAAAACTTTAACATTAAAACAATTTGAATATAGGTATACCCCGCGCCTTGTTCGTATTGCTAAGCAAGTAAAAAACAACACAATTTGGGATAAATACTTACAATTATCGACTGAAAAACAAGATAATAAAGAGATTATTGAGGCGTTAAAGACTTTGGATATAAATGCAAATGTGAATTGGCCTTTGATGCACATGGGTTCAGCTCATAGATATTTGAACAAAGACAAAATGCAAATTGACGCAACAGGAGGTACTAATTGGAAAGAATATCTTCCGCCTAGTTTTCAAAAAATTGTGTTTTTTCCAGAGCTATATAATAAAGAAGAGTTAAATAATTGGGGAAAGCAATGGGTAGACCATATCTTTAATCCTGAAAAAGTTTAAAAACATAATGAACAAATTCTGGGGCCTACTTTTTATAACTACCGTATTTTTTTCGTGTAAAGAAGAATCAACTTCTTTGGCATCTGATGCTGAGAATGCCAATAATGAAGTTGTTAATGTAGTAGTAGATGAAAAACCATTGATGAAATATGGTTTTAATCTAGCTGATTTCACAGTAAAAGAAGATACAGTTCGCTATGGTGATAGTTTTGGTGAATTGATGTTGGAAAACAAGGTTGATTACCCTAAGATTGCTAAAATATCTCAAGATTTTAAAGACACTTTTGATGTTAGACGTATTCGAGTAGGTAAACCTTATACCATATTAACATCAAAAGATACCACCGAAGGTGCGCAAGTTTTTATTTACCAAAACGATGTAATTAACTATACTGTAGTTGATTTGCGAGATAGTGTTTCTGCATATACCGATAAAAATGTAGTGAAATATGTAGAGCGTGAAGCATCTGGAGTTATAGAAACATCTCTTTCAGAGGCTATTTTGGCTCAGGGCATTGATTATAATGTGACTAATAATTTGTCAGAAGTATACGCCTGGACGATTGATTTCTTTCGACTGCAAAAAGGGGATAAGTTTAAAGTGATTTATAAGGAAAAATATATCAACGATTCTATTTATGCTGGAGCAGAACCCATTGAAGCCGCTTATTTCGAGCATAATGGAAGACCCATTTATGCCTTCGCATATGAAAACGATTCTTTAAAGAGTATTGTCGATTATTTTGATGATGAAGCAAATAACCTTAGAAGAACGTTTCTTAGAGCACCTGTACAATTTAGCCGTATTTCTTCGCGCTATAATCTGAAGCGTAGAATACGGTATTACGGTAATAGAATCCGACCTCATAAAGGAACTGATTACGCTGCCCCAAGAGGAACACCAATTTTAGCAACTGCTGATGGTACAGTTACTGAATCTACTAGAAGAGGTGGTAACGGTAAGTATGTAAAAATTCGCCATAATGGCACTTATAGTACTCAATACCTTCACATGAAAAAACAGAATGTGAAAAAAGGGGAATTTGTACGACAAGGTGATGTTATTGGTTGGATTGGAATGACAGGTAATACAAGTGGCCCCCACGTATGCTATCGTTTTTGGAGGAATGGTAGACAAGTAGATCCTTTAAAAGAAGAACTGCCTAAAGCAGAGCCGCTAGCGGAGGCTTTACAGCCTGAATATTTCGCATATGTAAATCCGATCAAAGACCAATTAGATTGCATGATTTTTCCTGTAATACCAGTTGAAGAAGAAACTGAAGATTTAGCAAGTTTAAATCAATAAGTAGCATTTATTACCTGTAATTTATTTTATCACTACTTGCTTTTGGAAAACAGCAACTTTACATCAGATTGTGCTTTTGAATCCAATTCTGAATTCTCGGCATTATGACTTATTTTTACAGCTTGAAAATTCATCACCTGATGAATAAAATGAAGCTGTAAATTTTAAAGTCTTAAAATGTCATTACAAAACATAAACCCAACAACTACTGACGCTTGGAAAAAGCTAACCGCTCACTTTAGCGAAACGAAATCGACCCAAATAAAAACACTCTTTGCTACCGATGCAAATAGAGCTCAAAAGTTCTCTTTGCAATGGAATGATTTTTTCCTAGATTTTTCGAAAAACAGAATTACTGAAGAGACCATGCAGCTTTTACTGCAACTATCTGAAGAAGTAAACCTTAAAGAAGCTATTCAAAAATATTTTGATGGTGATACAATTAATCAAACAGAAGGGCGAGCGGTACTTCATACGGCATTAAGAGCTAAGAAGTCTGATACCGTTTTAGTCGCTGGTAAAAACGTTGTTGATGAAGTATACGAGGTCAAAGAAAAAATAAAAGACTTTACAGAAAGTATTATTTCTGGGAAT
>CALLIG010000346.1 GCA_938009735.1 uncultured Flavobacteriaceae bacterium
AGGCTTTTCAATAGGTTAGTTTCATTGATAAACGCTAAAAATATTAATTAATTGCTAAACGAAAAGTGTAAATAATATAGGTGATCTATTATACATCCATATTACCATCTTTTCTTTAATGTTACCAATAAATTCCTTTAAGACTGATGGTTTATAATTATTCAAAACTTCGGGGTATTTCATTTGTTCTGGTGCTAACATACAAAAATATCGATTAACTGCACAATATATACGGTGAAAGTTCAATGTTGGATCTTTACCAGAAAGAATAATTTATCAGGGATGGTTATTTATGAACTATGTAACACACTTAAATTTAAAAGATATTTAGTTCAGAATAAGTAGAAAAATAATATTCAGGTAGAAATTTATGACTTGTAGATGTATTCGCGTATGAATGAATATTCATGCCGTTGTCTAATAAGGCAATTGTTTTCCAACCTAGTTTTTTGGGTGTGATAAAATCTTTTTTGAAATTATCTGCAATGTAGTAGTAGGTTTCTAGCTTAAAGTGATCTTCTACATTTTTATAGTTTGATTCGTTCGGTTTCTCAGTTCCAATTTCTTCTGAAATTATAATAAAATCAAAGAATGGAAGGATTCCAAGTTTTTTAAGCTTATTTCTTTGAGTTATAGATCTACCATCTGTAATTATTGCTAGTTTTCCTTTGCTATTTTTAATTTTTTGCAAGGTTTCAATAACTCCATTAAAAGGATTAATGTTTGGTATATGATTACGATACTTTTGAATTAGCTCTTTTTTGTCTAATTGAAAGTTGCTAGAAATAAATTCAAAAACATCTTGTTTATTCCGATAAATAGAAAATAGGCGAGCGTACAATTGTTCCCAATCATTAGGTTTAAGCTCTTTTGAGATTTCAATATAGGCTGACTTGAGGTAGTCTAACTCGTTATAAAGAGTGTCGTCTAAATCAAAAACGATAACGGTGTTTTCATCAATCTTTATATCCATGTACTAAAATTTCATCATCATATCTGATCATCAATAAGTTGTCCTCCCAACAATCAAATTTATCTTCTATTTGCTCACCAAGCAAGAATTCAGAAATAATCCAACCAGGGTAATTGGCTCCTGCTTTATATGATAGCGGATAACCACCACCAAATCTCGGATTGATTTCAATACCATAAATTTTAGGTTCAGATATATGCATAAAAAACTGTGCGGTTAAGCAGCCTACTGCACCTTCAACATAACTCAGGTTTTTTCGAATGTAATCAACAAGATCACCATTTACAGTTAATGCTTTATTTACCTCACCATCCCTAACTTCAATTCGTTTACGAGGTACTGCACACTTTAGCTTGTGATCTTTACCATAGTAAAGATCACAAGTAAATTCATCATATACGGCATGATCAATATATTCAAGAAACATCAATTTCTCGTTCGAAAAATGATAGTCCGTAAGATCTTCTTTTGTTCTTATGAGAAAAGTATCAACACTTCTACTACCGTCAATAGGTTTAATAAAAAGTGGTAATGTGTAATTATCTTTGCTATATTCTTTTGCAATCGCAACATGATGCGACTCAAAAAAATCATGAATAACTCGTTTGTCTCTACATTTTTCTATAAATGACACCGATGCAATTACAGGTTGCACTCCACTTTTTTCAAGTAAATTTCTATTTTTTGATAATAATAGTAGCTCTGTGTCAATCGTAGGTATTATTAAACTAATGCCATATTCTTTGCACTTATTCAGTAATGAGCTAATATAGTTTGGGTTATCTAATCGAGGTACTTCAAAAAAATCATCTGCAGCATAACAAGCGGCAGAAAGTTTTGGGTTGGCATCAGCTGCTATAACTTTTGCTTCTGGATAAACCTCTTTAAGTTCTTTTTGGAATGCTCTGACTAGAGAAACGCGTCTACCAGCTGAAGTAATTAAAATATTCATTTGCCGAAGTTATAAAAAGTTCTGAAGACCTTGATGAAAGGATTGATTAAAGATTTGCGATTAAACATGAAAACCAAAAACGAATAACCAATGCCATGATAATCTTCACCTAAAAATTTTTTAAGAGGATATGCATCGATTTTTTTAAATCCGTTAAGCATTTCAGGTATTTTTTTTACAGAAATATCTGACTTCATTAAACGTACCATCAAAAAGAATACAAAAGATTGTTGTCTAGTTTTCAATCTTTTGATACATCTGTCGGCATCTTTATGGTCTTTAGGTACAGATTCAATTAATTCTCCGTAAACATGAGCTGCATTAGCATTATCATAAATTACCTTGTTGTAATGTTCAGGGCTTTTATTGCGCATTGCAGAGGTAGGTAAGATTCGATATCGGTGTACATCATAATCAACATGAGCCATGCGTTTGGCTTTTATGAATAATTCAGAAGTAAGAATGGCATCTTCCATCCATTTACCTTCAATAAATCTTATTCCTGTTGAAACCATGAATTCACGCTTTATCAAATACCACCATATTTCATTGTGATGTTTGTTGTTTGCGATATAAGATATGCCGTCTTGCACTTCTAGCTCTTTCAAGCCATGCTCAATATTCATTGAAATAGGTTCATGCCTTTTTACGACAGGCATGCTATGAAATGTAAGTATATCAAGATCATTACTCTCCATAAGACTTAAGATCGTTGTCAGCGTATTTTTCGCTAGATAATCATCTGGATCTAGAAAGTACAGATACTTTCCTTTTGCTAAATCATACCCCGTATTTCTAGCAGCACCGACGCCAGCATTTTTCTTGTCAACAACGATAATATTCTGGTGTTTGGCAGCATAATTATTCGCCACTCTTAATGTAGAATCTTTTGATTCATCATTAACAATAATAATCTCATATTCCGCTGGATTCAAATTTTGATCCAACAAGCTATCTATACATTGCGGTAGATAGCGTTCCATATTATAACAAGGTATGATTATACTTAGCATATTAATTACCTATAAATGTTTCCATAGTTGCATGTGTGTCTGATGAGACATCATCTCTTTGGATGACCTTTAAAAAGGTCATCCAAAATATTTTCGCATCAATTATGAGGGAACAATTGTCAACGTACCATACGTCAAATTCAAATTTTTCTTGCCAAGAAATAGTATTTCGACCATTAACTTGAGCCCAGCCAGTTATGCCAGGTTTAATATCATGTCTTCTTTTTTGTTCTGTTGAATAAAGTTCCAAATATGATATAAGTAGTGGGCGAGGCCCTATTAAACTCATGTCTCCTTTTAGAACATTAAGTAATTGTGGAATTTCATCTAACGAAGTCTTACGTACAAATGAACCTACGCTAGTTATACGATCGGCATCTGGTAGTAATTCACCATTAATATCTTTCTTGTCATTCATTGATTTGAACTTGATGATCTCAAAAACCTTTTCGTTTTTACCTGGTCTTTTTTGAACAAAAAACGCCTTTCCGCCATTTGCAAAAGCTAGCAGTACATAAACAACCAAAAATATTGGGCTCAATGCTGTTAGCATACAAAAAGAAAGTATGATGTCTATAATTCTTTTAAACAACCTTTTATACATCTTGTAGGTTTCGTTGATTTACTTGCAAATTAGTTATTACTTCCTGTTAAACTCACCTTGTATAGACCAACAACAGTATTACTTGATTAAAGGAATTCTGCAAGAGATCTAAGCAATATTTCATGATAAATTTATCCTATAATATCATCATCATTCAGAAGTTTTATTTATAATAGTTTGATATGCTTTTTCACTTGATAGCTCTTCTTTCATATACTGATATCCGTTCTCACCCATTTGAGATCTTAACTCAGGGTTATTATAAAGGCTCATGAGTTTATCTTTAAGGGCTTCTGTTTGTCCTGCTTCAGACCAAACACCAACTACTTGATCTTCTAAAATTACTCCAAAATCAGTATTGCTATCAACTGAAGCTAGAATTGGCGTTTTAGTATTATAATAAGACAGCGATTTTGACGGTATATTTGGAATTGTAAATTTTTCACTTAAAGAAATTAACCCTACATCAGCCATTTGCACCCATTTCATATACTCTTTTTGAGGTAGGCCATCCCTCAACCAAAGGTTTTTTATTTTTTTAGAAGCAACAAGATTTTCTAAATTTTGGCGCTCATTTCCGCTACCCATTATCAAAAACAAAATTTCTTTTTCATCTTGACAAGCAATCGCCAAATCAACAATATTTTCTAACTTTTGTGGCAAACCAATGTTACCTCCAAAAATGACAACAAATTTGTTTTCAAGGTTTTCTTTTTTCCGTAGATCAGCAATTTCACTTTTAGATACCAAGGGTACTAGGTCTCCCCAATTAGGTAAAAGATGTAATTTTTTCTCTGAAACTTCAGGGTTGTGCTGTTTTATAAAATCAATATTGCCTTGAGACATACAACCTATGGCATCTGATTTTGCATAAAGCATTTTTTCTTTTCTACTAAAATAGGAGTGAATTAATCCACCTTTTTTTAGCATGTCTAAATCAACAGCATTCTGCGGAAAAATATCTCTCAAGATCAAATATATTTTTCCATTTGATTTT
>CALLIG010000347.1 GCA_938009735.1 uncultured Flavobacteriaceae bacterium
TTAGAAATTGTTGCTCTTTCACTACTAAATCCGTCTGTATAAATAGCGCCTCTATATTCGCTACCTGCATTTCCTAAACCATCTAAAATCGTTTTTCTTGTCGTATTCGAAACTGCACCTAAAAGCACTTGTTCATTATCATTTAAGGTCTTTACAATACCATTAAAAAATGCCGCTAACTCCCTTGACACACTATTGGTTTCATTACCCGCATTTCGCACAATTTCTTCAAAGAAATTTAAAAACCTTCTTAGATAATACAATGTGACCATTGAGACTCCGTTACCAACCAATGCGTTGTTAGCATCGTTCCATTCTGGCCTTTGCGTATTCATCCAAATACCACCTTCTGGAATAAAGTTTGACATTTTAGCCAATACCGTTGCTAATAATTTCTCAATCAGATTCACTTTATAAATCGTAGCATTCGCATCTTTTAATAAAGCTCCATCAGCGCCTAGTTCTTTACGCTTCTGATTTATTTTTTCTTCGGATGCAGTATCTAATACAATAGTATCTTTAGGATTCTTTAAAATATCAGAATAGCTTTTAATCTTATAAGGAACGTTAGCGTATACAAAAATGTCTTGATCGAAATATTTTGCCAAGGTATTTGGAGAATGCTTTTCTATAAACTCTAAAAATTTAAGTAAATAAATAATCTGATGATCACCCCAATAACCGATATATGACCAAGGATCATGCGGTTCAATGGTTTCCCAATCAAATCCGTCTTTTGTGACACGATACGGGTTATAACCATCAAACGTTGTTGCATTCAAAAATTTATGAATCATATTCTCCATAAACTCTGGGTAGGAATGCGCTAAAGCTTCCCAGTTTTGAAAAATATCCCTCCAATTACCTTGATAATCTAATATTTTAGATCCGTCTTCATTCTTGGTATTTATAGAAAATTTATTCCAAGGTCTGCTAGGATCTCCATGTCTTCTGCTAAATTTTAATGGTAAATATTCAAAACAAAGTCTTTTAAAGTTCTTGTCCTCATTTTGATCTTCTCCTTTATTCGCAAGTCCTCTTAGGGATACTAATGAAAATAATTCAGGTAATTCTTGAAGTACTTCTTTCTTCTTTTCTAATACATTTTTATTAGCAGTTTCAATATATTTTATAAAATCAGCTTTTTCGATTTGATAATTATCATCAAAAATACCACCACGCATGATATTAAAAAGTGAGTTCGCAAAATGTCTTGTATTCCGCAATTTATCTGCTGTAAGCTGAATACCATCTGCGGCTGCATTTAATTCTATCAAATTCCGCGTACCCAACTCAATATCTTCTTGAATTACTGCTGCTAAATTTGGATCATTTTTTATTTTATCTGTAATCTTGCCAATAGAAGATATCGTTTGGTTGACATCTGCAACAATTGACCATTGTTTTTCTGAATTGGCTTTCAGACGCAAATCTGCAACAACGAAATAGGCCCCTTTTTCTGCTCGAACATCTTCTTCTTGACTAACACTTTTACCTTTTCTAAAATCATTAAGCTGTAAAGAAGATATTAGATATTTAGGATGATCAACTCCCAAAGACCAAACGGCAGCTGCCTTAAGAGCTTCACTAGGCTCTGCTCTATCTACTATAATCGCACTTAAAGCATATATACCCAAACCAACTTCGGGTTCTAATTCATTTTTCTTGTACGCATCAACAAGGTTACTGCTGGTTGCTTGTAAACTCGTATCAACACCATAAGGCATTATGTTTTGAATACCATCTAAAACTGTAATATCAATCTCTTTTGATGAATTGTTGATTAAAGTAGATTTCTTAACAAATCCGTATTGGTCACTAGAGTTCCATTGGTAACGAAAAGTTAACCCGAGGTCTTCGTTAACTTCCTCGAAAATCACCTTGTTTCCGTAGCTGTTCTTATATAAATTTCTAGTGATTCTATAAATACCTAGATATCGTTCTGAGAAAGGCTCCCATAGTTTTGTTTTATCCTCAGAATGGATTCTTAATATGGTTTTACTACCTGTGATATCAGCTGATTCTGTAATTTTATCATCTGTATAGTATGGAAATAAAGCGTAACCAGCATCTTTTCTCCCAGCGGACAATCCACCATTACTAGAGATAAACATCCAATGATTTGAATCACTTACAATGCTCATAAAGAAAGGTCTCATGGCATCATTATTGGAAATTTTATAATATTGTTCGTTTTCGAAATCAATTAGTTTTCCTTCAACGGCTTGCTCATTGAATTGAATTTCTTTGTCACTTATATATATTGGTTTTTTTCGCATTTTATTCCTTTAACCTTACCTTAATTTGAACCTTATCAAATTTTAGCAAAATTGTTACTATTTCATTGTAATACGAGATTCGTATTATTATAATTAAAAAAGGCCAATAGAAATACATCTGTTGGCCTTTCTTGATCTAATTATTTTTGGTTTATTGATAAACTCTGATATAGTCAACCTCCATAGTATCTTCTGTAAATGCATCATCAATAGCACCACCAAGCGTACCGCCCATGGCTATATTCATGATGAAAAAGAAATCACTATTAAAAGGCGTATCCATAGTATTTGTAAAGCTAGTATGGATTAACTCGTCATCTACAACAAACTTAATGCTATCAGCCGTCCAATCTACGGTATAGTTGTGAAATTCTGATGTTGCTGTAGGAACTGAAGTAGAACTTGTTACGGCGTTACCACCCGAATTACCTGGGTAATGCAATGCACTAGATACCACATTCGGATTGTTACCTACATGCTCCATAATATCAATTTCTCCGCTATCAGGCCATCCTACCTCAGCAAAGTTAGCACCTAATGCCCATAATGCTGGCCAAGTACCACCTGATGAAGGCAATTTTGCTCTAACCTCTACTCTACCATATGTAAATTCATATAGATTTTCAGATTTAATTCGTGCAGAAGTATATGCAGCATCACCTGTAGGGCTAACACCAAAATCAAAGAATAGCACTACTCTATCATAACTCACCGTAGGATCAACCGCTGGCGCTGCTGCGCTAAGATCAAAAGTTAATGTTTCCCATGCCTCTGATACTGTTGTACTGGCATCAATCTCAATGAATTTAGTATTATCACTTTGGTCTTCAATCTTAAGTCGAACTACTGCATCTGCCGCCGGTGACCACGTTTTCACACTAATACTTGTTGAATTCACTAAATCTAGCGGAGCTGCCATGTCAAAAAATGAGCCTGCCCAAACTTCAGCACCAACTGGTTTTGTAGACTGAGCTACTTTAGTTGATGTGTTATCACCTGTTGCATCTGGATTATCTATTACCTCTGTTGAAGCTCCTCCGAAACCTTCAAATGCAGGAGCAGTTCCTTCAAAATCTTCAATAGAAGAAGTTGCACCACCAGCAGCAATTAAAGTTACTTCATCATAATAATGTACTACATTTCCTGATTCTCCAGAACCAATAGCAGTAATCTTTAAGACACCCTCCTCTACTTTCACATTTGCAGGATCATCGGTATACGACTGCTGTTCTCCATTACCCCAGCCTCCTGCGCCAAGATCATATGTCCAGTTTGCAGGGTTAGGTGCTCCATCAACATCAAATTCATCAGCCCAAACCAAATCGTTATAAATGGTTACCAAGCTTTCTTCACCACCACCTGTTTCGGCTTCTGAAGTAAATCTGTGGTACCAAGCCAAATCAGCATTTGCTGCATCATATGTTCTTACCACTAAAGATGTCTCTGTAATTGATAATATCTCATAAGAAGAAGAGCCTACATAGTATCCCATGAATCCTCCATCAGAGAAATCCATTTGAATACCTGTTGTTTCTTCTACTGGTACATTGCCTTCAACCATTGAAATGGCAACCGATTTTTCACCTGACGTGTCAAAATCATAACATAAATCAGAATCTCCTGAACCACCTGCAGCTGCAAGATGACCTACATTAAAATATGTTTGACCCATATTGTTTAAAGTGTAAGTAACTTCACCACTAGCATTTAGCGAGAATGTTAACTCATCATCACATAAACAATCTGATTCTTCATCACCACATTTCTCGAATGCCTGAGCTGAATACCATTTAGGATACCACCAATCACCGTCAATACCATCACGCGCTGGACCAACTCCAAGATGCCCTGGTTCAGATGCAGCCAAAAACCATGTTTTAGTGCTACCGCTGGTTAGCAAATTAACCTCAGCCGGAATTTCAGCCGCAATGCTAACAGAAACAGTAATAGTCTCAGTTATACTAGAACCACTAGCATCTGTAGCCGTAATTGTAACTGTGTATGTGTTATCTCCAACCATGTCATAGGTCTTTACCACATAACCGGTAAGCGATTGTGTTGTAGTTCCATCACCAAAATCAAATGTGTATGAAGCTGCTCCTTGTGCCGTAGCTGTAATAGTAACTGTACCGGGGGACTCCATACTAACTACTGAACTTGCAGAAAGGTTTGCTAGTGGTAAAACCGACGGAGTGTCGTCATCTTCGCAACTTAAGGTGATTGCGAACAAACAAATAACTAGATACTTTAGATTTTTCATTTTTTCTTTTCTTTAATGTTATTATGCCTTAGAAAGCTGTTAAATTATTTAAAGGATATTTCAAAATTAAATTGACTCAACTTAGAAATACCCTTATCTATTTTTAATTCTATTTATGAAAATAAACATTGTCTACATAAACTGTAATTCCACCTGTTGGGTCTCCAGAATATATTAATTGTGCTATGTTGGCCGTATTTGTCAAACCTGTAAAATCAGCCAATGGAATATCTATGCTCACCCATTCTCCTTGATTTGGGTTTGTAATTGAGATCTCATGCTCAACGTCATCACCGCCGTCAAAAACACCATTAGGTCCAAAATCAACCAATTTTATTCTAACTTCGGTTGCATCGCCAGTCCAAATATCTGTATGGAAGTGCGTCATTGTTGTGGCATCAATCTGGTTTGCTACAGTTTCAATACCAACAAAATTTAGTTCACTATATTTTTTAACATCATCACCGGCAACCATTACATCTTCTAGAATAGCGTCAGACCAATCGGTTCTCCATGTATCTACCACAACATCAGTATATGCATTACTGAACATTGATATAACATCAGCAGCATCTGCTGTTGGTGCAGGAGCTGCAGCAGTTGGTGAAGTAGCTCCAGTAGTACCAGCGTCATAGAAATACACATTATCTACATAAACTGTGATTGCACCGGCAGTATCACCAGAATAGATTAATTGTGCTATGTTGGCCTTAGTAGTCAATCCAGCAAAATCGGTAAGAGGAAGATCTAGGCTTACCCATTCACCTTGTGCTGGAGTCGCTACAGCGATCTCATGTTCTGTATCATCACCACCGTCAAAAGCGCCATCTGGTCCAAAATCAACTAATTTGATTCTAACTTCTGTTGCATCTGCTGTCCAAATATCAGTATGAAAATGTGTCATGGTTGAAGCATCTATCTGGCTCGCAACTGTTTCAATTCCAACAAAATTCAACTCACTATACTTCTTAGCTGCATCACCAGCAACATCAACATCTTCTAATGTTGCCTGAGACCATTCAGTTCTCCATGTATCTACTGTAACATCAGTATAAGCATCACTATACATTGAGATCACGTTAGCCTCGTCTATCATCGGAGTAGGAGCTGCTGCTGCTGGCTCTGAGTCATCACCTCCACCTGTAGTAGGTGTAGCGGGTTCTGATGCGAACATATGGTACCATGCTAAATCAGCATTTGCTGCATCGTATGTTCTTACTAGTAATGTAGTTTCTGTTATTGATAATATTTCATAGGTAGATGACCCTACATAGTATCCCATAAATCCTCCATCGGCGATATCCATTTGAATACCTGTTGTCTCTTCTGCTGGCACATTACCTTCAACCATAGAAATTGATACAGCTTTTTCACCAGAAGTATCAAAATCATAACATAGGTCAGTATCTCCAGAACCTCCAGCTGCTGCAAGATGCCCTGCATTAAAATATGATTGCCCTTTGTTATCTAAAGTATATGATACATCGCCTGCACTACTTAGTGAGAAAGTTAATTCATCATCACATAAACAATCTGATTCTTCATCACCACATTTCTCGAATGCCATAGCAGAATACCATTTAGGATACCACCAATCTCCATCAATACCATCACGCGCTGGTCCTACTCCAAGGTGTCCAGGTTCAGAAGCTGCTAAATACCATGTTTTAGTACTACCACTTGTTAAAAGTGTAACCTCTGCTGGAATTTCAGCCGCAACGCTAACTGAAACCGTAATAGTCTCCGTTATGGTTTCACCATTAGCATCTAAAGCGGTAATGGTAACTGTATAGGTATTGTCACCTACCATATCATAAGTTTTAACAATATAGCCCGTAAGCGATTCACCTGTTGTACCATCACCAAAATCAAACGTATATGAATTTGCCCCTTGTGCAGAAGCATTGATAGTAACTTTACCAGGATCATCCATACTAACAGCAGAACTTGTTGTAAGATTTGCAAGTGGCAAAACCGCAGGGGTGTCGTCGTCTTCACAACTCAACATGATCATAAAAAGTGCTGCAACGATGTACTTCATTTTTTTCATAGTTTGTCTTCTTTAAGGTTTTAATTCTTTTCTAATGTCTTTCAAGAAAATAGTTAGTGTTTTATCCTGAAAATTACTTAGGCAAGTTATTATAGTAAATAGGAGAATCCTCAAAAATGACCCATACAAAAAACATACAAATCAAAAAAAGAACTACAAAAAAGAGAAAATGATAATTTAAACCCCTAAAACATATGTTTTTAGCAGTTTTACAAAGGGATAGATCAATATTTCTATATGATGATTTGGAAGGGTTGTATGGGTAATGTTGTGGTGAAATACCAAAATGTAGTGGAGATTAAACCTGCATAATATAATCAGCAAGTCCATCTTCGTGTGGTAAATTCATTTTTTTACGTAAACGATATCGTTTTACTTCGACGCTTCTAACCGATATATTTAATAAGGGAGCTATTTCTTTAGAAGAAAGATTTAACCTTAAATAAGCACATAAACGTAAATCATTAGAAGTCAACTCTGGATGAAGATTCTTTACCTTTTTAAGAAAATCTTTATCTGCATTATTAAATGCATCTTCAAAAAATTTCCAATCATCAGAATTATTAATATTTCGATCGATGGTTTTTATTACAGCTTTCACTTGCGGATTATCAGCACTAACCTTCAATTGATCTTTAATCGCATTTAGAAACTCATTCTTTTTAATGATGCTCATTGTTGAAATAGCCAACTCTCTATTTTTGCTATTAACTTCTTCTTTTAGCTTTTCATTATTGATTTGAACTATTTTTTTCTGCGCTTTGAGTTTTTTACGTTTCATTTTCTTTTCGCTATCTCTCAATAACTGCTCACGTTGCCTTCTATAGTAATTCTTATATAATCGGTGAACTAAAAGCGCAAGCAAAACAAAGCCAAATACATATAAGAATATGGCTAAATTAGAAAGATACCATGGCCTTTCAATTCTAAAATTATATGAGGCAACATTTGTAGAAAGATCATTACCGATTTTCGCTCTTACTTTAAAATCATAATTTCCAAAAGGTAAATTCTCAAAAGAAACATCTGAAGAACTTGACCATTCGCTCCAACTATCATATATACCTTTTAGCTGGTATTGATAGTTAACCTCGGTATATTTATTATACTCAGGTACATGGTATGAAAAGGAAAGATTGTGCTGAGAGTACTTAAAGGTTGTTTTGCTATCTTTTGGGATCTTCTCTAATGTAGAATTGTTAGATTTTCTGGAAATTGAATTAATATTTACTGAATACTGCTTAGCTGACAACTTGTTTAAGTCTAATGTTAGATATCCGTTAGAAATTCCAATTAGATATCGCTGATCACCTATAGGCGTTAAATTTTCAAATCCTAAAACGCCTAGATTCTTTCTAACATATTGTGGAATTGGAATTTTATTTATTTCAGCGGAAGTGCTAAATTTTCCCGGAGCAACATATGAAATATTACTATTGGTAAAGCACCAAAGTCTACTTGATTGTTCATCTGAAATAAAAATACCTAAAGGCTTATCAGCATCCCCATAAAAAACATTGGTTAGCAAGGTATCGGTTACAAATTGCTTGGAACTACTGTCAAATGCATAAATACCATCAATACAAGCATATAACACATCATTTTCATAAACCGCCAAACTAGCCCCTATTCCTTTAGATGGCTCATTTTTAGCATCAATAACCTTTGTATAACCATCGTCTAAATCAAGTTTAAAAATACCCTTGTATTCTCTATTTACTGCTACTTGGTTTTCTCCAACAAACTCAAAAAATCGACTTGAAATATCAAATCCGTCAATAACATTTCTTAATGACCATTTGTTATTTTCCTTAAAAAGAACACTTAAACCATTGAAGTTCCCTTGTAACAAGAAGTTATTTTTATTTGGAATTGGCTTTATATCCCACGTACCCGGAAAGCTTGAAATAAGTTGTGCCTTATCTTGATTAACGACGAAAGTACCCTTATTATGTCCGCAAAAAAGTACATCCTCAACGGTCTTCAACAACCAAACTTGACCTACTGTATTTGCTATCAACGTAAAATCGTTATTGCTATCGACTGGCTTATAAAATAAACCCTGATTTGTTCCTAAATACAAATAGTCTTTATAAACAATAGCGGCATATACAACACCTAATTGCCCATTCTTATCAATGTACTCATTGAAATGAGAATTCACATTAATTACACTAATGCCATTATCTAGCGCCAGCCATAAATTTGCTTCTAAATCTTCAAAAATTGATAAAACCGTGTTATTATTTAGTCCTTGTTCTTGGTTGATTTGAAGAGTTATTTCACCTTCAGAATTAATCTGATAGATTCCATTTGAGATCGTTCCTAAAACAAGGCTGCCATCTTTAAGTTGAAGGCTACTATATACATTAATAGAAGTGACTTCATCCTTAAAAGGATTTTTCCATGGGGATAAATTACCATTTTCAAAAAAGTAAAAATCTCCTTTTTCGGTTACTAACAATGGCTTA
>CALLIG010000348.1 GCA_938009735.1 uncultured Flavobacteriaceae bacterium
TACCCTTGTCTTTGTTTAAATCTAGGATTCTTTTTGTTGATTACGTACAACCTGCCTTTTCTGCGAACAATCTTGCAGTCGGCACTTCTCTTTTTAACTGATGCTCTAACTTTCATCTTTCTACTATCTTAATATCTATAAGTAATTCTTGCCTTTGTCAAATCGTAAGGACTCATTTCTAACTTCACCTTATCGCCAGGAAGTAATTTAATATAATGCATACGCATCTTTCCTGAAATATGTGCAGTCACTACGTGACCGTTTTCTAATTCGACCCGAAACATTGCATTTGACAATGCTTCAATTATGGATCCGTCTTGCTCTATTGCCGCTTGTTTAGCCATAATCTTAAGCTACTTTTCTATTTTTACCTGTTTTCATTAGACCATCATAATGACGATTTAATAAATAAGCATTAACCTGTTGAACTGTATCAATTGCAACACCCACCATAATTAATAGCGATGTTCCACCAAAAAACAATGCCCAACCAGCTTGTACATCTAGCAACTTAACAACTATTGCAGGTAATACTGCTAATAGCGCTAAGAAAACAGAACCTGGTAGTGTAATCAAAGACATAACCTTATCTAAGAAATCACCAGTCTCCTTACCTGGACGAATACCTGGTATAAATCCTCCACTTCGTTTCAAATCATCAGCCATCTTATTTGTTGGTACGGTAATCGCCGTATAGAAATAAGTAAAGATGATAATTAAGAATGCAAATAAAAGATTATATGCCCATCCGAATATATCACTAAATTGAGTTTGTATCCATTGACCTGCATCACCATCTACGGCTTTACCTATCAAACCTGGAACGAACATTATTGCTTGCGCAAAGATAATAGGCATTACTCCAGATGCATTCAATTTTAATGGAATATATTGTCTAGATCCCATTATGTTCTTTTCATATCCACCTGATGCAGTTCTTCTTGCATATTGTACTGGAATCTGACGCGTCGCCATCACCAACAATACACTTGCCAGTATCACTAGGAACCACAGAATAACTTCAACCAAAATTAACATTGGCTCTCTTGATACAGCTTCTTGAACAAAGGACTGAGGTAAAGTTGCTATAATCCCTATCATTATTAAAAGAGAAATACCATTTCCAATTCCTTTATCAGTAATCTTTTCACCTAACCACATAGCAAATACACAACCAGTAACTAAGATAATTACTGCAGGAACCATAAAATCAAGTCCTTTACCTAAAATAAATGCTGAATCAGGTACACCAAAAGCTCCAAGCCCATATAGATAAGCAGGTGCTTGCACTATACAAATACCTATGGTTAACCATCTTGTAATTTGATTAATTGTCTTTCTACCACTCTCTCCTTCTTTCTGTAACTTCTGAAGGTAAGGGATAGCGATTCCCATAAGCTGAACAACAATAGATGCTGATATATAGGGCATAATACCTAATGCAAATATAGATGCACTTGCAAAAGCACCTCCAGTAAAAGCATTTAGTAATGCAAAAATACCTTCATTAGTACTAGATGCTAACTGATCTAATTGTGTAGTATCTATACCTGGAAGAACTATTTGACAACCAAAACGATATACCGCAAGAAGTCCTAAGGTAATTAGTATTCTATTCCTTAGTTCTTCTATTTTCCAAATATTGGATAGTGTCTCGAAAAAATTCTTCATAGTTGATTATTACTTATAAACTTATTGCTTCACCACCTGCAGCTTCGATTGCAGCCTTTGCCGTTGCAGTAAATTTATGCACAGAAACTTTTAAAGTTGCCTTTAACTCTCCTCCACCTAATATTTTTACTAATTCATGCTTACGCACCAATCTATTCTCAATAAGAGATTCAAAAGTAACGGTATCTTTTATAGCACCGCTATCTACCAACTCTTGTAATTTTGAAAGGTTGATACCCTGGTATTCTTTACGATTAATATTCGTAAAACCAAACTTAGGCACACGTCTTTGCAATGGCATTTGACCACCTTCAAAACCAATCTTCTTAGAATAACCTGATCTTGACTTTGCTCCGTTATGACCTCTTGCAGCCGTACCCCCTTTACCTGAACCTTGACCTCTACCTAATCGCTTTCCGTCTCTATTGACAGAACCTTCAGCTGGTGTTAAATTACTTAAATTCATTACCGTATATGTATTAAGCTTCTTCTGTAGAAACTAAATGTTTAACTTTATTTACCATGCCAACAATACTAGCTGTAGCTTCATGTTCTACAACCTGCCCAATTCTTTTCAAACCAAGAGCCTCTAAGGTTCTCTTCTGATTAAGTGGTCTCTTGATAGCGCTTTTTAATTGCTTAACTTTAATTTTTGCCATTGTATGCTTGAATTATCCTTTAAAAACTTTTTCTAAGGAAACACCTCTTTGTTTCGCGATGGTATGAGCACCTCTTAATTGTAATAATGCATCAAAAGTAGCCTTTACTACATTATGAGGGTTTGAAGATCCTTGAGATTTAGAAAGTACATCTTGTACTCCAACAGCCTCTAAAACCACTCTTACCGCACCACCTGCAATAACTCCTGTACCATGCGATGCTGGTTGAATATAAACCCTTGCTCCACCAAACTTACCCTTTTGCTCATGTGGCAAAGTGACTTTGTTCAAAGGAATTCGAACCAAATTCTTTTTAGCATCTTCGATCGCTTTAGCTATAGCTGTTGCAACTTCTTTAGATTTCCCTAAACCATGTCCAACTACTCCATTTTCGTCACCCACAACAACAATTGCAGAGAAACCGAAAGCTCGTCCACCTTTTGTTACCTTGGTTACCCTTTGGATACCAACCAATCTATCTTTTAAATCTAAACCTCCCGGTTTAACCGTTTCTACGTTTTTGTATTTTTGGTACATGCTCTTTTTTTAGAATTTTAATCCTGCTTCTCTAGCTCCTTCTGCCAATGCTTTAACTCTTCCGTGGTAAAGGTTACCTCCTCTATCGAACGCTACTTTATCAATACCAGCTTCTTTAGATTTTTCAGCAATTGCTTTACCAACTAAGGCAGCAACCTCTGATTTGTTTCCTTTAGACTTAGCTAAATCTTTATCTCTTGAAGATACGGCGGCTAATGTCTTTCCTTCAGTATCATCTATCAGTTGAGCATAAATTTCTTTATTACTTCTGAAAACAGATAATCTTGGTCTTGCAGCAGTTCCGGCAGATACTTTACGTATTCTCCTTCTAATTCTTAATTTTCTTTGTGACTTTGATAATTTCATAACACTACTATTAAGCTGATTTACCTGCTTTTCTTCTTAATTCTTCACCTACGAACTTGATACCTTTTCCTTTGTATGGTTCTGGCTTACGGAAACCTCTTATTTTAGCTGCTACTTGACCAACTAGTTGTTTGTCAAAAGAAGTTAACTTAACAATTGGATTCTTTCCTTTTTCAGAAATAGTTTCCACTTTTACTTCAGGAGCAAGGTTAATTACGATGTTATGTGAAAAACCAAGTGCAAGATCTAATTTTTGACCTTGATTACTAGCTCTATAACCTACACCTACTAACTCTAACTCTTTAGTCCAACCTTTTGAAACTCCTTCAACCATATTCAAAACTAAAGACCTGTATAGACCATGTTTTGCTTTATGCTCTTTAGAATCAGACGGTCTGGTTACCCATGCTTGACCATCTTCTATCTTTACAGAAACTCCTGAAAATTCTTGAGTTAATTCACCCAACTTACCTTTTACAGTAATGATATTCTCATTTACTTCTACCGTAACTCCCTCAGGAATTGCTACTGGATTATTACCTATTCTAGACATCTTCTAAATCTTTATGATATTAATATACGTAGCAAAGAACCTCGCCACCTACATTTTCATTCTTCGCTTGCTTGCTAGTCATTACACCATGTGATGTTGAAACTATCGCTACACCGAGTCCGTTTAAAACCCTAGGCAAATCAGTAGCTCCGGTATACTTACGTAAACCAGGCTTACTTACCCGTTGTAATTTTTTGATAACTGGATCTTTAGTGTACTTATCGTACTTCAAAGCAATTTTAATGCTTCCTTGAACTTTATCCTCTTCAAACTTATAACTTAAAATATATCCTTGATCGAATAAGATTTTAGTTATTTCTCTCTTCACTTTAGATGAAGGAATCTCAACTACTCTATGACCCGCGCTATTCGCGTTTCTAACTCTAGTTAAGTAATCTGCTATAGTATCTGTAACCATATGTATATAATTCGGTAACGGTTTTCAGCAATATTGCTAAACCTGAAACCAGTTTATTCTAATTTTTAATATTACCAGCTTGCCTTTCGAACTCCTGGTATCAATCCTTGATTAGCCATCTCTCTGAAAGTCACCCTAGAAATTCCGAAAGTTCTCATGTAACCTTTTGGTCTTCCAGTAATTTTGCATCTGTTGTGCATACGCACAGGTGAAGCATTTTTTGGCAATTTCTGTAACCCTTCGTAGTCTCCAGCTTCTTTTAAAGCCTTTCTCTTCTCAGCATACTTAGCTACAGTCGCTGCCCTTTTTCTCTCACGGGCTTTCATTGATTCTTTAGCCATACTATTTCTTTTTAAAAGGTAATCCTAATTCTGTTAATAATGATTTTGCTTCCTTGTCTGTATCAGCAGAGGTTACAAAAGTAATATCCATTCCGTTGATTCTATTGATTTTATCAATATTTATCTCAGGAAAAATAATCTGCTCTGTTACACCTAAACTATAATTTCCTCTTCCATCAAAACCAGTAGCCTTAATGCCTTGAAAATCACGAACTCTAGGTAAAGCACTAGTAACTAAACGATCTAAAAACTCATACATACGCTCTCCTCGTAAAGTAACTTTTGCCCCAATTGGCATACCCTTACGTAATTTGAAAGTTGCTATATCCTTTTTAGAAATTGTAGCTACTGCTTTTTGACCAGTAATCATTGTCATTTCATCAACCGCATGGTCAATCAATTTCTTATCAGCTACCGCAGCACCAACTCCTCTACTTACTACAATCTTTTGTAGTTTAGGAACCTGCATTACATTTTTGTAACCAAACTCTTCAGTTAACGCACTTACAATGCGCTCACCATATTCTCTCTTTAATCTTGCAACGTAAGCCATAACTAAATTACTTCATTGGATTTCTTAGCAAATCGTACCTTTTTACCATCTCTCATATCATAACCTACTCTAGTATTGTCACCAGATTTAGTATCAATCAATGATAGATTGGAAATATGCAAAGGAGCCTCTTTTTGAACAATGCCACCTTGTGGATTTTTCGCACTTGGCTTTTCATGTTTAGAAACCATATTAGCTCCTTCAACAATTGCTTTGTTCTTTTGAATATCTACGCGCATCACTTTACCTTCAGTACCCTTATGGTCTCCGGCTATGATTCGAACAGTATCTCCTGTTTTGATTTTTAACTTTTTCATTCTATACTATATATTAAAGTACCTCAGGGGCTAATGATACAATTTTCATGAATTGTTTATCACGAAGCTCTCTAGCAACTGGTCCGAAAACACGAGTTCCTCTCATTTCACCTGTTGGGTTTAACAATACGCATGCATTGTCATCAAATCTGATATAAGATCCATCAGGACGTCTTACCTCTTTTTTGGTTCTAACCACAACTGCAGTAGAAACAGCTCCTTTTTTGATACCTCCATTAGGAGTTGCCTCCTTAACCGTAACAACAATTTTGTCTCCAATAGAAGCATATCTTCTTTTTGTTCCACCCAATACTCGAATGGTCAAAACTTCTTTTGCTCCTGTGTTGTCCGCTACTTTTAACCTTGATTCTTGCTGTAACATAATTATTTAGCTCTTTCTAAGATTTCTACTAACCTCCAACACTTGGTCTTACTTAAAGGACGTGTTTCCATAATTTTTACGGTATCACCTTCCTTACAATCGTTCTTCTCGTCGTGAGCAACATACTTTTTCGTTTTCAAAACGAATTTTCCGTACATAGGGTGTTTTACACGTTTTACCTCAGCAACTACAATAGATTTCTCCATTTTGTTACTTGTAACAACTCCTACTCTCTCTTTTCTTAAGTTTCTTTTTTCTTCCATAAAGCAGAACCAGTTATTGGTTTTCCCTATTAGTTAATTCCGTTGCTAATCTTGCTACTGTTCTTCTAACCTTTCTAATTTGAAGTGGGTTTTCCAAAGGAGTAACGAAGTGTGCTATTTTTAAATTCGAATGCTCTTTTTTAAATTCAGCATGCTTTAATGTTAGCTCTTCTACAGATAATTCTTTTATTTCCTTTTTTTTCATGATATCCTCCAATTAGTCTTGAGCAGTATAATCTCTCGCAACAATAAATTTAGTTTTCACCGGAAGCTTTTGAGCCGCCAAACGAAGTGCTTCTTTAGCAACATCCATAGGTACCCCAGCAACTTCGAACATAATTCTACCAGGTAATACACACGCTACAAAATATTCAGGAGCACCTTTACCTTTACCCATCCTTACTTCTAATGGCTTTTTTGTGATAGGCTTGTCTGGAAATATCTTGATCCAAAGCTGACCTTCTCTCTTCATATATCTTGTAGCAGCAATACGCGCAGCTTCTATCTGGCGTGCTGTTATAAAGCTAGTCTCTAAAGATTTAAGACCAAACATTCCATTAGAAAGCAAGTGCCCTCTACCAGATATGCCTTTCATTCGGCCTTTTTGCATCTTACGAAACTTCTGTCTTTTCGGTTGTAACATTCTCTACTTCTTTAAAAAATTACTTTCTACGGCGTTGTTTTCTCTGTCCGTCATTTTTTCCACCTTTGTCACTCTGACCTTTAGTCATACCAACAAGCGGGGAAAGCTCTCTCTTACCATAAACTTCACCCTTCATTATCCAAACTTTGATACCTAATTTACCATAGGTAGTTTGAGCTTCATGCAAAGCATAATCAATATCTGCTCTGAATGTTGATAATGGAATTCGACCATCTTTATATGATTCTGAACGTGCCATTTCAGCTCCATTCAAACGTCCTGAAATTTGAATTTTGATACCTTCAGCATTCATTCGCATTGCTGCTGCAATAGCCATTTTAATAGCTCTTCTGAAAGATATTCTGCTTTCTATTTGACGCGCAACACTTGCTGCTACCAAATTAGCATCTACTTCTGGTCTTTTGATTTCGTAAATATTGATCTGAACCTCTTTACCAGTAATTTTCTTAAGCTCTTCCTTAAGCTTGTCAACTTCTTGACCACCTTTACCAATAATTATTCCTGGTCTTGCAGTTGTTACCGTTACAGTAATCAACTTAAGTGTACGCTCAATAATTACTCTTGAAACACTTGCTTTAGCAAGACGAACATGAATATACTTACGTATTTTACTATCTTCAGCTAGCTTATCACCATAATCATTCCCACCATACCAGTTAGATTCCCATCCTCTGATAATTCCTAGACGATTTCCTATCGGATTTGTTTTCTGTCCCATTCTCTAGCTTTCAATTATATTGTTAGACCCCAAAATCATAGTTACATGATTTGAACGTTTTCTAATTCTGTGTGCTCTACCTTGTGGCGCAGGACGCAATCTCTTTAACATTGCACCGCTATCAACTCGGATCTCTTTTACAATCAAGTCTGCCTCTTCTATATTAGCATCCTCATTTTTAGCTTGCCAATTTGCAATTGCAGAAAGTAACAATTTCTCTAACTTTCTAGAAGCTTCTTTTGGATTGAACCTTAAAATTGCCAAAGCACTTTCAACTTTCACACCTCTTACTAAATCAGCAACAATTCGCATCTTTCTAGGTGAAGTAGGGCAATTATTCAATTTAGCAAAAGCTACTGTCTTCTTTTCAGCCTTAATTCTTTCGGCCATCTGTTTTTTTCGAACTCCCATAGCTTACTTTTTACCTTTATTCTTTGCACCTGCATGACCTCTAAAAGATCTTGTTGGTGAAAATTCTCCTAATTTGTGACCTACCATGTTTTCTGTTACAAAAACAGGAACAAATTGTCTACCGTTGTGCACAGCTATAGTAAGACCTACAAAATCAGGTGTTATCATAGAGGCTCTTGACCATGTCTTTATAACAGACTTCTTACCTGAAGAAGCATTTTGTTGGATTTTTTTATCCAAGCTATAGTGAACGTAAGGTCCTTTTTTTAGTGAACGTGCCATTTTTTTCTACTTTTTATTTCTTTCTACGTTCTATTATATACTTGTTGGTGCTCTTGGTCTTCTGACGCGTACGGAAACCTTTAGCAGGAATACCATTTCTCGATCTAGGATGACCACCTGAAGCTCTACCTTCACCACCACCCATTGGGTGATCGACTGGGTTCATTGCTACCGGTCTTGTTCTAGGTCTTCTACCTAACCATCTGCTTCTACCCGCTTTACCAGAAACCAATAATTGGTGATCTGAATTGGATACCGCACCTATAGTAGCTAAACAACCTGAAAGAATCAATCTTGTTTCACCTGATGGCATTTTCACAGTAACAAACTTACCGTCTTTTGCCATTAACTGAGCAAATGTACCAGCACTTCTTGCCATTACAGCTCCTTGTCCAGGACGCAACTCAATACAAGAAATTATAGTTCCTAATGGAATTGCACTAAGCGGAAGAGCATTACCAATCTCTGGGGCCGCATCTTTACCTGATATTACCGTTTGATCAACTTGCAATCCATTCTGAGCAACTACATACCTTTTCTCACCATCACCATACTCCAACAATGCGATAAAAGCTGTTCTGTTTGGATCGTACTGTATTGATTTCACAGTTGCAGCAACATTTTGCTTATCCCTTTTGAAATCGATAACACGATATCTCCTTTTGTGACCTCCACCTTTCTGGCGTATGGTCATCTTTCCCTGACTATTTCTACCTCCGGACTTTTTTATCGGAGCGAGCAAGCTCTTCTCCGGCTTATCAGTCGTTATGGCGTCAAACCCATTTACGACTCTAAAACGCTGTCCAGGAGTTACTGGTTTTAATTTTCTAACTGACATTGTTTGTCTTTATAGATTACTGTAAAAATCAATAATATCTCCTTCGGCTACATCAACTATCGCTTTCTTGATAGAATTTGTTTTGCCATGCTGAATACCTGTTTTGGTATACCGCGATTTTCTTGTTGGACCATAATTCATGGTACGAACTTTCTTTACTGAAACTCCATAAGCCGTTTCAACAGCTTCCTTGATCTGAATCTTGTTGGCTTTCGGCTCAACAATGAAACCATAACGGTTGTGCAACTCGCTATCTGCAGTCATCTTTTCCGTTATAATTGGTTTTATCAACACACTCATGGTTTTCTTATTTATTTAAGTTCGATACAATCCCTTCTAAAGAACCTTCCAACAATACTATATTGTTTGCGTTTAATATTTTGTAAGTGCTTAATTCTGAACTAGTTACTACCTCAGAGCGCTTCAAATTACGCGAAGACAAATATACACCATTATTTGAATCACCCAACACAAATAAAGACTTTTTGTTTTCTAATCCTAAAGACTTTAAAACTTGAGCAAAATCTTTTGTTTTTGGCGTGTCAAAATTGAAGTCTTCAACAACTAAAATTGCTTTTTCACTCGACTTAATACTCAAGGCAGACTTACGTGCCAATCGTTTCAAGTTTTTATTTAATTTTTGTGTATAATCTTTAGGTCTTGGGCCAAAAATTCGACCACCACCTCTAAAGATTGGAGATTTAATACTACCTGCACGGGCAGTACCAGTTCCTTTTTGTTTTTTTATCTTTCTTGTACTACCAGCAATCTCAGCTCTCTCCTTAGATTTATGCGTACCTTGTCTCTGATGAGCCAAATACTGCTTTACATCTAAGTAAACTGCATGATTGTTAGGTTCTATTCCAAAAACAGCATCAGAAAGGTCTGCCTTTCTGCCCGTTTCTTTTCCTTTGATATCTAAAACTGCTACTTTCATTACTTCTGAATAGTTACGTAAGCATTCTTATGACCAGGTACACAACCTTTAACAACTATAAGGTTTTTCTCTGCTACTACTTTTAAGACTTTAAGATTTTGAACAGTTACTCGTTCGCCACCCATTCTACCAGCCATTTTCATTCCCTTAAATACTCTTGCAGGATATGAAGCCGCACCAATTGAACCTGGAGCTCTTAGTCTGTTATGTTGACCGTGCGTCGCTTGACCAACACCGGCGAAGCCGTGTCTTTTAACAACACCCTGAAAACCTTTTCCTTTTGATGTACCAATTACATCAACAAATTCACCTTCTACAAACACGTCAACACCTAAAGTGTCTCCTAATTTGTAATCACCTTCATAATCTTGGAATTCAACGACTTTTTTCTTAGGAGATGTACCTGCCTTTTTAAAATGGCCCATTTGAGCCTTATTAGCACGCTTCTCTGCCTTGTCATCGAAACCAAGTTGAAGGGCACTATACCCGTCGACCTCTTCGGTTCTGACTTGGGTAACCACGCATGGTCCAGCTTGAATGACAGTACATGGCATATTCTTACCATTCTCGTCAAAAATACTGGTCATACCTACTTTTTTTCCTATTAACCCAGACATTTGATTTTAGATTTTGGATTACGACTCCCATTGCGAGAATCCTTTTCCGTTTATATTAATTACTTGTTTTACTCTTAACTATTAGACAAAAAAACAGGGTCAAAACTAATTCAACCCTGAATTTTGTTTCTCCGTTTTTCCCTCGCACGCGGCTCAGGACATGTCTTCTATCCTATATGAATAGAATAATACTTATACCTTAATCTCGACTTCAACACCACTTGGAAGTTCTAACTTCATAAGCGCATCAATTGTTTTTGATGAAGAGCTATAAATATCCAAAAGTCTTTTATAAGAACTTAATTGAAATTGCTCTCTAGATTTCTTATTTACGTGCGGTGAACGCAGTACCGTAAAAATCTTTTTATGTGTTGGCAAAGGAATAGGACCAGTTACTACCGCTCCAGTTGTCTTTACCGTCTTTACGATTTTTTCAGCAGATTTATCTACTAAATTGTGATCGTAAGATTTTAATTTTATTCTAATTTTTTGACTCATCTTCTAAAAATTAAGCAGTTACGCCTTTAGCAGCTTTTATTACTTCTTCTGAGATATTCGATGGAGTTTCAGCATAATGTGAAAATTCCATTGTTGATGTTGCTCTACCAGATGACAATGTTCTTAATGATGTAACATAACCGAACATTTCAGAAAGAGGAACAGTACCTTTTACAACTTTAGCACCCGCTCTATCTCCCATGTCACTAATAGTACCACGTCTTCTGTTTAAATCACCAACTATATCACCCATGTTCGCTTCAGGAGTAATAACTTCTATCTTCATAATCGGCTCCATAACAACGGCACCAGCAGCTTTTCCAGCAGCTTTGTAACCCATTTTTGCAGCTAATTCGAAAGAAAGAGCATCAGAATCCACAGGGTGGAAAGATCCATCTAACAATACTACTTTCATAGTATCCATTTCAAAACCAGCTAGCGGTCCATTCTGCATTGCAGCAGTAAAACCTTTTTCTACAGATGGAATAAATTCTTTTGGAATACGACCACCTTTAATTTTATCAACAAATTGAAGTCCAGATCCTTCGAAATCATCATCAGCAGGACTCATTTCAAAAGAAATATCACCAAACTTACCACGACCACCAGATTGCTTCTTATAAGTTTCTCTGTGTGCAGCTAATTTTGTTAATGCTTCTTTATATTCAACTTGAGGCTGACCTTGGTTAACTTCAACTTTGAATTCTCTTCTTAATCGATCAACAATAATATCTAAGTGAAGCTCACCCATTCCAGAAATAATAGTCTGACCTGAAGCCTCATCTGTTTTTACTTGGAAAGTTGGATCCTCTTCAGCTAATTTAGCTAAAGCCATACCTAACTTATCTACATCAACCTTTGTTTTAGGCTCTACCGCAATACCAATTACCGGATCAGGAAAGTCCATACTCTCTAATACTATTGGATGCTTTTCAGCAGACATAGTATCTCCAGTTTTAATATCCTTAAATCCAACAGCAGCACCGATATCTCCTGCTTCGATAAAATCGATAGCATTTTGTTTATTGGAATGCATTTGATAAATACGTGAAATACGCTCTTTCTTACCTGAAC
This sequence comes from uncultured Flavobacteriaceae bacterium, assembly GCA_938009735.1. Taxonomy (GTDB): domain Bacteria; phylum Bacteroidota; class Bacteroidia; order Flavobacteriales; family Flavobacteriaceae; genus Maribacter_C. The sequence continues at coordinate 12,100 of CALLIG010000348.1, forward strand.
GATTGTTCAAAATATAAGAACCAGCATCTAAACGACCCGAATATGTTCTAAAGAATGCCAAACGACCAACAAAAGGATCAGTTGCAATTTTAAAAGCTAAAGCAGCAAATGGCTCTTTAACATCTGGTTTTCTAGATTCTTCCTCACCCGTATCTGGGTTTGTACCTATAATAGCCTCCTTATCAACCGGAGAAGGTAAGTACCTACAAACAGCATCCAATAAGAACTGAACACCTTTATTTTTAAATGACGAACCGCAAATCATAGGAATGATCGCTCTGTCCATAACCGCAGCTCTTAAAGCAGCGTGTACTTCTTCTTCAGTAATAGAATCTTCATCCTCGAAGAATTTCTCCATTAACTCCTCATCATACTCAGCAACAGCCTCAATCAATCCAGCTCTATATTCTCTTACTTCAGCCTTCATATCTTCAGGAATATCAACAACGTCAAACGTTGCACCATATCCTTCATCATGCCAAACTATAGCTCTATTTTTTGCTAAATCAACGATTCCTCTGAAATCCCCTTCCTCACCAATTGGCAAAACAATTGGAACTGCCTTAGAACCTAACATCTCTCTGACTTGCTTACAAACCATTAAGAAATTAGAACCTTGACGGTCCATTTTGTTTACAAAACCAATTCTTGGAACTTTATAGTTGTCAGCTAGTCTCCAATTCGTTTCTGATTGTGGCTCAACACCATCAACAGCACTAAATAAGAACACTAAACCATCAAGAACACGTAACGATCTGTTTACTTCAACAGTAAAATCAACGTGACCTGGAGTATCAATAATATTAAAGTGATAACCTTTAGCCTCAGCTGTTGGCTCACCATTTTCAGTTGGAAACTTCCATTCACAGGTAGTTGCCGCAGAAGTAATTGTAATACCTCGCTCTTGTTCTTGCTCCATCCAATCCATAGTAGCAGCTCCATCATGAACCTCCCCTATTTTATGACTTACACCTGTATAGAACAATATACGCTCGGTTGTCGTGGTTTTTCCAGCATCAATATGCGCTGCAATACCTATATTTCTTGTGTATTTTAAATCTCTTGCCATTTCTGATTAAAATCTAAAGTGAGAGAATGCTTTGTTAGCTTCCGCCATTTTGTGAGTATCGGTTCTTTTCTTAACAGCAGCACCTTCTTCTTTTGAAGCGGCTAAAATTTCTCCTGCTAATTTTTGAGCCATACCTTTTTCATTTCGCTTTCTTGAAAAACTAATCAACCATTTCATTGCAGTAGAAATCTTGCGATCTGGTCTAATTTGCATAGGGATTTGAAAAGTTGCTCCACCAACACGTCTACTTCTAACTTCAACATGTGGCATTACATTAGAAAGTGCATCTTTCCATAATTCTAACGCACTCTTCTCTTCGTCTGTCTTTTTTTCTTCTACGATATCAATCGCATCATAGAAAACACTAAAGGCAACTGACTTCTTACCATCCCACATCATCATGTTAACAAAACGAGTCACTAACTGATCATTAAATCTTGGATCTGGTAATAATGGCCTTTTTTTAGCCTGCTTTTTTCTCATTGCTTCTTCTTAAAAAAGTTCTTTTTACTTCTTTGGGCGTTTTGCTCCGTATTTAGATCTTCGCTGAGTTCGTCCTGCAACACCTGCAGTATCCAAAGCACCTCTTACGATATGATATCTAACTCCTGGCAAATCTTTTACCCTCCCGCCTCTTACTAATACTATCGAGTGCTCTTGTAAATTGTGACCCTCACCTGGGATGTATGCATTTACCTCTTTACCGTTAGTCAATCTTACTCTTGCTACTTTACGCATAGCAGAGTTAGGTTTCTTAGGTGTAGTAGTGTAAACACGAGTACAAACCCCTCTTCTCTGAGGACACGAATCTAAAGCAGCCGATTTACTCTTCTTAGTAATTGTGACTCTTCCTTTTCGTACTAATTGTGAAATTGTTGGCATACTATATTATATATGTATAAAACTTACCCCTGTTTAAGGGTCGGCAAATGTAATACTATTTCGTAATATTTCAAATGCAATCGCATTTAATTTTGATTATTTTTTCATCCGCAGAAAAACCATGAT
>CALLIG010000349.1 GCA_938009735.1 uncultured Flavobacteriaceae bacterium
CCATGTGATCCAGCGCAAGCTGCAGGGTATACAGGTTATGATGCATCGAATGCGATATGGGCTGCTGCTGATTGTGATGGGGATGGCGTAACCAATGGTGAGGAAGCAACTAATGGAACAGATCCATATGAAACTTCTGGTGATACTGATGGTGATGGCATTGACGATGACAACGAAATCAACAATGGTACTGATGAAAATAATCCATGTGATCCAGCACAAGCTGCCGGTTATACAGGTTATGATGCATCAAATGCTATTTGGGCTGCTGCTGATTGTGATGGTGACGGTGTAACTAATGGTGAAGAAGTAACTAATGGAACAGATCCATTCAATAATCCTGGTGATACTGATGGCGATGGTATTAATGATGACAACGAAATCAACAATGGTACCGATGAAAATAATCCATGTGATCCAGCACAAGCTGCCGGTTATACAGGTTATGATGCATCGAATGCTATTTGGGCTGCTGCTGACTGTGATGGTGATGGCGTGACGAATGGTCAAGAGCTTTCTGATGGTACAGACATCTCAAATGATTGTGATTCAATCGGTGGAATTCCACTTGGAACAAGTGATTGTGATGAGGATGGATTGACTAACGATGAAGAAGTAGATTTAGGTACAGATCCTAACAATCCTGATTCCGACGGAGATGGCATATTAGATGGTCAAGAAGTCTTAGATGATACGAATGCTATGGATGATTGTGATTCATTCGGGGGTACTCCGCTTCCTGCAAGTGACTGTGATAATGACGGTTTAACAAATGAAGAAGAAGCTGAATTAGGTACAGAGCCTGAGATAGCAGATACGGACGGTGATGGAATTACAGATGGTCAAGAAATCATTGACGGGACTAATCCTTTGGAACCCTGTAGTGCTATTGGTGGAAATGTTCCAGAAGGCATTATTTGTGATATAGGAATTGAAAGTGATTTAATGCTTCCGGCAATAAATGGTGGGGTTTTCAAGATTATCAATATTGAATCGTACCCAGATAATACAGTTATGATTTATAACCGATGGGGTGTATTAGTTTATGAGACTCAAGGATATGATAACGCAAGCAATGGCTTTCGAGGTACCTCTAACGGCCGAGTAACTGTTCAAAAGAATGAACAACTACCGGTAGGAACTTATTTCTATATCATTCAGTATAGAAAAGGGCAAGAAGGTAAAACAAAGAATGGCTACTTATACATTAGCCGATAAGCATTAATAAACACCCCAAATTAATAAAAACATGAAAAATCTAACATTAACATTACTGCTTGTTTTAGTTTCCTTAGGAAGCTTATTTGCTCAACAAGATGCGCAGTATACGCAATATATGTACAATACCATTTCAGTAAATCCGGCATACGCTGGCTCAAGAGGTGTGTTAAGCATTACCGGTTTACATCGCTCACAATGGGTAGGTTTAGATGGTGCGCCAACTACGCAGACCTTAAATATTCATTCGCCAGTATCAAGAAGGGTAGGGCTTGGCTTTTCGATTGTAAATGATGAGATTGGTAATGGAACTAATCAAGATACCTATTTTGATGGGGTATTTTCTTATACGATACCTACCTCAAATACGGGTAAGTTATCGTTTGGTTTGAAAGCCGGTGGTCACTTGTTGAATATTGATTTTAATCAGTTGCAGAATTATAGTAATGAAGCAGGTGGTTTAGGTTTAGCGAATATAGATAGGAAGTTTTCTCCCAATTTTGGAGCAGGTGTTTATTACCATACAGAGAAGTTCTATATGGGTCTTTCAGTTCCAAATTTTTTAGAGACACAACACTTTGATACATCAGGTGCTTCAAGCGGATTAGCTCAAGAGCGAATTAATGTTTATTTGATTACAGGTTATGTTTTTGATTTGAACCGTAATTTAAAGTTCAAACCAGCGTTATTGCTAAAAGCAGTAAGCGGAGCTCCGTTACAAGCAGATATTTCAGCCAATTTTATGTTGAGAGAAAAAGTCACTTTTGGAGCTGCCTATAGATGGGATGCTGCAGTAAGTGCATTAGTTGGATTTCAGATTACTGATAAATTAATGATAGGTATGGCATACGATAAAGAAACCACAGCTTTAGGTAATACTGCATTTAATGCAGGATCTTTTGAAGTCATGCTTAGATATGAGTTGAAGTCCAGATTTAAAAACGTTATAGCCCCTAGATTCTTCTAAAACCAAACAAAATGAATAATATATTTAAAACAATACTAACCATTTCTTGCGCTAGTGTCGCTTTGTTCTCAAATGCCCAAGAGAAAGAGGTAAACAAAGCCAACGATCACTTTAATCAATTTGAATATGCAGATGCTATTAGTTCATATAAAGATCTTGTAAAGAAAGGTTTTACAGAAGATGAAATTTATAAGAATTTGGCACAGGCGAATTATAGAAATGCAGATTATGCTGCTGCATCTGATTGGTACGAAAAATTGTATCAACTACAGGGTGACCGAATGAGTTCAGATGATTTATATCAGTATGCACAAAGTTTAAAATCAGTTGAACGATATACGGATTCAGATGCTCTAGTGGAAAAACTTAATCAAGATGGTCGCTTAACAAAATATGAAGACAGCAAAGATTATCTCACGCAAATCGAACAGCAATCAGGTAGATATGAGATTAAGAGCCTTAGTATTAACTCTAAAGAATCTGATTATGCACCTGCTTTTCTAGCAGATCAATTGATTTTTACAACAGCTCGAGATACAGGTTATGTGCAGAATAATATTCACAAATGGAACAACAAGTCGTTTTCAAATATATTTCAATCAAGCAAGAACGCCAATGAGGAATATATTGATGCAACTAGTTTTTCAAAGGCACTAAATTCTAAAGCTCATGAGTCTTCTGTTGTGTTTGCCAAAGATGGTAAGACGGTCTTTTTCACTAGAAATAATGATAGCAGAGGCAATTTTTCAAGAGATGAGTCAGGTGTTAGTAGACTTAAATTATACAGAGGAGTATTGGAAGAGGGAAGCTGGTCCAGTATTACAGAATTACCTTTTAATAATGACGCCTATTCTGTTGCGCATCCGGCATTGAATGCTGCCGAAGACAAACTTTATTTCGCTTCAGATATGCAAGGTACATTAGGAGCTTCAGATATTTATGTTGTTGATATTAAATCAGATGGCACATATAGTAATCCTAGAAATTTAGGGAATAGTATAAATACGGAAGGGAGAGAAACTTTTCCTTTTGTTTCAGACGACAACGTACTTTATTTTGCATCTGATGGTCACCCTGGTTTAGGAGGGCTTGATGTTTTTGCAACTGATATTACTAATGAAAATAATGAGTATGAAATTTTAAATGTTGGCAAGCCAATTAATAGTAAAGTAGATGATTTTTCTTTTATCATTAATAATAGTACTCAAAAAGGCTTTTTTGCTTCGAACCGAGAAGGAGGTATGGGTGATGATGATATTTACCAATTTATTGAAAAAGAAAAACTTGAGTTCGAATTTGAATCAACCTTAGATGGTGTTGTTAAAAACTTAGAAAATGATGAAGTATTACCAAATGCAATCGTAAAAATAATGGATGCTGATGGCAACGAGATAGCTAGTGCGGTCGCGGATGCTGATGGTAATTTCAGTATTCCGTTTAGAAGTAAAAAGGAAGAGCTTACAACAGTAATCACCTTAAATGATTTTGAGATAGGCGGTGAAACATTTATGCCAAATAGAAATGGTGTGACATTAGAATTCCTATTGGAACCAGCTAATATATTGGTTGCTACCGGGGAAGATGTAGGTAAGTATTTAAATCTACCTATGATTTATTTTAACTTTGATAAATCAGATATAAGATCAGATGCACAATTAGAACTAGATAAAATTGTGGCGTTTATGAACCAATACCCAGAAGTTAAAATTGAAATAGGATCTCATACGGATAGCCGTGGAAATGATGCTTATAATTTAGGCTTATCAGAAAGGCGCGCGCAATCAACAAGAGACTACTTGATATCAATGGGAATTGATGCCTCGCGATTAACTGCAAACGGATATGGCGAAACTCAATTGACAAATAATTGTGGTAATGCAAATAGTGTTAATTGCAGTAGATCGAAACATGAATTAAATAGAAGATCAGAGTTTGTTATAATTGAGTAGCAGGATGAAAAAATTATAAAGATTAGGAAAATAAGATACAGTCATTTCATAAAAAGCCTCGATAAAATTTAATTTTATCGAGGCTTTTCTGATTGTAATTGTATTGCTGAAGGACTTAAATTAAACCCAATCTTTCGGATTTTTAAGCACTTCTAAAAGCTTGGCTTCTTCGCTACCTTTTTCTGGTTGATGATCATAGCGCCATTGTACATGTGGCGGAAGACTCATCAAGATACTTTCAATACGCCCATTGGTTTTTAGTCCAAATAAAGTACCCTTGTCATGTACTAAATTGAATTCAACATACCGTCCACGCCTAATTTCTTGCCAATCGCGCTGAAACGTTGTAAAATCAAGGTCTCTACGTTTTGTAACGATTGGTACATAACATTCTAAAAAGCTATTTCCAACTTCTGTCACGAAGTTATACCAGTCATGCATTTGCATTTCGTCAGTTGCTTTGCAGTAGTCGAAAAAGAGTCCGCCTAAACCCCTAGCTTCTTCACGATGTGTATTCCAAAAGTATTCATCACAACGTTTTTTATACGTCGAATGAAAATCTGGATGATGTGTATCACAGGCTTTTTTACAAACAGAATGAAAATGAATTGCATCTTCTTCAAACAGATAGTACGGAGTTAAATCTTGACCGCCACCAAACCATTGATCAACGATGTTCCCTTTTTTGTCATACATTTCAAAATAACGCCAATTTGCATGAACGGTAGGAATCATGGGATTCTTTGGATGTAAAACCAGACTCAATCCGCAGGCGTAAAAGTCAGCATCTTCAACCCCGAAATAGGCTTGCATACTTTTAGGAAGTTCTCCATGAACTCCAGAAATATTGACACCGCCTTTCTCGAAGACATTTCCGTTTTCAATTACTCTTGTTCTACCACCACCGCCTTCAGGGCGTTTCCAAATATCTTCCGCAAATGTTGCTTTTCCGTCAACTTCTTCAAGTTTAGCGGAGATAGTATCTTGTAGATTTTGAATATATGCGAAGAATTTATCTTTCATTGTTTAGTAATAACGTTCATATAACTCCATATCTAATGGATTTTCTCCTGGAGGTGTATGTGCAGCAATCAAAACTTTTTGCCAGGTAAAACCTGATTTCTCTGCAACACGTATACTACCAGTATTCGATTTATGCGAAATGATTTGTAGCGTTTTAAATTGATGTTCTGTGAACGCCCAGTTTGATATAGCTTTGACTGATTCTGTCATATAGCCTTTACCTTCTAATTGATATCCGATAGCATAGGCAAGCTCACCTTGTTTTTTCTCCCAGTCTAACTCTTTTAGATAAATTAGACCAACAACGGTATGACTTACTTTGTCCTTTAAAACAAAGAGAAATTCTTCTTTTGCAGCAAATTCTTTGACCTTATTTTCAACAAAGGATTTTGATAAATCGGGAGTTAGGTTTTGTTCTAAGGTAATTGGAAAAAATTGTTTTAATCGATCTGCATTTGCAGTACAAAAATCACAGATGCGCCATGCATATTTTTCATGTATGGGTTCGATATATAGATTTTCTAAAGGCGGAATCATTTGTTTTGACTGATAACTGTAGATGGGTTATTTGCTTTTAAAAGTTGAACTGTATTTACAGAAGCCGCTGTAACTGATAAGGGTAAAACTAAAATAATTCCAACCACAGGAAGAAGTAAAAATAACATAAATACAATTCCGTTACCAATGGCGATACCTCTATTTTTTTTCACAAACTGAATACTGTCTTTGTATTGAAAATGCCGCTCTAAAGTATAATCCATATTGCCAAAACCTGCATAAAACGCTTGGGTTAAGAAAAGAAGAACTGTGGCAAAAATACCTATAACTGGAATCAAACTAAGCAATAGAAATAAAATTGTTAAAAGTAGTTCTTTGGATAGGTTTCTAAGGTTGATTCGTATACCGCGCCATAGTTGTTCTTTGAAAGAAGTATTGCGATGATTATGTTGTTCAATTCCCGTAATGTGAGCTTCAATTTTTTCGGACACCGGACTCATAAAAGGCGCTGAAAGTGCCATTATTATGTGCTTATATAACACCAAACCGATAGCAACAATTAAGAATCCACCAACTATATTAGTGATATAAGTAAAGGTTTCTTTTCCAAATTCCCAAATCCAAATGCGTGATAAAAAACTTCCTATAGTGTCAGAAAGCGTATAAGCTAAGAACCCTATTAGGCATGCAGTAACGATACTTATTCCTATGGGAATGAAGAAATATTTCCAAAGTTTGAGCTTGGAAATCAATTTGAAAGTTCCCGCATATGATTTTATACCTTTAAGTATATTTTTAATCATTAGCTACTGATTTACTATTCTATATTATCTTATAAGCGCAGCTTTTATTGGGGATACGCTTAATTGCTAACTTGATACTCTTTAACAGAATCAATGAATGCTTTTGCATTTTCAACAGGTACGTTAGGTAAAATACCATGTCCTAAATTAACAATATAATTGTCCTTACCGAATTCGTTGATCATTTGCGTCACCATTTTTTTGATGTCTGAAGGAGGAGATAATAATCTTGACGGATCAAAATTTCCTTGTAGTGTAATTTTTCCACCTGAAAGATAACGGGCGTTTCTTGCAGAGCATGTCCAATCAACTCCTAAAGCAGAAGCACCTGATTTTGCCATATCGCCTAAAGCGAACCAACATCCTTTTCCGAAAACAATTACTGGAGTTTCATCTTTTATAGCATCAATAATCTGTTGAATGTATTGCCAAGAGAATTCGTTATAATCCGTTGGAGAAAGCATTCCTCCCCAAGAATCAAAAACTTGGACTGCATTAACACCAGCTTTTACTTTGGCTTTTAAATAAGCAATAGTAGTATCTGTAATTTTTTGAAGTAATGAGTGTGCAACCACAGGTTGCGTAAAACAAAGCTCTTTAGCTTTATCAAAATTCTTACTTCCTTGTCCTTGCACGCAATAACAAAGAATCGTCCATGGAGAGCCTGCAAAACCTATTAAAGGCACTTCATCATTTAACTTCTCTTTGGTTGCTTTAATAGCTTCCATTACGTAACCCAAAGCATCTTCAACATCTGGAACTATAACAGAGTCTAAATCTTTCTGAGAACGAATAGGATTTGGCAAATACGGACCAAAATTTGGTTTCATTTCCACCTCAATATTCATGGCTTGAGGAATCACTAAAATATCGCAAAATAAAATCGCAGCATCCATACCATATCTTCGGATGGGTTGTACCGTAATTTCAGAAGCTAGTTCAGGAGTTTGACAACGTGTGAAGAAATCATATTTTGCTTTTATCTCCATAAATTCTGGAAGATAACGACCCGCCTGACGCATCATCCAAACAGGAGGTCTTTCAACAGTTTCGCCTTTTAAAGCTTTTAAGAATAGGTCGTTTTTAATCATGAGCTACTAACTATAATTCTTATTCACTAATTCAATTACACTTTCAACAGATGGAACTTTTGCAACACGAACATCTTTAAAATGTTTCCGAGCATGTTCCGCAGTTGTTTCACCTATGCAATATGCAATTTTATGGGTCGTATTGTTTTGTAAATAACTATCAATGGTTGAAGGACTATAAAACATAATACCTTCTACAGCATCATCAACAGCTATGGTTGAGTACTTGGTTTTATAAGTTTCTATTTCGTTGACAGTTATATTGTTTTCAGCCAAAATACTAGGCAGATCATCTAATCGAAGATCGCTACAGAAATAAGTCACTTCGCTGCCTTCTATAAATTCTACTAAGTATTCAGCAAGCTTTTTAGCATTGCTTTTTACTTGAGTAACTGGGCCAATTTTAGATTCGATTAGTCGTTTCGTCTTACGACCTACACAGAATATATTTTTAAATTTTAATGCGTCAGCTGAACTATTCGAAAGCAAAGCTTCAACTGCGTTTTGACTAGTAAGAATTACATTTTGAAATTCTGACTTTAAAACTGTTGGCGAAATTCTATTCGGACTAATTTTAATAAAATCCTCAGATTTAACTCCGATGGAAACATTAAACAATCGCTTTTGATCTTCACTTAGTTTTTTGGTTGCGTAAATATGCGTTGGTAGTTGTGCATTTTGAACCTCACTCATCAAACGTTTACCACCACGTGCTAAAATACTATTGGCACATTCAAGACCAAGATCTTGATGTTTGCCGAGAGCTGCAGTAAAAGTCGCTTCTAGTTTTTTACTACCATCTACGGTCAGTAATACACCTTGAATAACAACTTCATCGTCATTATTAATATATGCTAATGCTCCTATTGGCGCCGAACAGCCTCCTTCTAATATTCGTAAGAATTCGCGTTCAAGCCCTACGCATATTTCAGTTTTTTCATGATTAAGTTCGGCACAAATTGCTCTTATTTCTTCATCAGCTTCCATGGCAACAACCATTATGGCTCCTTGTGCAGGTGCTGGTAACATCCATGTAAGTCCGATAGTATGTTCATGCTCTAAACCTATGCGTTCTAAGCCAGCAGCAGCGAATATGGCTCCGTTCCAATCATTGTCGTTCAACTTTTGCATTCGGGTATTAATATTACCACGTAAGTCAACTACAGTATGGGTTGGGTATCGATTCAGCCATTGTGCTTTTCTTCGAAGGCTTCCAGTTGCAATGATGCCTTCACGATGACCTAAGAACTCTTCATTATCTTTAAATGCTAAAATGTCAAGATAATTTGCGCGTTCTAAAACAGCAGCTTGAACAATTCCTTTTGGTAAAGCAGTTGGAACATCCTTCATAGAATGTACAGCAATATCAATATCGCCATTAAGCATAGCGAGATCTAAAGTTTTTGTGAAGATGCCTGTAATACCTAATTCATAAAGTGGTTTGTCTTGAATTAAATCGCCAGTAGATTTTACAGTCACCACTTTTACCTTGTGACCCAAAGCTATGAGCTTATCTTTTACGGTATTAGCCTGCCATAATGCTAATTCACTATCGCGGGTGCCTATGCGTATTACTTTGCTCATTGTTGAGATTCGATTTCGAGTTGAAAAACTTTTTTGATAAGGGCCAAACTAGTGTCGGCGTCTATAGATTCGTCTTTGAGGTGATTGGCGAATTGCTTGGTGATTTTTTGAATAATTCGATTTGAAATTATATCAGCCTGCTCCTCATTAAAGTCAGCTTGTTTTTTAGATTGATAATCCATTTCCTCATCCTTCATAGTCTTTAATTTTTTATTTAAAGCCTTTATGACAGGAGCGAATTTTCTAGTTTCTAGCCATTGAATAAATTCATCTTTGATGTCTTCAATTATAGCTTCCGCATGCGGAATAAATGCCTTACGCCGCTCTAACGTCTCATCGGTCATTTGCGAAAGATGATCTAAATGAATTGTGGTTACATTACTCAACTGATTAACATCATCAGCTACATTTTTCGGAATAGACAAATCTAAGATTAACAAAGGTTTTTTAGAATATATCAATTCTTTCGAAATCGTAGGATTTTGCGCGCTAGTAGCTACAATGAGTACGTCTGTATTTCTAATTTCAGTCTGTAAATCTCCGTAATCCTTAACCGTAAGATTGAATTTTCCGGCTACTTTTTCAGCCTTGTTCTTCGTTCTGTTGATAAGTGTTATATGTGGATTTTTTGTATGCTTGATTAGATTTTCACAGGTATTTCGACCTATTTTGCCTGTTCCAAAAAGCAAAATACTTTTCTTAGAAACATCCGCAACGTTTTTTAAAATGTACTGTACGGAAGCGTAAGCTACAGAAGTAGCCCCTGATGAAATTTCTGTTTCATTTTTGATTCGTTTGCTGGCTTGAATTACTGAATTGCAAAGACGTTCAATAAACGGATTTGCAATACCCAATTTTTTAGAGCGATTGAAACTTTGCCTTAATTGACTGATAATTTCAAAATCGCCAAGAATTTGACTGTCAAGACCAGTACCTACTTTGAACAAATGACCAATGGCATCTTTGTTTTTATATACATAGGCAACCTCTTGGAATTCTTCAACGGTACCCTGCGTGTGATCACAAAGTAATTTTATTAACTGAAAGGGATGCTTAGCAAAACCATGTAATTCTGTACGGTTGCAAGTGGAAGTGACTAATAGTCCATCTATACCTTGATTTTTCGCATCTTCTAAAAGAGCGTTCATTGCAGTTTCTTCTAAACTGAACTTACCTCTTAACACAGCATCGGCTTTTTTGTAGTTAAGGCCTATGGTGTAGAATGAACTATGTCTTGAAATGTGATAGTCTTTCATGCAATTTTTGCGAACGATTGCAAAAATAAGAGCATCCAATGTAAAAAAGTAACGCTAGAAGAACAATTTGTAACGATTCACGAATTTTTAGATGTATTTCGTAAAATTTCCGTTGAATTACCCTATTTTTATAACGTTTTCATGCTTTAATGATTTTTTTATTTAGAATGTTTCTAAATAGATTTTAATCAAATTTGATTTTTATGAACGAAAAAAATGTCGCTGAAGGTTCATTCAACGAAGTCTTAATTGAAGATGGGTTTTATGTTTTAAAAATTCAGAACGATACGACTCATATTCAGAAGGTTACGAGAGCTATTGATAGTTCTTTTATTCAATTTCATTTCTGTTTAAAGGGTGATGCTAAATTTGTTTTCAATGAAGGTCGTTATGCTTTGGAAGTATCAGAAGAAAACTCCTTACTGCTATATAATACCCAGCTTGATTTGCCGCTGAATTTAGAATTGAACCAAAATTCATGGTTGGTTTCTGTTGTAATGACTATTCGTAAATTTCACTCGCTTTTTTCAAAAGAGGCGGATTATATTCCTTTTTTAAGTGTGAAGAATAAAGATAAAAAATACTACACACAAGAAGGGTTTAGTCCTGCAATTGCAGTTATTCTAAGTCAAATGATGAATTACAATTTGCATCCATCTATAAAAGAATTGTATATAAAAGGTAAGGTATACGAGCTCATTTCTTTGTATTTCAATAAGAGTTCTGATGCCGATATAGAGCAATGTCCTTTTCTAGTTGATGAAGATAATGTACAGCGTATTCGAAGAGCAAAAGAAATAATGATTTCACGAATGGCAGAACCGCCTACATTGGCAGAATTATCTGATGAGATAGGCCTTTCACTTAAAAAATTGAAAGAAGGATTTAAACAAATTTATGGGGATTCTGTTTTTAGTTTTTTATTCGATTATAAGATGGAATACGCCCGAAAAATGTTAGAAACAGGAAAGCACAATGTGAATGAAGTAGGCTTAAAAGTAGGATACAGTACGGCGAGTCATTTTATAGCTGCTTTTAAAAAGAAATATGGCACTACACCTAAAAAGTATTTGATGGGGTTGTCTGTCGGATAATGTTTTTGATTTCCTTTTTTTAAGGTTTTATATTCTCAGATCAATAATTTTTAACGGAACTTTGTTTTGAAGATAAAACTCCCCGAAAATGGCCCCCAATTTCAAAGTTATATTTTATTGTTTTTTGATTTTTACGGTATTAGCTAGCTGTACCTTGGATCAAGACTTAGTTTCCGATTCTGAATCTGATGAAATTGAATCTAGAACACCTGCACCACCTTCAACAATTACCATAATTGAGGATTCTACAAATGGTGAAACTTCGACAGTATCAGAGAGAATTTTAGTTTTTACTAAAACTGCAGGATTTCGACATAATTCTATCGAAGATGGCCTTGAGTTATTTGCGAACTTAGGAACCACTAATGATTTTCAAGTTGATCAAACTGAAGATGCTTTGAATTTTAATGAAGAAACCTTAAAGCAATATCAATTGGTTGTGTTCTTAAATACTACAGGTAATATTCTTAATTCGGCACAGCAAAGCGTCTTTGAAAAATACATCCAATCAGGTGGAAGTTTTAT
>CALLIG010000350.1 GCA_938009735.1 uncultured Flavobacteriaceae bacterium
GTGCATTCAGGTATGCCTATGAAGATGGCTCGTGAGCTTTGTCCGGAAGCTTTTGTGATTCGTGGTAATGCGGGTACCTATAGTAAACATTCTGATATGGTTACTGAAATCATTCGGGAACAGGTTCCACTTTTTGAGAAATCAAGTATTGATGAATTCTACGCAGATCTTACGGGTATGGATCGCTTTTTTGGCTCCTATAAATTTGCTTCAGAAATGCGCGATCGAATTATCAATGAAACGGGTTTACCCATTTCATTTGGACTTTCCTGTAATAAAGTTGTTTCTAAAGTGGCTACTGGCGAGGCCAAACCAAACAATAAAATAAAGGTAGACAAAGGCTTAGAAAAGAATTTTTTGGCTCCTCTTTCAATTAAAAAAATACCTATGGTAGGTGATAAAACCTATCAAGTTCTTAGAAATTTAGGCTTGCGAAAAGTACAGACTGTTCAAGAAATGCCAATGGATGTCATGCAACGTGTACTTGGTAAAAATGGGGTAGTCATTTGGAAAAGATCAAACGGAATTGATAACACACCTGTGATTCCATTTTGTGAGCGAAAGTCTATTTCTACAGAAAGAACCTTTGATCGCGATACTATTGACGTGAAGAAACTCAAAGGTATTCTGATTGCTATGACTGAGAATTTGGCCTATCAATTACGACGAGGTGAAAAATTGACGGCCTGTATCTCGGTAAAACTCCGGTATTCTGATTTTAATACCTATTCAAAGCAATTACGAATTCCGTATACAAGCGCAGATCATATTTTGATTCCTAAAATTTTAGACCTGTTCAAAACGCTTTATAATAGACGATTGCTTGTGCGTTTGGTAGGTATTCGTTTCAGTCATCTGGTATCAGGTAATTATCAAATCAATCTTTTTGAAGATACAGAAGAAATCCTCAATCTCTATAACGCGATGGATGAAATACGAAAACGCTACGGAGATAAAAGTGTATTAAGAGCTGTAGGAATGGGCTCAAAAACCATCGGTAGAATGCACAACCCCTTTAACGGAATGCCGCCAGTAGTACTAGCGCATCGGAAACAGTAATAGTACTTGGTAGTTGTTGGTTGACAGTTGATAGTGTTTGGCCAACAACCATCAACGAATAAACATCAACGAATTTGTATTTAAACTGCCATACATATTACAGCCTTCGCTACGGCACTTTTTCAGAGCTAGAGCTTTTGAAATTGGCGCAGCAAAACCATGTGGGTCAAATTGTATTAACAGATATTAATAACACATCTGCTTGCTTAAATTTTGTACGAAAAGCTCCTGAATTCGGAATCACTCCGATCTTAGGGATTGATTTTAGAAATGGAGTAGATCCTTGTTTTATTGGTATTGCAAAGAACAATGAAGGCTATTTAGAGTTGAATAATTTTTTATCTGAGCATCTTCATGAAAAAAAAGAAATTCTGGCAATTGCGCCAGAGTTTGAGAACTGTTATGTAGTCTATCCTTTTGAAAAAGTATTGCAGAATGAAATGGAATCTTTTACAGCAAATGAGTTCATAGGCATTTCTATTGCAGATTTAAGACGCTTACCATTTTCAAGGCTTTTAAAATTCAAAGATAAACTGGTGGTGCAACAACCGGTGACTTTTCGTTCAAAACGCGATTTCAATGCACATCGGTTATTACGGGCTATTGATAATAACACTTTGTTGAGTAAACTATCGACAACAGAGCAGGCGAGCGAAGAAGAAAAGATGTTTCCTGTTCAGAACTTAGCTAATGCGTTTTCTGAATACACTTTCATTCTTGAAAATACAGAACGTTTGATGAACGCTTGCGCTATTCATTTTGATTTTTCTGAAGGGCGAAAACCTCAGAATTTAAGCAACTATTTAGGTAACCGAGAAGAAGATGAGGCTTTAATTGAAAAGCTTTGTGAAGATGGTTTGCCTTATCGCTATCCAAAAGTAGATAGCGCTATTGAAAATCGTATAGAAAAAGAATTAGGGCTGATAAAAAAAATGGGCTTTGTATCTTATTTTTTAATCAATTGGGATATTGTTTCATATGCGCGGCAACAAAATTTTTTCTACGTGGGTAGAGGTAGTGGGGCTAATAGTATTGTTGCATACTTATTACGGATTACTGATGTTGATCCTATGGAGCTAGATCTTTATTTCGAGCGATTCATGAATTTATATCGAGCTAATCCGCCAGATTTTGATATTGATTTTTCGCATCGTGACCGACCGATAATGACTCAGTATATTTTTAATCGTTTTAAAAATGTTGCTTTGTTGGGTACGTATGTCACTTTCAAATGGAGAGGTATGGTACGCGAATTAGGTAAGGTGTTCGGACTTCCAAAAGATGAGATTGATAACCTTTGTGCAGGTAATTTTCAAGCCTCTCGATTAGATAGCACTTCTTCTTTGGTAGTAAAATACACTCAGCTTCTTGAGGGTATGCCTAACTACCTTAGTATTCATGCAGGAGGCATTTTAATTAGCGAAAAACCTTTGCATTGGTTCGCTACAACCCACTTACCACCCAAAGGTTTTCCGACTACTCAGTTTGATATGGTGATTGCTGAAGACGTCGGACTTTACAAATTTGACATCCTCGGGCAGCGCGGACTGTCCAAAATACGGGAGTCTTTGGATATTATCGCATATAACCAACCTGAAAAAAAAGACACTTTTGACATTCATAATATGCATGTGCTAAAGACTGATCAGTCGGTAAACGCTTTAATTAAGAGCGCGCAATGTATGGGGTGTTTTTACATAGAATCTCCTGCAATGCGAATGCTTTTAAAGAAATTAGAGGTCGATAATTACTTAGGATTGGTTGCCGCAAGTTCAATTATTAGGCCCGGAGTAGCAAAAAGTGGAATGATGCGTGAGTACATTTTACGACATCGTAATGTGGGTCGAGCAGAAGAAAAAGCGCATCCTGTAATGCTTGATATTATGCCAGAAACTTATGGCGTGATGGTATATCAAGAAGACGTAATTAAAGTGGCGCATCATTTTGCAGGTCTTGATCTTGGAGAAGCCGATGTGTTACGTAGAGGTATGAGTGGTAAATTTCGTTCACGAGAAGAGTTTCGAAAAGTGGAGGAGAAGTTTATTGAAAATTGTCGCGAAAAAAAGTATGAAGAAAAACTTATCTCAGAAATCTGGGAACAAATAGCCAGCTTCGCAGGCTATGCTTTTGCGAAAGGGCACTCTGCTTCGTATGCAGTTGAAAGTTATCAAACCTTATTTTTACGTGCCTATTTTCCATTGGAATATATGGTGGCTGTACTCAATAATGGAGGCGGATTTTACCGTTCAGAATTTTACATTCATGAAGCCCGTATGTTAGGAGCCAAGATTCATCCGCCTTGTATAAATAGGAGTTTTGCGGCTAACTATATTTATGGAAAGCAGTTGTATCTTGGTTTTATGTATCTGAAAGAATTGGAAGCTCTTGTTACTACCCGTATTTTGAAAGAACGTATTGAAAATAGCTTTTTTATTTCTCTAGAAGATTTCTTAGACCGCGTTCTGATATCCATAGAACAAGTAAGTATTCTCATTCGCATTGATGCCTTTCGCTTTACAAAAACTAATAAGCATGAACTCTTATGGAAAGCGCATCTCTTCTTGAATAAGAATGTAAAGATTGATCACCCGAAACTATTTAAGCCTAGACATCAGAATTTTGAAATACCTAAGTTGCATACAACCGATTTAGAAATGGCCTTTACGCAATTAGAGCTATTGGGTTTTTGTTTGTGTTCTCCGTTTGAACTCCTAGTAGAGCGACCTAAAAACAGTACAGGCAGTAAAGATCTCGAAAGCTATTTGGGCAAGCATATTGACATTTATGGGTATATGGTTACGGTAAAAAACACTACTACTCATAATGGTAAGCGCATGCACTTTGCTACTTTGGTGGACCAACAAGGTGCTGTTTTTGATACGGTTCTTTTTCCGCCTGTAGCGGCTAAATATCAATTTAGAGGTAGAGGTATTTATCGTTTTTATGGTAAAGTGGTAAGTGAGTTTGGGTTTTTGAGTATTGAAGTAGTAAAAATGAGAAAAGAAGATTATGTGCCTGACCCGAGGTATGCTGATATGAAGACAGCAACTAGAGAGCTTGGTTTTATAAGAAAGAATACGCCTTCATCCGAAGTAAAGCCTAGCATTGAGGAGGCATGAGTTATTTTTAAACATTTTCTGCTTTAGAATATATTCAATGCAATTCTTTATTTTCGTTGGTGTGTGATGAAAGAAAACTATGCATAGACTAAACCATGAGTATATTTAGAAAAATTGATAAGGTATTAGGTGCTTTTGGAAATATTAGAGCATTAGAAAGAACACATGTAGATACCTATACCGAAAACCTAATCGAGAATATTAAGGGGGCAAAGATTGCTGAATCTGTTGATGGACAACTATGGGCAGATTTTCAACAACTAGTAGGTTTTAATTTTCTAGAAGCTACAATTTTAAGTAGAGTCAATATTAAAACCTTTAAAGGTGGTAAGTTAATTTTTGATGGTGAAACTCCTCTTATTTTAGCCTCTGATATTACAGAAATTGAATCTGATTATTCAAATGTTTCTAATCGTTGGATGACGAAAGTCAGTTTTGTGGTAACCAAAAAGGATATAAATCAGATACTACTTAAAGGGTCGACTGAAGTACGATTCGTATACAAAAAGAAGTTTATCATATTTAAAGTTATTAAATAAGTAAAAGCCCTTCCTAGAAAAGAAAGGGCTTTTTGAAATATGATTTTAAAGAAAATTTACTACTCCGGTATCCATGTCATATACCGCACCTTTAATCTCAACTTCGCCTTTTTCCATCATTTCTCTTATTATAGAGCTTTCTTTTGAAATTTTCTCCATTGCCAATCGCACATTATTTTCACTTACTTCATGAACCAAAAGCCTATTTTGAGAACTTCTTGGTCCTGTTGCAATGGTAGACATAGCTATAGCAGGCTTTATATTTTCTAGCATTTTGGTGATGTGACCCAATTCAGCCCCATCAATTGCTGCATGTATAGCTCCGCAATTTTCATGGCCTAGAACTAAGATGAGTTTTGCGCCTGCGACTTTCGTTGCAAATTCCATACTACCCAAGATATCATCGTTAATAAAGTTTCCGGCAACCCTTGCTACAAAAATATCACCTATTCCTTTATCAAAAACGTCCTCTACAGGAACTCTGCTATCTACACAAGAAAGAACAATTGCTTTCGGGTATTGGGACTCAGCACTCTCTCTAATCTGCTCAGAATGATCACGAGCGGTAAGGTCGCTACTAACGAATCTAAAATTACCTGATCTTAAACTCTCGAATACTTGGCTAGGAGATAAGGCTGCTTGTTCTTCTTTGGTTAGCACAGATTCAATAAGAATTTTATCCTTATCAATCTCAATGGTTTCTTTGTCAGATTGTTGAGCATTTACAATAGTTGTTAGAGCTAATAAACTAGTTAACGTCATAATATTTCTTCTCATAATTTTGGTATTTAAATTCCATGTAAAAGTATATTTCAAACTATTAGTTAACACTATTGCTAATCATAAATAATAGTTAAACTTTTATATGTTAATAGTAATACTACTATATTTGTAATATTATTATTTTAATATTTAAAAGAAAGTATACTATGAAAAAAGAAAGACCTGTGTTATTTCCGGAGTTTGAAAATAATAATGCTCTACCTCGCGAGAAGATGAAAATTTCATTAAAAGATTTAACTTTAGGACATATCTATAAAATAGGAGAGCCATCTAGTTTGCATTATCAACATATATCCCCAGTAATCAATTCAGAAGAAAATAATATCAGTAAACTTGAAGATTTTAGCAAAATAGAAGGTGTTATGATAAAAGTTACAAGTATCCTGCAGATGGTTAACGGCAATAAAATTGCAGTATTGATGCCTTACAAAAGCGAATTGATTTTAAATACATATGAGAAGATATTCGCTCATTTAGAAAATAGTGTAACTAGTAGTGAAATTGTTTCGCTTGATCTTGAAACGATCAAACTTTAAGATAAACATTAAATACAAACATTTTGATTTAAGCAAAACATGAAAAAACAAATTTCTGAATTCTTAAAAATTGGTTTTGGGGTTTTATTAGCTAGCATCGGACTAAAAGTATTTCTGCTTCCTAACGGATTTTTAGATGGTGGTGTCACCGGAATCGCAATTCTTCTTAGTGAGCTTTTTGATTTGAATATTTCGATAATTCTTGTTGCAGTAAGTATTCCTTTTTTATTTATGTCTTGGTTTACATTATCGCGAAGGATAACCATAAAATCTATTATAGCAATTCTCGCATTGGCGGTAATGATGCATTTTGAAAATTTCACTTCAATTACCGATGATAAACTGCTCGTGGCAATATTCGGGGGGCTTTTTTTAGGAGCAGGAATTGGTTTAACAATTAAAAATGGGGCAGTTTTAGATGGCTCAGAGGTACTCGGAATTTTTGCGAATAAAAATTTTGGGTTTAGTATTGGAAAAGTGGTTCTAGGATTCAATTTAATTTTATTTAG
This sequence comes from uncultured Flavobacteriaceae bacterium, assembly GCA_938009735.1. GTDB lineage: Bacteria > Bacteroidota > Bacteroidia > Flavobacteriales > Flavobacteriaceae > Maribacter_C. The sequence continues at coordinate 6,546 of CALLIG010000350.1, forward strand.
TATCACGGCAGTTACACTTTCTTTAGAAGCTGCAATGTATTCGACCTTGACTTTTTTGGTTACAGCAAAAATTATTGATTTGACGATTGAAGGTTTCGAAGATTATGTAGGACTTATGGTAGTGTCTGATAAAACTGAACTCATTGAAAAGGAACTTATAGAAGTCATAAAAACAGGCACAACCTTGTATAGTGGGTCAAAGGGTTTTGGAAAAAGAGGAGCTCGAAAAGAAAGTGATATCATTCATACAGTAATCAATAGAATCGATATTCGGAGAACTTACAATATGATTGACAGAATTGATGCAAATGCTTTCATTATAGAATTTGATGTAAACACCATCAAAGGTGGAATACGCAAGGAAATCTTTCAAAAAGAGAATATGAAAGTTTTGTTATCAGAAATGAAGTAACATATAGTAAATTTTTTACAGGGTTATTTATATACAAAACAACATAAACTAAAAAGAGCTCCGTCTTTCGATCGGAGCTCTTTTACGAGAACACTATATGAAAATGAAAAATTTTATTTCTTATTTACAGTTCAAAGATATCATGCATGTAGAGCTTTAGAAAAGAATTGATGTGTAACTAGTAAAAGTTGTTGTGAGTTTCTATGATTTTGTTATTTAGTATATCAGTATCAACTATAAGAGGTATTTTTAGGTTACAATACAGTTAAATATGGCATCTAATTTCAGAAGAAATGTTTCCATACGAGGAAATCAAGAATTTTCAGACCTCGTACTTAAAGACCCTGTGCGAATTGC
>CALLIG010000351.1 GCA_938009735.1 uncultured Flavobacteriaceae bacterium
TTTAGCTAAAAACGGAGAACGGCCAGAAATAGTTACTACAGAAAGTGGCTTACAATACGAAATTATGAAGAAAGGCGAAGGAGATATACCTATTTCTTCTGATCGCATAAAAGTGCACTACACAGGTATGTTACTTGACGGGACGGTATTCGACAGTTCTGTCGAACGCGGCACACCTGCTGTTTTTGGTGTTACCCAAGTGATTAAAGGCTGGCAAGAAGCATTACAATTGATGCCAGTAGGATCAAAATGGATGGTGTTCATACCACAAGAGATCGCTTACGGTCCAAATGGTAGAGGAGACGCGATTCCGCCTTATTCAGCGCTTATGTTTGAAATGGAGCTACTAGGCATTGAGTAATAAATGAAATTATTCACTTTCGCCAATAGTTTCTAAATACGTGCCTGGAATTCCATCAGGGGAAAGCCCTTCAATAGAGAGTTGAATTTCTTTTGCCGTATCAGAATTGAAAAACTCTATAGTGGCATTCCCTTCTTTATCTGTTGTTACTGACGGATTCCAGTATAAGGTCGCTCTATAGTCAGCAGTATCATGTGCATCAATTTTTACATCGTATTTCGGAGAATAGAATTCTTTTTCAACTGCATGCCCTGAAATCGTAAAACTTGGGGAAATTATGGGGTTATACGTTTGCCCTTCTCCTCTTTTAGTATAGATAAGAATTACCCCATTAGAACCTCTTGAGCCCCACATAGCAGCACGTGGTCCTTTTAGAATCTCTACCCGTTCAACAGTATAGGTGTCCATTGTTGCAATTTGTGATGGTGCTGGATCTGGATTTCCAAAGGATCCAAAGCCTCCTCCTGGTCTTGAATTTCCATTGGATACTGGAATCCCGTCAAGCACAAACAATGGAGTTCCTCCGTTTCTGATACTAACACGATTGCCATTTACTGTTACTCCTGCAAAAAGCCTTAATAGGTCTAGAACTGTTTGCATGGCAATATGATCTTCCGTATATATAGTTGCATCTGCATCCATTCCTAAAGCAGATGGTGTTTGATTTCGACTCTTTTTCTTTTTTTTCTCTGTTACAACCGCTTCATCAAGTTGTGTAACCCCGTCGGTTTCTAATCGTGTTCTCATTCTTCTTCTTGCCAAAGAATTTGCTCTATAATCTTCTATTTCATTGTCTTGTTTCAACGAGGAACTATTGAACAGTACAATTGGCGGCTTCGCTCTTTTTTGGTCTAGACGAACTTTTACATTTAAAGGCTTATCCTTATAATTATATGCATTGAAAACTACATTAGTCTTTCCGTTGAAATTAAAGTCTGGTATTGTAAACCTTCCGTCAAGATCAGTTTGGGCTATGAACATGCCTAAGATCTCAACCGATTTGGCAACGATATTTAAGGTCGCATTAGGCATTATTTTGTTTTTGGTATTAAAAGCTTTGCCATTTACAGTAATTCCTTCGGCAAATTCAAATTCTTTTTTTGGTTTTACATCGTTCCAAACTTCTGGCCAATTGTATTTACGCCATGAATGGGTTAGCATTACTAGGTCGAGTTGTTGAATAGTCTTTATATTTTTGTCTTTGAAGAGAAGTCCAATATTTGACACCTTTCCTTTGAGTTCTGAATCTAATAGTAAATGACTCAAAATATTCCCTGATCCTTAACCTTTTTTTATTTGATTCAAATCGGTTGCGGCAATTGATAGATTTGTAGCAACTGGGTTTCCTTTACGATCTGTTACATTAATTTCGAGGGATACTTTCCCTCTTTTAATTATCTCATCAGAATCTAACTTCGTATTGATATTTAATTCTTCATTGTTGTAAATAAACATAGGCCTTTCAGACCATGGATTTCTACTTGAATCGAAAAGTGTTAGCGTTAATACACCGCTCGGCATATTACTTTTAGGAATTTCGAATTTGAGCATTTGATCTTGATCAAATTTGAACTTGCGATGAAAATAATTTCTTTGACGCATATGACCCAAAATATAAAAAGGTAGTTCACGCAGAGATTCGCTTGCCTGCACCGTAACCTTAATTCTATTTTGGTCTCGGTTATTGATGGTCACGACATAACCATTGTTTAGTATTTCTGGCAGCATATATTGAATGCCATCATCTAATTCTGCAAAGTATGTTTCACCCTTTTTTGGTGTTAATTGGAAGAACCCTGACCCGCGGTCAAAAGTTTTCAATATAGCTATTTCTTCTCCTATCGTATTTACAATTTTGCCTTTTACTATTCTTGGCAAACCATCACTTCCAATTGCCTTGAAAGACACCTTGCTGGCAATATCAGCTACCAAATGCCCCCCTTCAGGAAAGAACTGCAGATCGATTTCTTCTTTAATTTCTTGATATCCTTCCTGTTTAATTTTGGCATTGTGAATATGCAATCTTTCAATATAGAAGAATTCCTCATCAAAATTCCTCATCCATTGGGTATAAGCCTGCAACTGATAATTTCCTTCGGCGAGGTTATTTGGTATTTCCAAAGCGCCTGATCCTTTTCCATTTACCAAGGCATGTGTCTGTGACAAAGCTATTTCTCCATCTGGACTTATCAGATCAATGTGTATGACTTTGCTTTTATCAGAATATTGATGAGAAGGGCCAAGAACGACATAGATACTATACCAAAGAGTTTCTCCTGCCGCCAACATATTTTTATCACTATGTAGGAAAACTTTTTCCACAGGGTTGTATGCATTATGACGTTCCGTTTTAGTATTAAGAAGATGTATAAAAGGATCTGTTGATGATTTATCTGATTTTGTTTTTTCTTGCTGTTGATCTTGCTGAAAAATGTAGGTGGTAGATGCACAAAGAAATTTAGGCATGGCCCCGAACACAGAGAAAGAGGCCAAGCCCCAAATTAAAAGAAGAAAATCTCTCAATAGGCGCATATCATTAAATTACAAATTAATCGAATGCTGTAAAATAAACCATATTAATATTTTGTTAAATGACGCCCCTTATTTGTTTAATGTCTCCAAATACGTACCTGGAATTCCATTAGATAGCCCTTCAATAGAGAGTTGAATTTCTTTCGCCGTATCAGAATTAAAAAACTCTATAGTAGCATTTCCTTCTTTATCTGTAGTTACTGAAGGATTCCAATACAAGGTTGCTCTATAATCAGCAGTATCATGTGCATCAAGCTTTACATCGTATTTCGGAGAATAGAATTCTTTTTCAACTGCATGACCAGGAATGGTAAAATCTGGTGCTAGAACAGCTCTTCGTTTTTGTCCTACGCCTTTATTGGTATAGATTAAAATAACTCCGTTTGCCCCTCTTGAACCATAAATTGCCGCTCGAGGACCTTTTAATAATTCAACTCTTTCGACAGTAAAAGTATCCATTGTAGCAATAAATGATGGAGCAGGACCAGCTGAAGTAGATGCTACCATATCGGGCAATAGCGTTATTGTACCGCCCCTGGATGCTACTGCGCTATTAGACTCTGGATTATCATTGTACACCGGAATTCCGTTCAAAATCCACAATGGGGTTCCTCCATTTCGTATGCTTACTGTATTTCCATTTACAGTTACCCCAGCGAATAAGCCTACCAGTTGAATTACTGTTTGAAATGCGATATGATCTGAAGCGTAAACCGTTGCATCAGGTTTTTGACCATAGTTAGATGGTGCACCACCCTGTTCGACTTTTTTTTCAGTTACTATTACTTCATCTAATTCTGTAATAGCATCAAAATCATAAAGCGCATCCATTTTTGAACGTGCAGATGAATAGGTCAGATAGTTTTCCTCTTTAGCGGCTGTTTTAAAACTGTTGCTTTTGAATATTGATTCAGGAGTCTTTATTCTGCTTTTATCTAAAGTCACTTTTGCATCCACAGGTTTATCAGACGAATTAAAAGCATTAAAAACAAGCTCAGTTTCTCCTTTAAAATTAAAATCTGGAATTTTAAACCGACCATCAATGCCAGTTTTGGTTGATAACATTCCCATTAAATCAGAAGATTTTGCAACGACATTTAAGGCAGCTTCTGCCATTGGTTTGTCATTTGTTCTTCGAACTTTTCCTGATACTAGAAGTCCTTTGGCAAACTTAAACTCCTTCTTGGCATCTTGTTTTCCCCAAATTTTTGACCAATCAAATTTTCTATAACCATGTGTTAACATCACTAAATCTAGACTGTGCAATGTTGCCCTTTTCTTATCCTTGAAAAGAAGTGCAGGATCGCTAATATGACCTTTGAGGTCTGATTGTAAAAGTAAATGAGTTAATATATTGTTAGAATTTTGATCACGTAAAACTTGATTTGCATCGGTAACAGCAACAGATAGATCTGTAGAAATAGGTCTGCCATCGGTATCAGTTACATTTATTTGCAGGTTAATTTTACTTCTTTTTGTATATTTTTCATCAGCAATCTTTGTACTAATTACCAATTCTTCTTGATTGTTCACGAAAACCGTTCGTTCGCACCAGGCTTTTTTGTCAGCATCAAACAGCGTAAGTGTAAGCACACCACTTGGTATTTGAGTTTTTGGTATTTCAAAACGAAGGGTGGCTTTAGTTCCAAATTCAAACCGACCTTGGTAATATCTTCTTTGGCGCGTATGAGCAATAATATAAAAGGGTTTATTTCTAAGTACTTCACTTGCTTGTACATTGAGTTTAACACTATTATCGTTGAGGTTGTCAATAGTAAAGGTATAGCCAGTATCTAAGACTTGGGGTAAAAGAAATTGCGTTCCGTCTTCTAATACTGCCGTATATTGTTCTCCTGCATTCGGAAGCAATTGAAAAAATCCTGATCCGCGATTAAAAGTGCTTAGTAAAGTTATCTGTTTGCCAGAAGCATCTAAAACCTTACCCTTTACAGCTACATCTTTCCCCTCACTATTTATAGCTTTGAAAGCAACTTTGCTTCCGATTCCAGCAATTAAATATCCTCCTTCTGGAAAAAACTGGACATCAATTTCATCTGTTGTATTTTCTGTAACACTAGTTTTATCCAAAGGATTTAAAACTTCTATATTTTTTGTAAAAAAGAAGTTAGCATCAAAGTTTCGCATCCATTGTGTATAGGCTCTTAATTGATACCTGCCAGTATTTAGATTTTCAGGAAGCTGTAAACTTCCCCAGGCTCTTCCGTCAATTAATTCATGGGTTTGAGACTTTACAATTTTGCCATCGGGCGCTATTAGATCTACATGAATTGTTCGACTTGCATTCGTGTATTGGTGTTCTGGCCCGATTACCGCATACGCACTATACCAAAGATGTTCTCCTGAAGAAAATAGATTTTTATCGGTGTGTAAAAAGACCTTTTCATTAGGGTTATTATCGTTGTAAATGTTCATTTGGGTACTCAAAACCTTAACAAAAGGATCATCAGATATATTCGATGTCATTAAGGCAATATTTTCAGCACTATTTAGAAAAATCGAACTGAATGCATCAACTTTTTCAAAGGAATTTATGACTTCTTCATCAATAGGTGTTCTTTTGATTACAGGGTTGTTTACCCAGAATTGTTCATTGTATCCGATTTCATCTAATTTTCGCCAGTCACTAACATTAGCTCGCAATCGACCTCCAAGTCTTTTACGCGAAGTAGGTGTATAATGCTCATAAAAGGTGAGGTTCGAAGTTGTAGTAGAACGAGATTGAAAGATATCATCTGTATAATAGTCAAATGCCTGATCAACCTTAATATAATCAAGTAATGGTGTTCGAGAACTATCTCTTTTGTATACTATTTCGTAGGATATACTATAGTCTTTCCAAGAGCTATTTTTATTGGCAAGTGTAACGAATTTTAAATCGTCCCTTGACAGCCCCCAATTCACTTTTAGAATATCATGGGTGTTCATGTCGATATAGACTTCTCCTTCAAAAGCAGGGGTTTTGATACTTTTTTTTGGTTTGAAGAATAGTACAGCAATTTTAGAATCTTCTGATTTTATAATGTCTTGCACTTTTATATCATAAAATATTTCAAAACTTGAATGTGAGGGCAGAATTAATTCTTTGGTATTGGGCTGTGTTGGTTTAAGAATTCTTGAAAATAAGGTATAGTTTCTATTGTAAACTACCTTGTTTTGAAGTGCATATCGGCCTTCAATAATATTCCAGTCTTGAATGCCATTGGTGCCATATTTGATGTCATAAAATATTTCCGAAAATTCAGAGTAGTCTTCTCCGTTTTTTGATTTTTGACGATAGAAGGCATGACTATAATTATTAATTTGTGATGCTTTGTCAGCTTTTTGAAAGGCTTTTTTAGCTAAATTCTCAGCAAAATCATCCTTCTTTGATGCCTTGACAATAACTTCTTCTAAAATAGTGGTCAATGGAGAAAGTGATACTTTAACAGACGAAACATCGATTATTTCAACACTTAGTTGCTCGTAATTTAAGTGAGAGAAAAGCAATTTAGCTGGAAGTTGATTTACCTTGATTACAAATTCGCCAAGTTCATTTGTTGAGGTCCCTATCGATGAGGATATCAAAGTTATATTGCAAAAAGGAATAGGTTCGCCTGTGTTTTCATCAATAACTTGACCTGTAATTTGTTGTTCTTCGGTTTGTAAGTTTACGGGTGATTTATAATTTAATGATGCTTCAGATACACTTGAGGATAAGGTAGAAGAAATTAGAAATAGGATAACAAAAATTGATTGACGAAACTGATTCATAACGGTTTAAGTTGTTAAATCAATTTACGAAGGGATATCAATACTAAAAAGAAATTAGTCTTAAACTTTAGTAACCAACCTTATTACGAACGCGTTCTAAAACCTCATTTGCTGTTTTTTGTGCTTTTGCAGCACCTAATGCCAAGGCTTCATCTATCTCATTAAGATTGTTCATATAATAATCGAACTTTTCTCGAGCCTCACTAAAGCGTTCGATAATCACTTCATATAAAGCCTGTTTCGCATGTCCGTAACCATAATTACCTCCTAAGTAGTTCGCACGCATTTCTTCAATTTGTGAATTAGAAGCCAGAATTTTATAAAGGGCAAACGTATTGTCGTTTTCAGGATCTTTAGGGTCTTCCATAGCAGTACTATCTGAAAGAATACCCATAATTTGCTTTCGTAGCTTTTTATCAGGTTGAAATAAGTTGATAAGATTCCCTTTGCTTTTACTCATTTTTGCACCATCAGTACCAGGAATGTACATGGTTTCTTCTTGCACTTTAGCTTCGGGAAGCACAAAAGTTTCCCCTAATTGGGCATGAAAACGGGAAGCAACATCTCTCGTCATTTCTATATGTTGCAATTGATCTTTTCCAACGGGAACTATATCAGCATCGTATAATAAAATATCCGCAGCCATCAACATAGGGTAGCTGAAGAGTCCAGCATTTACATCTTCTAACCGATCTGCTTTGTCTTTAAATGAATGGGCAAGTGTTAAACGTTGGTATGGAAAAAAACAGCTTAAATACCAGGAAAGTTCAGTTACTTGAGGCACATCACTTTGACGGTAAAAAACGGTTTTGTTTATGTCAAGTCCAAAAGCAAGCCAAGTAGCAGCAGTCGCATATGTATTGTTTCGTAATTCTGCTCCATTTTTGATTTGAGTCAACGAATGCATATCTGCTATAAAGAGAAAAGATTCATTCGCTGGGTTTTTTGCCATTTCAATAGCAGGTGCGATTGCACCTAAAATGTTTCCTAAATGGGGTACGCCTGTACTTTGTATGCCTGTTAGTATTCTTGCCATGATCAGCTTTTAAACCATTTGAAGATGGTTGCTTTAATTGAGTTAACTTGATTGTAAGGCGACAAAGGTAAAACAAATCACAAATAATGAGGTCAAATACTTATTTTTGACGCCATGCTTCAATTGATAAAAAATATAGGTCACACTTTGTACCGTATTTGGTTTTACTTTTTGGTTGCAATTCCAATTTTGTTATTCTTTCCATTTTTATTGATTACTACACTTTCTGAAAAATGGTATCCAAAGTTTTTTTGGTTAGCTCGAAATATTTGGGCCATTCCTATTTTGTATGGAATGGGGTGTCCGCCAAAAGTAATTAGAGAACAAAAATTAGTTCGTGGTGAAAGCTATATGCTTGTTGCTAATCATACCAGTATGCTAGATATTATGCTGATGTTATACATTAGCAAAAACCCTTTTGTTTTTGTTGGAAAAAAAGAATTAGCGAAAATTCCGCTTTTTGGTTTTTTCTTTAAGCGTGTCTGTATTATGGTAGATCGTGAAAATACTAGCAGTAGAACTGGGGTTTATCGCAGAGCGCAACGAAGACTAGGTCAAGGATTAAGTATTTGTATTTTTCCGGAAGGTGGCGTGCCCGATGAAGAAATTTTGTTAGATAAGTTTAAAGATGGGGCCTTTAGAATGGCTGTTGCTCACCAAATACCAGTAGTGCCAATTACTTTTTATGATGGTAAAAAAAGATTTTCATTTACTTTTTTAAGCGGAAGCCCAGGAAAGCTTAGAGCCAAAGTACATACCTTTTTCGAAACAGGTATTTTAGATGAGACTGATAAGACAACCCTAAGAGAAGAAGTAAGAACAATCATTTTAGAAGAATTGCAGCAAAAATAAACGCCCTACTTTTAAGTAGAGCGTTCAGAACACATTGTTTAAACAATAGATAATCAACTATTTTCTTTAAAACCTAAAACTCAAACCACTATAAACTCCAACTGAAAAAGGCTGAAAAGAACCCTCAGTTCGCGAAAAGGTGTTTAACTGGTATTTGAATACAGGCTCTATGTTTAATCTTAGTTTTGATGTAAACTTATAATTAACTCCAAAACCTACATTAGTACTAAAATTCACAGCATTTACATTGTTGGCTTTTCCCATTTCTGTGGTCAATGCTCCTGAGGTTAGTGAAACAGAATTATTAACTAAAAACAAAGAACTCACGCCGCCAATCAAATTAACGCCAAAGCGTTTATTAATAAGCGCATAATTTAATTCAACAGGCACTTCTAAATACCCAAATTGTTGTTCCATAAAACCATCTCGTGAAGCACTTGTTGCAGATACTTCAGCGGTTGTAGCATCTAAAGAAGAATTTTGATTTGCAGGAACAGCTTGCACAGTAGACTTACTGTTTACCACAAGATTTTTAGCGGTAAGAGCATAATTTACATTATCAATTTGACCATTTACAGAAGCTTCTACAGAAGATGAAAATTCAACATCATTGGTGTTATAACCAAAATCTACTTTATGAATCCCTGATCGAACACTTAGTTTCTTATTTATTTCATAAGCAACAGAAAGACCATAACTTAAATTGACATCGCCAGATTTTGAATTCTCTACAAAAATGGAGTGAACGGGTGAGCCTTCTCCAATAGCATTAAAATAAACAGGAGCGACACTAGGGCCAGCAGACCATTTACTTCCTGTATTTGTAACTAAGACTTCTTTCTCTTCTTCTTGAGCAGCAATTTCATCAAATATTGATTTTTTCTCTGTTTCTTTTGTCATCTCAGATGCTGCGATAATTTCTTTTTCAGGTATGCTGTTCAAGTTATTATCGAGCTCTTTGTAAATCTTATTTTGATTAGCAATTTTTGTAGATGAATCTTGGGTCTCGTTTTGATTATTTGCAACATCTATTTCGGCACCATTTAACTTTAAACCAACAGCTTTATTTACTTCTTGGTTTGTTTGAGTTATCCCTTCTTCGGCTGTTTTTTTAATAGCATTAGATACCTCTTGAGTAGTTGAAGGGTTTATCTTTTTGATAATATTATTTTCTGATTGTTTTTTGCTAGAAGCAACTTCACTATTTTTAATGTTATTACTAGTTACGGTAGTCACCTGCTCATTTGAAACTTTTGGTTCATTAATTGTGCTTGTTTTTTCCTCAGAAACTACAATTTGAGTTTCATTTAATGTTGCATTTTTAATATCCGTTTTTATAGGATCTATTTGTAGGTTTTCTTTGGATATTTTTTCCGTTGGAGTATTCACATCGGTAACTGTAGGAGTTTCAATGGAATTTTTCTCAAACGGATTGATTACAAAAATGGCGATAGCTAAAATTGCTGCAGCACCACCAAGTTTCCACCAAATAGGAATTACTTTACGTGAGTTTTTCTTTTGATCTAAAGATGTTTCAATGGACTGCCATACTTTGTCTTCAGGCATCTCCGAAAAGTTCTCGAACTTCTCTTGAAACAATTTGTCTAATTTCTTTTTACCCATGATATTAGGTCTTATTTATTTTGATGTTTTTTCATCGATTAAATCCAGTCTTGTACTAAGAATAGAAGGAATACGATGATGGCTTTATTTTGTTTGTTTTCAATTTTTTCTTTTAAAATCATTCTTGCTCTCGCAAGGTTCGATTTTGATGTTCCTGTTGACGTTCCTAATTTTTCACTTATCTCTTTATGAGAATATCCATCTAAAACATACATGTTAAATGTTAATCGATATTTATTGGGAAGCTCTTGTATGTATTGTAAAAGTGTTTGAAGATTAATATCAGTATAAGCAGAATCTACTTCTTCTACTTTCTCAAAATTTTCTGAAACTACATTTAAATGTTCTTCCTTTCTATATTTTTGTAGTGTAGTGTTTACTGCGATACGCTTAATCCAGCCTTCAAACGATCCTTTTCCACTATACTGCCCTATTTTATCATAAATCGTCATGAAGCTATCATGAAGATTATCTTGTGCCTCCGTTTTATTGCGTGAATATTTAAGGCAGATGCCAAACAATATAGAAGCGTACTTTCTATATAATTGAGCTTGCGCCTTTCGATCTCCTTTTTTACAATACTTTATGAGCTCTTCTTGACTCAAATGTTGGTGGTTATATTTAAGGTATGTTCTTAATATTATCTTACTGGAACAAGAACTTCAAAATACTCTTGATTGCCTTCAGCATCTTCACCTTGCCAAAAACGAAATGTGTACGTTTCGTTATGAATCACTTTGAAGTTAAATACGTTTGTTTCTTCTATGAGGGCCTGCGTACAAACTTCTTGATCGTAATGATTAGTGCCTATAACAACTACGTTACGTACAGCACTTTCTTTAGAAATTACGTCAAACCCACTAAAGTTGGTGCACGAATCTGGCCTGTTAAAGGTTACGCGAATGGTATAGGTTTGGTCTAAACTAAAAAACTCAGGAAGTTCAGCACTTACTATGCTTAATGGTACAAAATGAAAGTTTGGCGCATCATCTTTCTCGCAAGAACCGAGTGATAGCGTCACACAAGTAAATAATAATATGAAAAAAACCTTCTTCATCAGCAAACAATTTTGTTATTAAGATGTAAATAACGGGCAAAGGTTGCGTTCAATAAAGAAATATGGAAGAGGGTCTGTATTATTTTACAGTATTAATTGCCTCCCTTATTTTTCCGTCAAGTTCTTCAAAAAGCTCTGGGTTATCAAGTAAAATGCCTTTTACGCCATCACGACCTTGACCTAATTTGGTATCACCATAGCTAAACCATGAACCACTTTTCTTGATGATCTCATATTCTACTCCTAAGTCAATGATTTCTCCAACTTTAGAAATTCCTTCGCCATACATGATGTCAAATTCTGTAGTTCTAAACGGTGGAGCAATTTTATTTTTCACGACTTTAACCCTAGTTTTATTACCTAGAACCGCACCGTCAGTATTTTTTATTTGAGTAGATCTTCTTATGTCTAAACGTACAGAAGCATAGAACTTAAGTGCGTTACCACCAGTAGTAGTTTCAGGATTGCCGAACATTACTCCGATTTTTTCACGTAATTGGTTAATGAAAATTACCGTACAATTCGTCTTACTAATTGAACCGGTCAATTTACGTAGTGCTTGTGACATTAGACGTGCATGAAGACCCATTTTTGAATCACCCATTTCACCTTCAATCTCACTTTTTGGTGTTAATGCAGCAACTGAATCGATTACCACAATATCAATTGCACCAGAGCGAATTAAATTATCAGCAATTTCCAAACCTTGCTCCCCATTATCTGGTTGAGAAATAATTAAATTATCAATATCAACCCCTAATTTTTCTGCATAAAAACGATCAAAAGCATGCTCTGCATCAATAAATGCTGCAATACCACCTTGCTTTTGAGCCTCTGCAATAGCATGTAAGGTCAAAGTTGTTTTACCTGAAGATTCAGGACCATATATTTCGACAACTCTTCCTCTTGGATAACCCCCTACGCCTAATGCGATATCTAGACCTAATGAACCTGAAGGAATCACCTCAACATCTTCAATTACACTATCGCCCATCTTCATAACAGCACCTTTTCCGTAGGTTTTGTCTAGTTTGTCAAGGGTTAATTTTAGCGCTTTTAGTTTGGCATCTTTTTCAGAACTCATAGTTTTTCATTTTATAGGGAAGGCTAAATTACTATTTCTTTTTGCATATAACAATGTGCGACGCAACCTTTTTAGAAAAGCTGCATCTTGATTAAAAATAGTTATAACTAACTCAAAATATTTCTATTGTTTTGAACGGCAATGGGCAACGGTGGCCTCTTCCTTTTCTGGAATTCTGAAACTGCTATGAAGAAGAAAAAAATGGAACGGCCGATAAAGAGTCTCGATAATTCGGGGCTCTTTTTTGTTGCTAGCCCTGTTTTTTAGCAGCCATTAAAGTAGATAAAGACAGCACGCATTGTCAGACTTGGCCAAGAATTTTCACTATTTTTGCTATTCAAATATTCTTTAACTTAAAACTATTGGTATAGCATGCAACTGTACAATACATTAAGTGCAAAAGAAAGAGCTGCTCTTATTGAAGATGCAGGGCAAGAACGTCTTACGATCTCTTTCTATACATATGCACATATCGGAAATCCTTCTATTTTTAGAAATCACTTATTCATTCATTGGAACGAACTAGATGTGCTTGGGCGTATATACGTTGCCTTTGAGGGAATTAATGCCCAATTATCAGTACCTGCTGAGAATTTCGAGGAATTTAAAAAACATATAGACAGCGTTTCCTTTTTAGAAAATGTGAGACTTAATGTCGCCATAGAGCAAGATAATTTGTCATTTTTGAAGTTGAAAGTAAAGGTGCGTAAGAAAATTGTGGCTGATGGTTTGAACGATGAAACCTTTGATGTAACTAATAAAGGAATACATGTAGGTGCTGAAAAATTCAATGAACTTATTGAAGACCCAGATACGGTGTTAGTTGATATGCGTAACCACTATGAAAGTGAAATAGGGCATTTTAAAAATGCCATTACTCCTGATGTAGATACCTTTCGTGATTCACTAGATATTATAGAAAAAGATCTGGCTGACCATAAGGAAGACAAAAAGTTGGTGATGTACTGTACTGGAGGCATTCGCTGTGAAAAAGCAAGCGCTTATTATAAACACAAGGGCTTTAAGCAAGTTTATCAATTAGAAGGCGGTATAATTGAGTACGCTCGTCAGGTGGAAAATAATAAACTTGAGAATAAATTTGTTGGTAAAAATTTCGTTTTTGACCACAGAAGAAGCGAAAGAATTTCAGAAGATATTATTGCTAATTGCCATCAATGCGGAGAAGCCTGTGATACACATGAAAATTGCGCGAATGAGGCTTGTCACCTTTTATTCATTCAATGTGAAAAATGCGCAAAGAAGATGGACTATTGTTGTTCTTCTGAGTGTCAAGAGATATACAACCTGCCTTTTGAGGAGCAAAAAAAATTAAGAAGGGGCAAAGTGGTTAGTAATAAGATATTTAAAAAGGGACGGTCAGAGGTGCTAAAATATAAGAAATAAAGCCTAGAACGGAGTTTTTTGTTGTTCATCGAAAAGAACAAATAAAAAAATCTATGCGCTCGTTAACTTAGAGAACATTTAAAACTTTAAGTTATGAAGAACGTCCAAAAATTAAAAATTTCTGTCTTCGGAGCTGTTGCGGCCCTTTTCGGTTTTGCATCAATGATATTATCCTTTTTTAATTACAACTTTAAAGTTTTAAATTGGATTGACAACTGGGGAGAAAATATGGGATGGGCTATTCGAATAGAATTGATTGTTATAGGTCTAGCCGTCTATTTTGTAATGAGTGAACCTGAAACGAAAGAGGTATTAATAGAAAGCAAAGTTGAATAATCACATAATATTTTAAAAGAAAGCCCTTCTGATTAAATTCAGTAGGGCTTTCTTTTTTGTATTCATCTCTAGGTTTCAAATGCAGCATAAATTATGCTATCTTTACATTAGAGTAAAAGTAATATGAACCTTTTTTGGTTAAAATCTCTCAAATCTCCCACTTAGATCGATAGATTTTACCATTCCAATATATAAAATATGGGTTGTAGCAGTTGTTCGACCGGCAAGGACGGACAACCACTTGGATGCAAGAATAACGGCACCTGTGGTACCGACGGATGTAATAAATTAACAGTTTTCGATTGGCTTTCAAATATGTCACTTCCAAATGGAGAAAAGGCATTTGATTGTATTGAAGTCCGTTTTAAAAATAGTAGAAAAGAGTTTTTCAGAAACTCAGAAAATCTATCCCTTTCGATTGGAGATATTGTTGCTACACAAGCAACCTCAGGTCATGACATTGGCATGGTTACCTTAACTGGTGAGCTTGTCAAGGTTCAAATGAAGCGAAAGAAGGTTGATTATAATGATGAAGAACTTCCTAAAGCATATCGAAAAGCTTCTCAAAAAGATATTGATATGTGGCAGAAATGTCGCGATCGCGAAGAGGAAATTAAAAAACGCGCCAGAGAGATTGCAATTATCTTGAAATTGCAAATGAAAATCTCTGATGTAGAATTTCAAGGGGATGGTTCTAAGGCTACGTTTTATTATACAGCAGAAGAGCGTGTAGATTTTCGCCAGTTGATTAAAGACATGGCAAAAGCTTTTGGTATTCGTATCGAAATGAGACAAATTGGCTATCGTCAAGAAGCACAGCGTTTAGGTGGAATAGGTTCTTGCGGTCGAGAGCTTTGCTGTTCTACTTGGTTGACCGATTTTAGATCGGTGAGTACATCGGCAGCTCGTTACCAGCAATTGTCTTTGAACCCTCAAAAATTGGCAGGCCAATGTGGGAAACTTAAATGTTGTTTAAATTATGAGTTGGATGTTTATTTAGACGCCCTCAAAGATTTTCCATCACAAGACACTAAGCTCTTTACAGATAAAGGATTGGCATTTTGCCAAAAAACAGATATTTTTAAAGCAACACTTTGGTTCTCTTACAAAGAAGACCCGGCAAATTGGCATGTACTATCTGCCGAGCAGGTTAAAGAAATTCTTGAAAAGAACAAGAAAAAAGAAAAAGTTGCAAGCCTTGAAGAGTATGCAGTAGAGAATTTGGTAGAGATTGAAGAACGCGTTGTTTTTGAAAATGTAGTAGGTCAAGACAGTCTTACTCGTTTTGATCAACCAAAAAGAAGTAAAAATAGCCGCAATAGAAATCGCAATAAAAAACGCAAAGGTAGTAGCGGAGGAAATCAGAACCAGAATCAGAATAAAAATCAAGGAAAAGGTAATAATCAAGGCAACAAGCAACAAAATAATAAAAATACCAAACGCCCTAACAGAAAACCTAAAAATGCCTAGGAGTTTATTTACTATAGCGCTATTAATGTCAATGATTTCATGTAGTGAAGGCTTGGTAAAGTCTGATTTTCAAGCTACCGATAGTGGATCATGGGCGAAAGAAGAAGCCATTGAATTTACCTTTTCAGAATTGGATACGATTCAAAAACATGATATGTTTATCAATGTTAGAAACGACAATTCCTTTTCATATAATAATCTCTTTTTGATTGCCGAACTTAATTTTCCTGATGGTGAGATTGTTACTGATACCTTAGAATATGAAATGGCATCACCTGATGGAACTTGGCTAGGTAAAGGATATGGCAGCATCAAAGAAAACAAATTATGGTATAAAGAAAACATCGTTTTTCCTACTTCTGGCGTATATACATTACGTTTAGCACATGCAATGCGTAAAAATGGCAATGTAAATGGCGTTGAAAATCTAGAAGGCATTACCGATGTCGGTTTTGAAATTATAAAAAGTAATAAGTAAGCATATGGCAAAGGCCGTAAAGAAAAAGGCAAAACCATCCTTTTTTAAAATTATCAAATGGTTTTGGATCATCTTCGGAATAGGAGTACTCGCTGTATTTCT
>CALLIG010000352.1 GCA_938009735.1 uncultured Flavobacteriaceae bacterium
GAGGCTACGATGCTCAATATAGTAAGGTTTTAGTTAACGGAATGCCCATGAATAAGTTATATGACGGGCGACCACAATGGAATAATTGGGGAGGTCTCAATGACGCTACCAGAAATCAACAATTCAATAGTGGTTTGAGCCCTTCCGATTTTAACTTCGGAAGCTTATTGGGTACTACAAATATTGACACAAGGCCTTCAGGTTTGCGTCCTGGTACCCGATTGTCCTCATCTTTATCCAATAGAACCTACGCTGGTAGATTGATGGTTACTCATACTTCTGCTGTTAAAAAGAACGGACTCACATATTCCGTATCTGCTTCAAGAAGATGGGCTAAACAAGGCTATATTGACGGAACAATTTATGACGCATTTTCAGTTTTTGGAGCTTTAGAGTATCGTATTAATAAAAAGAACAGCCTAAACATCACAGGTATTTTCGCATCTAATCGACGAGGTCGTTCTTCTGCATTAACAGAAGAAGTTTATGAGTTAGCAGGAAAAAAATACAATCCATATTGGGGAGAACAAGATGGTAAAATTAGAAACTCACGTGAAAGAAAAATAGCGGAACCTATTTTTATGTTTAACCACTTTTTCAAATCAGATAAATTCAATCTGAATACAGGTATATCATATCAATTTGGAGATAATATCAGAAGTAGGTTAGGGTATTTTAACGCTCCGAATCCTGATCCAACCTATTATCGTTATTTGCCTAGCTTTTATTTAAACAGCCCTATTGGCGCAAACTTTAATAGCGCAAATACTGCAAGAGAAGGTTTTTTAAGAGACCCACAATTGAATTGGAGTCAAGTGTATCAAGCAAATATCAATACCAAAGCTTCCTATGTTTTATATGATGATGTGATAAAAGACAAACAATTTGCCGCTAACACCATTGGAAATTTAATCATCAATGACGTACTCAAACTAGATTTTGGTTTTACTTATAAGTTACTTCGATCAAACAACCATGCAAGAATTAATGATCTGTTTGGAGCAGAATTTCATGAAGATATTGACCCTTTTTCTAATACCTTGAATGATATCAATGGAATTGTTTCAAAGACCACAGAGGCTATTTTCAATTATCATTATGATATGAGTTCCTCTCAATTTGATGGTTTTACACAATTTCGATATAACCACAAAAAATGGGATGCTTCTGCTTCTGCTAGTTATTCAGGCACCCAATATCAACGAAATGGACTTTTTCAAAATGAACGTTTTCTAGAAAACTCAATGGGAAAAAGTGAACAAGTATCATTTTCTAATTATGGATTAAAAGGATCTTTCACCTATAAGGTGAATGCGCGACATTGGTTAATTACTAACGCAGCTTCATTAAGCAAATCACCAGTATTGCAGAATGTATTTATTAACCCTAGAGAAAACAATCAAGTTGTTCCTAATATTCAAAAAGAAAAGATTACCTCATTTGATTTGAACTACTATTTGAGACTTCCAAAATTAACCGGAAGAATAACGGGGTACTATACTAGATTTCAAGATTTGACTGATGTCAACTTTTTCTTTGTAGAGTCAGGTGTGGGTTCTGATTTTGTTCAAGAAGTAATTACCGATTTAGATAAATTACATAAAGGTTTAGAGCTGGGTTTTGAATACCAACTATCCTCCGCAGTTCAATTAACGGCAGTAGCTGCAATTGGAAAACACGTGTATGCCAATAATCCGTCAATTGCTATTAATTTTGATACTGCCGGTGCGGAAGAAGAGCTGATTAATCAAGAGGGTACTATCGATTTAGGTATTGCGAATGTCAAAAACTACAACTTAGCTCAAGGTCCACAGCAGGCATTTGCCTTTGGAGTGAATTATCGCGATCCTAAGTATTGGTGGGTGGGTGTGACCGCTAACTATTTGGCTAATAATTATGCTAATATATCTACAATTACTAGAACTAAAAGCTTCTACTTAGATCCAGAAACAGAACTTCCTTTTCCTGATGCAACTGATGAGAATGTGAATAAATTATTAAAACAAAAACCTTTAGATAATTTCTATCTATTGAATATAGTTGGAGGAAAGTCATGGCTTAAAAAAGGAAAGTACATCAGTATTTTTGCTAGTGTAAATAATGTCTTTGATGCTGATTTTAGAACAGGCGGATATGAACAAAGTAGAAATGGAAATTTTGGACAATTACAGCAAGATAGTTTAAGTGGCACACCTTCTTTTGCTCCTAAATATTGGTATGGTTATGGGCGTACGTATTTTTTGAATGTGGCATATAGTTTTTAAATGGAAATGGTAAAAAATTTATCTATTTCTTAAGAATGTAGCAAAACAATGAGAACAAAAACAAGTATAAATTTTTGGTTTATTATGTTGTTAGGTGCGATGTCCTTTTCTTGCGTCACAGATAGAACCTTTGAAACCTCTCAAAGTGATTGCAATATAGAGCTGATTGCAAATACAACATATGCAGAGGTAAAGGCGCTATATAATGATGCAACCTTACAAATTCATGAAGAACTTATTATTGAGGGCTATATAATTTCATCTGATCAAGCAGGTAACTTTTTTAGCGCACTTCATTTTCAAGATAGCCCACAAAACCCAACAGAAGGTTTTCAAATCGAAATCGATCAGCGTGATTCTCATTTATTTTATCCAAAAGGAAGTAAAATATATATTAGGTTAAAAGGCTTGTATTTAGGAAAAAGCAAGGATGTGTTTAAAATTGGAGGTGTATTTACTTCATTCGGAAATATCTCTGTTGGAAGATTACCAACAACTGTAGTTAATGAACATATTTTTCTTTCATGTGATGATAATGTTATAATTAAACCAACTCAAATTTCCATTGATGAAATATCTGAAAAACATACTAATACTTTGATAGAATTAAATTCAATTGAAGTCATTGCTGAAGATCAAGATAAAATCTTCGCTGATGCCAGAGAGGAATCTAAACGTACGTTAACAGATTGCAGCGGAAATGAAATAATGTTGTTAAATAGTGGTTTTTCTGATTTTCAAGATGAGATATTGCCAAGAGGTAATGGAACCATAACCGGGGTCTTGAAACGAGAGAAGGATGATTATCATATGGTTGTTCGTGATTTAGAGGACTTAAATTTCAATCAAGAACGGTGTAATGTGTCTCAAGTAGAAGTTTCTTCAAATTCAATTATTATTTCAGAATTAGCAGATCCTGAAAATAACGCCGGTGCTCGCTTTGTAGAATTATATAATGCTGGAGCCGAATCAATATCACTAAGCGGATGGAAACTATTTAGATATAGCAATAAGAATAATGAAGTGAGTTCTGAAATAGATTTGTCAGGTTCCTTAATTGATGGGCAGAGCACTTTTGTTATAGCAGCTAACGAGGTTGAATTTCAGAATGTTTATGGTTTTGCACCTAATTTTAATGCGGGTATTAATTCTCCAGCTGATTCTAATGGTGATGACAATTTACAATTGATTGATCCTTTTGGTCAATTAGTTGATGTTTTTGGTATTGTCGGAGAAGATGGTTCAAATACCAATCATGAATTTGAAGATGGTAGAGCAGTTCGTAATTTTGAAGTTATTCAGTCAAATTCGTCGTATACCTTTTCTGAATGGAAAATATTCAATGATACAGGTGGCGAAGGCACAATTAACCAACCGCAATTAGCCCCTGATGATTTCACACCAGGTACACATCAGTAAAAGAAAAAAATTATTATGATTTAGATTGATAGGCTTTCCACCCTAAAATGGCAGAGGTGCCATCTTGGTGAGCGTCATGCGAATGAAAAAGCAGTTTCTTTTTCAAGTCGAGCACAACAGGCCATTTGATTCCATCTAATCCTTTGCCTAATAGTTTATTAATACCAGTTTCCACCATGTCTTCACATACAGCACCAACGATGCGTATTGAATTACTTCCGCTTATACCAGAGAGGCCAATGTAAAAATCTGCTGAACTTCCAGAGAAGGAGCATTTTTGGTCTTGAGGGAAATTTTTGGTCTGGTCAGAGCGTTTCTTAATTGCGTTTTGCGTTTTCGAAACTATTTCCATAGTAGGAAATTACACATTTTAAAAGTGAGTAGTGCCATTGGTTTTCGATTAATTGTTAACATTCAATGATGATAAATTGTTTAAAATTACCATGTTACTGCGTTTTAGTTAGGCTAACGAAAAAATATTGATCTGTAAAAAACAAATATGAACGCTTCATAAAAAAGGTGGCCTGTTGCCAGACCACCTAAATCAATTGTTTATTTTACTTTGAACTAGTTCAAATCAAAACGATCTAAGTTCATCACTTTGGTCCAAGCAGCTACAAAGTCATTTAAGAACTTCTTTTGCGAATCATTTGACCCATAAACTTCTACATAGGCACGTAATTCTGTGTTTGACCCAAAAATTAGATCTGCACGGGTACCTGTCCATTTGATAGAGCCATCTTTGCGATCACGACCGGCAAAAAGTGTTTCATCTTCTGAAGTATCTTCCCATTTAACGCCTAAATCAAGAAGGTTTGCAAAGAAATCATTGCTCAATACCTCGCGACGGTCAGTCAAAACACCATGTCTAGATTTATCGAAATTTGTATCAAGAACACGCATACCACCCATTAAAACAGTCATTTCAGGGGCAGTAAGTTTCATTAATTGCGCACGATCTACTAGTAAAGATTCAGCAGATGCTTTATAATCAGCATTTTTATAGTTTCTAAACCCGTCAGCAGCTGGCTCAAGAGCTTCGAATGAATAAGCATCCGTTTGCGCTTGTGAAGCATCAGTACGACCTGCAGTAAATGGAACGTTAATTTCACTACCACCATTTTTAGCAGCCTCTTCAATACCTGCGCTTCCGCCAAGTACAATTAAATCTGCTAATGAGATTTTCTTATTACCAGTTTGTGCGCTATTAAATTCATTTTGAACGCTTTCTAAAACCGTAAGAACTTTTGAAAGTTCAGCAGGGTTATTAGCTTCCCAATTCTTTTGTGGTTCTAAACGGATACGTGCGCCATTGGCACCACCACGTTTGTCCGAATCACGATATGTTGATGCTGAAGCCCATGCTGTAGTTACCAATTGAGAAACTGACAAGCCAGAAGCCAAAAGTCTCTTTTTTAACTCAGCAACATCTGTATCGTTTACTAATTCATGATCAACTGCTGGTACCGGATCTTGCCAAATCAATTCCTCTGTTGGAACTTCTGCACCTAAATAGCGAGCAATTGGCCCCATGTCACGATGTGTTAGTTTAAACCAAGCACGTGCGAAAGCATCTTCGAAGGCAGCAGGATCTGCTTGAAATCGTTTTGAAATTTCTAAATAAGCAGGATCTACTTTCAATGCCATATCAGCATCAGTCATCATCAATTGTTGCGTCTGTGAAGCATCACCAGCACGAGGAGCTCTTTTCGCTGCTGATTCAGCAGTTGGTCTCCATTGACTAGCACCAGCTGGACTTTTTGTTAACTCCCAATCATATCCTAATAAAACATCAAAATAATCATGATCCCATGTTGTTGGGTTGGGTGTCCAAGCACCTTCAATACCACTAGTAATAGTATCATCTAAAACACCAGTACCGAATGAATTCTTCCATCCCATACTTTGCTCTACGATACTTGCCCCTGCAGGTTCTGCACCTACATATTCGTCTGGGTTTGCTGCACCATGTGCTTTTCCGAAGGTATGACCACCAGCAGCTAAGGCTACTGTTTCTTCATCGTTCATAGCCATACGGCCAAAAGTCTCTTTCATTAATTTTGCAGTACCTAACGGATTAGATGCTCCATTTGGTCCTTCTGGGTTAACATATATAAGTCCCATATGAGAAGCACCAAGATTTGCCTCTAAAACATATTCACCTTCAGAAAAACGTTCGTCATTACCCATCCATTCTGATTCAGAACCCCAGTAAATATCTTCTTCTGGTTGCCAAATATCTTCACGGCCACCAGCGAAACCAAAGGTTTTAAAACCCATTGATTCAAGAGCACAGTTTCCTGTTAGAATCATTAAATCTGCCCATGAAAGTTTCTTTCCGTATTTTTTCTTGATAGGCCATAAAAGCAATCTTGCTTTATCAAGGTTACCATTATCAGGCCAACTATTTAATGGTGCAAAGCGTTGCGATCCTGAGCTTGCGCCTCCACGACCATCACCAATTCTATATGTTCCAGCACTATGCCAAGCCATTCGAATCATGAATGGTCCGTAATGACCATAATCAGCAGGCCACCAATCTTGTGAAGTTGTTAAAGCTTCAACAATATCTTTCTTCACTTCAGATAAATCTAAAGATTTGAATTCTTTAGCATAATCAAAATCCTCATCCATAGGGTTTGATAAAGAAGAATTTTGACGGAGTACATTTAATCTTAATTGGTTTGGCCACCAATCTGAATTTGCTGTTCCTCCACCTGCAGTTTGTTTTAACGTGCCTCCTAGGTAAGGGCATTTACCTGAGTCGTTGCTATTATTATCCATTATTTTATATTTTAGTCTTAATCTTGTAAAGCTACCAAAATGTTGGGTGCAATATGAAGCGATAATCTAGTTTTGAATTATTTCAGTATTGATAATATCTATTGGTCGGAAATTATTTCAGTTTGATTATTAAAATCAGGTTTAATTTATGAAGATATATACCTGTAAATGATGATTTCTTATATATAAATAAGATCATACTGAGTTTGGTTAGCGTGTTTTTTATACTTTTAAAGTCTATGAAGAATATCCAAAATTTTTTCGAAGAAATACGAAATGGTAATTCAGAGCCTATTCATAAAATGCTTGATGATGCTCCTGATTTGCTAAATGCTAAAGATGATAGAGGTTCTACCCCACTCATTTTGGCTGCCTATTATGATCAAACTGACATTGTAAGTTTTTTGTTAGATCAAGGAGCAAAAATTGATGATAAAGATGCTTCAGGAAATTCTGCGCTAATGGGTGCCTGTTTCAAAGGCTATTCTGAGGTGGTAAAACTGCTCATAGAAAAGGGAGCTAATGTTAATGAGAGAAACGCTATGGGAGCCACTAGTTTGATTTATGCTGCCACATTTAACCGATTAGAAATAGCAAAGCTGCTTTTAACTCAAGGTGCTGACGCAACTATTAAAGATGGCAGGGGTAATGCGGCTATTGATCATGCTAAACTACAAGGGGCTCCTGAACTTATTGATTTATTAAGTGCAGTTTAAAAGCTGATGAAAGAATTCGTTCGAACACTTACCGAAGAATTACAAAAAAATGCAAATGCTAAAATTGCTACTGAGCAAAAAGCATACATGCGTGATCAGTTTGAATATTATGGTATAAAAACGCCAATTAGAAGAGCCATTCAAAAACCTTTTTTAGTTAAAGAGTTTTTGCCCAAAAAAGAAGTTACTATACAATTAGTTAAATTACTTTGGAATAAACCACAGCGCGATTATCAATATATCGCACAAGAATTGCTTTTTAAATATAGCAAGCAGCTAGAAGAAGATGATATTACTGTTTTTGAATATATGGTTGTGAACAAATCTTGGTGGGACACTATCGATTTTATTGCGCCTAAGCTAATGGCTGCATATTTTATAAAGTACCCTGAGAAAAGAAAACATTTTGTAGATAAGTGGTT
>CALLIG010000353.1 GCA_938009735.1 uncultured Flavobacteriaceae bacterium
AGTTGCTGCTGCTGTAAAGTCGATATCGTGGCAAATTGGCCCAGCATCTAATCCTGCATCTGCTGTTTCGTCTGCGGTGTACACAACAGCTACAGTATCTACTGTTGTTGTGCCATCACAACCTGTTACCGTCATGGTTAAGGTTACTGTGCTTCCTGCATCTGCTGCATCTGCATTATAAACTGCATCTTCTACTGTTGCATCTGTGAAACCTCCATTTCCACTTGTTGTCCAAGCGATGGTTCCATCAGTTGCTGTTGCTGCCGCGGTAAAGTCTACATCGTGGCATAGTGCTGCTACTGGAGCCGCTCCTGCTTCTGCTGTTTCACCTGCGGTATACATTACATCTACAGTATCTACTGTTGTTGTACCATCACAACCTGTTACCGTCATGGTTAAGGTTACTGTTGTACCTGCATCTGCTACATCTGCATTATATACGGCATCTTCTACTGTTGCATCTGTGAAAGTTCCTGCGCCACTTGTTGACCAAGCGATGGTGCCATCTGTTGCGGTTGCTGTTGCGGTAAAGTCGATATCGTGGCAAATTGGGCCACTATCTAACCCTGCATCTGCTGTTTCATCTGCGGTGTATACAATATCTACGGTGTCTGTAGCTACTACACCACTTCCAGATACGGTCATAGTTAAGGTTACTGTTGTGCCTGCATCTGTTGCATCTGCGTTATATACGGCATCTTCTGCTGTTGCATCTGTAAAACTTCCTGCGCCACTTGTTGTCCAAAGGGTTGTGCCGTTAGTTGCGGTTGCTGCTGCTGTTATGTCTACATCGTGGCAAATTGGGCCGCCATCTAATCCTGCATCTGCTGTAGGTGCTAAGTCATCATTAGTTATAGTTCCTGTTGCTATTAAAGTAGCAGGAATACCTGTACTTGTTAATACTGCACTACCAGAAGCGATACTTGCTAATGTTATCGTAAAAGTTTCGTCTGGTTCTATAACGACATCTTCTACAGTAGCCACTGTAAACGTTGCTGTTGTATCTCCTGTTAATATCGTAACTGTTCCTGTTGTGCCAGTATAATCTGTTGTTGCTGCAGTACCATCTGCTAATGTGTAATTTACTACAACATCGTCTAGTACCGGAATTGATGCCGTTACTGTAAAGGTAACATCATCGCCTTCTAGCGCACTTACTGCTGCATCTGCTGCTGCAATACTTATTTCTACACCAAGAGTTGCAAAGCTAAAATAGGTACCATCTGCTATATCTATTCCTGCAGGAAGCTGCCAGTTTGTGCCATTAAGGGTCAATTCTGTTTCGGTTGCACCTGTAGTAAAATCTGCATCTGCAGTTTTAGTTATTAAATAAACCGTTGATACTTCTGCTGGTAGTTTTGTGGTTTCTGTTGAGCTATCGTCTGGCACAGATAGAAATACTGTACCTACTGTACCTACTTCGTCCATTCTCCATACTCTGTTCAGAATTTGTTTTCCTGGTGTTGCGCCAGTTAATGAATATGATAAGGCTGTGCTTGCATCACTATTATTACCCCAAACCATAAAACTGTTATCGTCTGCATGAGCGGTTGCTCTTGCTGGATCGTTATTGGCTGCTGTAAAATTATTGTCTAAAGCAAAAGCAACCAAGGCATCGCTGTTTGAAGATTTTGAGACACGCTGATCTAGATCTTGAGCTATATCTTGACCTATACCTGCAATATCGTTTTTATATCCTGCATTAACAGTTGCATCCCACATTTTGGTTATGCCGTCACTTGCTAAATAATCTGTTGCTGCGGTTTGGTCTATGGTAGTACCATATTTTAATGCTAAATAACTACGTATTTTTTGCGTATCTATATCAGAAACATCACCATTATAAACAATAAGCTCACCCATATCGCCAAAGAAACGCCTTCCTCCGTCATTATTCAAGGCAGCGTTTTTTGATTGCCTACCTATAGAAACAGGGCCACTGCTAGATCCAGGTAAAACAGATTCTTTTATCTGTGTCGCAGTAATTTCTGTCCACGTCATCATTTCACTAACTACAGGCACTCCGTCTATATTTAGGTGTTTTTGATTGTTAAAGTTAAACTCACCCTCAAGAATACTAAGTTGGGTTAGACCTATTGCAGGCTCTGTGAAAGTATTTTCGCCTAAAACGGCGTCACTTGTACTAATAGCCAAGCTAATACTTGAAGCAGCAAACTCCCCGAAATCATAAATAAATTTACGTCGTCCAGCAGCCGAAGGATTGACTGCAGAAAAGACATGCATACCCCCATTAGCGGCAGGCGCATAAATAAAATCAGTTCCTAAATCAAAGCCGATATCGTTTAATCCTCCGCCAAAATTTAATGATGGGTTAAAATTAACATTATCCGAACTAAAGGTAGGGCGGTTTGTATTATTGGCTTTATCTGCTACATAGCCATTTACAGATTGATCTATCCATTCATCTACATTGGTACCTTCTATAGTAGTATCTGTGCCTGCATCAGCCTTTAACCAAAGGGCTAAATCTAGAGACACTCCTCCTGGTGCTTTAATAAATGCGGTTGCCAATGTAAAGGTATTACCATTTGCTAATGTAGCTGCCGAAGACCATAAAGATCCAGCGGTATTGGTTAATATGGTAGGGGTATCGTTTGCAAAACCGTCGTTGGCTGTATCTACAATAAGGTAGTAATCGCTTCCGCTTAATACTTCAGGCACATCAAAAAGAGCGTTGTCTACATCAAATTGTAGATTTATGTCATTAATGGTTCCAGTTACTTGTGTTTTCCATTTTTTACTTAATAATAGAAAATCGTCTGGCGCATCTATACCGCTCCATGAATTGATTCCCATATTATCGCCTGCTAATACAAAACTAACATCTGCTGGTAATTGTGCTCTAGATACTTCGTTATTTAAGGATGTGAAATCGTTTTGAGTTGCCATTATTAGTATAGCATCGTCTATTACTGCTTTCGATACTTTTTGGTTTAAACCTTGTAAATCGTCTCTACCAAGACCAAAAACATTACTGGTATACCCTGTATTAGCATCGTAATCCCATACAATGGTTGTACCATTACTGGCAATAAAATCGCCTTCTTTTATAGTACCAGAAACGGTTTCGTTTACGGTACCATTGTTATCTAAATCATTACTTATAGGAAGGCCGTATTTAATAGATAAATAAGTATGTAAACGCATTAAATTTAAATCATTTAATACACTTGGAAATACAATTGCTTCGGCTATTTTACCATTAAAGAAGGTGCCTTCGGCTGTGTTTCCTCCTAATAATTGGGCATCGGTTTCTACAATAGCTCCTGTTCCGCTGTCGCTTAGGGTACTGTTTTGGTATATGCTACTGGTATTCGTTGCAAAATCGTTAATATAGGAAGCTATAGTTGTCTGCCCTACAGTTGCTGTTACTGGCGTATTTACATTTATAAGATCTGTACCGCCTACGTTACCTTCAAATACTAAGTTACCGGCTGCGTCTGGTTGCCTAATGGCAAAGTTATTATCTGGATCTGTGTAACCTAAACTAAGTGTGGTATTGTTTTGGCGTACATCTTCTTTACTTACTACAAAGGCAGATAAGCTGGTGCTAGCGGTATGAAATACGTCGACACGTAAGGCCGGTTGCGTGTTCCAGGTTTGAGGAAATATTCTAATATAACGCGCTACTACTGTAGCTCCAAAATCTTGAGAAACCACGGAATTTTGATTATTATTTCCTGTAAAAGTAGTTCCTAATGGCGTATAGCTTGTACCATCTACAGAGTAGGATACGGTATAGCTAGTTGTCCAGTTAACAGTGTTAGTACTCCCTCTAGTGCTTAAGCCTTTTACAGGACTAACAGCACCTAAATCTAAGGTAATAAACTCTGTATTTGCAGCCGTTGCAGGTATCCAAGCGCCAGCTGAACCAAACACAGAATTGGCTACAGTATGAGTAGCATCTAATTCGCTGCTTGCACTACGGTTGGCTACAGGAATATTAAAACTTGTATTTGCATTTGAGAAGGTGTCTGCCGAAGTCATAAAATCGTCTGCACCATCAAATTTAAAGATTGGATTAAAATTAATATTGTCTGTACTAGAATATACGGGTTGGTTTGCTGCTGTTGCTTGACTAAAATCGAAGCCGTTACCAGATTGATCGTAAAATATATCTTGTGCACCACCATCTGTACCTGTGTATGGGCTAGAATTTAACCAGTACTTAGCATTTGGCAAGCCTCCAGGTGTACACCCTAAGGCATCGCCTACGGGAGCAAGATTTGAATTTATTAAACTAGAACGGTTTATAAAACTTGCACAATAGGTTAAGTTAGTGGCCCCAAATGAGGTTGCAGTAGGGCTGTACCCTGCAAGATCCCAACCGGTTAGGGTAGCATCGTAATTGTCTTGGCTTAAGCCTGTGTTACTAATAAAATTAGTCATGCTACTAGCGCCACTTATATTCATTGCTGCTAAAGATTGATCGAAGACAGTAGCGCCGTTAAACATAGTGTTCATAGTTACACTTCCGGCTGTAGTACTAAAAGACCAGCCGGTTAAAGCCTGGTTAAAACTAATGGCTCTTTGAAACATAGAGTTAGCATTGGTAACATTGCTTAAGTTTACATTATCTAGAGGCAGGCCTCCGTTATTAAAGCTATCCGCTTCACCAAACATCCGATCTGTTCTATATACGCGCTGAAAATCCCAAGAGCTTATATCTTTATCAAAGGTTTTTGCTTCATTGAACATCGATTGCATATCTACTGCTGCCGTTGTATTGGTATTTAGTATCCAGCCGCTTACTTCTGCATTAAAAACACTAGGAAGGCTTGCCAGAGTTAAAAACATACTGTTGAAAGAAAGGTTGCTAGACCAGTCAAAATCGGTCATAGGTTGATTGCCATTATTAAAGCTATCGGTATATGCAAACATTTCTCTTGTGCTAATTACCTTACCTGTTTTCGTTTTCCAGCTACTAAGGTCTTGGTTAAAGCTTTCTGCTCTATCAAACATACTTTGCATAGTTATATCTTTGGTAGTACTAAACATCCAATCGGCTACACTTACATTAAAAGCTTCGGCATTAAAAAACATGTTTTGAAAAGTGGAAACATTGCTAAAATTTTGAGTGCTAAAAGGCAGGTTTCCATTATTAAACATAAGGGCATTAGAAAACATGGACCTTGTAGTATCTACGCGGTCAAAATCCCAAGAGCTTATCTCTTTGTTAAATACACTAGCTTGATTAAACAGATTTTGCATATCTACATCTTCTGTTGGCGTGGTATTTATAATCCAGTTACTTACAGATGCATTAAAGCTACTGGCTAAATTAAACATACCATAAAAATCCTGGTTACTAGACCAGTCCATAGCTTCCATAGGTTGCTCACCATTATTAAATTTAACGGCATTTCTAAACATTTCTCTAGTGTCAATAACATTTGTTGTGGTTGTGCCCCAAGAACTAATATCTTGATTAAATATGTCTGTTTCTTCAAACATCTCAATCATGGTTACCGTTGCACCCACCGAGGTATTAAACGTCCAGTTATCAACCTTGACATTAAATTTATCGGCATTTTTAAGCATCCTATCAAGGTTAGTACAGTTGCTAAGATCTAAACCAATCATATCTACATCACCATTATTAAAAGCGTTTTGACCTGAAGTACGATTAAACATGCTTTCCGTTCTATATACACGCTCAAAATTCCAAGAAGTTACATCTTGGTTAAACACATCTGCATTTACAAACATGAATTGCATATCTATTTCGGCCGATGGATCGGTATTTAGTATCCAACCATCTACTTTTGCATTCATGCCATTGGCATTATTAAACATTCTATTAAAAGAGAGGTTCCCAGACCAGTCCATATTGCTCATATCTACACCACCATTATTAAAAGCGGTAGTAGATTGAAACATTAATGCGGTGGTGGTAACATTTTGTGTATTGGTCCAAGTGCTAATATCTCGATTAAATACATCTGCTTCCAAAAACATATTTGACATATTTACTATCTCGCCAAGTGTGCTATTAAATTTCCAACGAGCAACTGTGGCATTAAAATTTTCAGAATCTTCAAACATTTTAACAAAGGTGGTGCAATTGCTAAAATCTAAATCATCCATATTTAGGCCACCATTATTAAAAGCGGTAAGGCCGCTGGTACGCGCAAACATTGACTCCACAGATTGTACCCGTTCAAAATTCCAAGAACTAACATCTTGGTTAAACACATCTGCATTTATAAACATGTTTTTCATAACTATATTTACCAAAGGATCTGTACTAAACTGCCAATCTGTTACCACGGCGTTAAAAGCATCGGCTTGATTAAACATACCATCAAATGTAGTACAGCTTGCCCAGTTAAAATCGGGCATATCTTGATTGCCATTATTAAAGCTGCTCGCTACAACAAACATATTATTTGCAATAGTTACGTTGGCTACCTTGTCTTTCCAACTAGAAATATCTTGATTAAAGGCTGTGGCATAACCAAACATACTACCTAAGTTTGTAGCGCTAGAAACATCCCAAGCAGAAAGTGGGGCGTTAAATAGTGGAGAATCATAAAAAGCAGCAGAGAAATCAGTAACAGTACTTACATCCCAGGTATTTAGGTTGCCATTTACATCGTTAAACAAAGGACATTCTCTAAAAAGCTCTCTCAAACTTGCAGTTGTTGCAAAATTAGGGCTGTCTGTTGCAGAAATTTGAGTTAAAACATTAGCTTTCTTAAAATTTAAGGTCGTAAAGGTAGAGTCTCCCCAATTAAGAATATCTGTAATCTTACCCACAGAACTAGTTCCAATATCAGGAGAAAAAATTGTTATTCCTAGACCGTACCAGATTTGTACATCGGTAACGCCACCAAAATCTGCATTATTTACAGTTGTTTGAAGGGGTACGTTAGGGTAGCTATGCAACAGAGTAGAACCTGTAGTATCATAAACATCTATAGTAACGGTACCAGTTCCTCGCATAAAAAATAGACCAGGCCCTTGCCCAGAAGAAATACTAAGGTCTACTTTTAGTTTAAGCTCTGGGCCTTGTGCAAAGCTTGTGGAGAGCCCCAAAAAAAGAGTCATCAAGACTAGCATAAAGGTGAACTTTGAAATACTAGCTAATTGTAATTGTTTACTTGTAAATATAGATTTCATTAGAGGTAAGTTTTATTATATTTTAATTTGTAACTGGGTACATTTATTATGTACAATATGACCACTGCTGTATATTGACATTAGGCTTTGTTTGTTACTGTGTAGCCGCCTTTAAATGGCAGTTACACCCTATTACTAGGCTTCTTTTATTTGTATGTCAAATAGCATAACAGGTCATAGCTATGCTATTAGTTATGGTAATACTCATTGTTGTTTTAGAAGGTATTGCTTAAGCCAAAGGGGCTATTGTAGCGTTTCTTGCTATTGAAAGAAGATTAAGATTTCTTTCGTTTCAACAATGGCATTATTAATACGAGGTATTGGAAGCTGAAATAATGAACAGACAATTAGCTCATCATACTTACCAGCTTTGCACCCATACACTTTTGATGCAAAGCAGTACTATAAAAACAAAAGGTACTGAAGCTGTATTTTATTGGTCTAGGAGAACTTTTTGAATTCTGAAGAAAGTTTAATGCAATCATACTATTTATATACTAATGGTTAATATTCAACTATCAAGTACATTGCAAAAAAACGACCCCAAGACTCAATAAGGGTATTGCTAAAAACTTGCTAAAACAAGATTTTATTTTTATGCGCAGTACTAAAATCTGACTTATACATTTTGTATAAGAATTTGATTTTAAAAAAATTCTGGGGGAATTTTAACTCAATTATCTTCTAAAAAAGATATAAATTATTAAGGTTTGTATTCAAAAAAATTAATAATCTATTTCAATTTTAAAAAGAATAATCAATACTAATTGTAGTCTTAACACTACGTTAATATCACCTCAAAAATAATTTTTTTAATTTTTAGCAATACTTTTTTTGTTGTGTACTGTTAAAAATTGTAGTTCAATAGTGAATATTTTGTGGTCAAAGACTTTAATACTTTACTTTTTTCTGATCAATTTAAAGAATTTCTGTTATTCTCATTACAGTAAATTGAATAAATCACCTTAAAATTATTAGCTTATAAAGCAATTAGATTGATTATTTTTAATCATATTTTTCTTACTTAATTTATCCTTAATGCCATGAGTGAAGTCATAATTACCAGTTAGACTAAACAAAATGACAATTACACTATAGCTTGTCTTCTTTTGTTTCTTTGAAATTTTCGATATGCGATTATTGCTAGCTCATTTTTCTTGTAATTATTGACCTTCATCTTTATTAAGTAGAATTAGAAAAAGAATTTCATGTAAAGAATGCGATTTTAACTTGGGTTAATAGTTTGCAGAATGATTTGTTGGAGTTTTACAGAAATAAAAAACTAATAATGAAGAAAGTAAATATTGTATTTGTACACGGATTATGGGCTGATGGCTCATCTTGGAATGCGGTAGCGCCTGCTCTTATTGCAGAAGGACACGAAGTAATTTCTGTTCAAAATCCTTTATCATCGCTTGCCGATGATGTAGCTGCAACAAAAAGAGCTTTTGCAAAACTTGAAGGACCAATAGTTCTTGTTGGGCATTCGTGGGGAGGTGTTGTTATCGGGGTATGAAGCCCAACTGTACGGAAACGTACGCTAAGGGATTTAATCATCTATAAATCAATATATTAAACAGTAGTATTTTAGTTGGTTAGACCAATTTTCATAAAAGTAAACCATATCGACAGATGCTAAATCAACACATTTGGAGAATGTTAGGTTACAACGATACCAAAATGTACGCTAAGGAATATATTTTAACTTTTCATTAAGAGTTCCTAGATTGCGAAATTTCCCTTTCAAGAATTTTTCTTCGATTTCAAAAGAATAATGTCCTAACATATTTATATGTTTAAATATAAGTGGAGATAATCTTTCTAAATCCTCATCATTTAGGGCAACATCTTTTGTTTCTAGATGTTCAATGGATTTTTGCATGTAAATAGAATTCCATAATATGACAGCATTTGTTACTAACCCTAAAGCTCCAAGTTGATTTTCCTGTCCTTCTTTATACCGTTTTCTAATTTCCCCACGTTGCCCATAGCAAATTGCCCTGGCAACGTTGTTCCTACTCTCTCCTCGATTAAGTTGGGTCAATATTCTGCGCCTATACTCTTGGCTATCGATATAATTTAAGAGGTAAAGGGTTTTGTTGATGCGGCCAACTTCCTTTATGGCCTTTGCTAAACCCGAAGGTCTGTCACTCTTGAGTAGAGTTTTCATTAGTTCAGAAGCCCTAACCGTTCCTAATTTCAATGAACCGGCCATACGCAACATATCGTTCCAATTATCCTCAATCGGCTCTGCTTTCGCTATGCCTCTAGAAATATCATCGAGAGGTCCATAGTCAGAATCTTTATCAATTCTCCAAAATACAGCTTCACCGGCATCTGCTAATCTAGGAGAGAACTGATAGCCCAGCAGCCAAAACAAACCGAAAACCATTTCGCTTGCACCCGCCGTATCGGTCATAATCTCTGTAGGCACCAAACTTGTTTGTTGTTCTAACAAGCCATCCAAAATAAACATTGAATCCCTTAATGTTCCGGGGACGGCAATACCATGAAATCCTGAAAATTGATCTGATACAAAGTTGTACCAAGTTATTCCGCGGTTGGCACCGAAATATTTTCTATTGTACCCAGAATTGATTGTTTGAACAGGTGTTACAAAACGCATACCATCAGCGGATGCTACCATACCACTTCCCCATTTATTGACCAATGAAAGTGTGGATTGGTAATCAACGAGTTTTGCATTTGCCATGGTCAACGTTTCTTCCCGAAAGTAATTTTGTTTCACCCAATTTAAACGATGTCGGGTCAAAGCTGGAATATTATCTTTAACCAAAGGCTCTATTCCTATATTGCAAGCCTCAGCGATGAGTACCGCACACATACTAACTGTTAGATCTTTGCTTCTGGAACCGGACTCACTCACATGACTGAAGGAGTCAAGAAAATTAGTATGGCCCTGAATTTCCAACAGAAGCTCCGTAAGATCAACTTTTGGTAATAAGCTTCTGATAGATTCTTTTAAAGATTTTAAACTATTGGATTCGACCAGACCATCAAGTTTCTTAATAGTCAAAGAAGGCTGGCTTCCTGAAATATCTAAACGGACAGAATCATTTTCTTTAAAATTAGACGCTACTTTTTTATATGTTGCGTCAAGTTCCTTTACTAAATTATCTACAGATTCTTTTCCGTTTTCAATGTGTCCCAAAGAAGCGCATATTTGACTCTTATTGTTTCTCCAGTAATTTTCCTTAAGCAATTTCATTCTAGGGTCACCCCACCGATCTCCGAATTTGATATAGATGTCCCTACGTTTAAGAGCATCTAGAAAATGATTTAAAAAACATATGGTATATCCTTTTTTTGATATTTTACCTTCCTCGTCAGTAATTAGTCTTTTCCATAAAGGTGTAATGACATCCGTTGGAGGGTTCTCAAGAAATTCGCTTTTATCATATTGCAAGCTGGCAAGAAAAAAGAACGTGTCAAGTAGCTTTTCCCCAGAGGGTGCAGCTTCGAACTCGATATCCTCAAATAATCTAGGAAGTATCTTTTTGATTTTCCCATATTTAGCTATCATCTCCTCTAAATAATCGCTATTTTCTGGCCGAGCCAATTCTATAACCGTGGTCATCGAATTTTCAATCAGGTCTTTGGACGCAATCTTAAAAATTGATTTTCTAAGTTTCAAATCAGATATTTTTTCGTCCAATATAAGCTTGCTTACTTTGGCCAAAATAACCGCAGACCTATCCAAATCCTTTAAAGTACGTAGTCTTCTCTTTTTTCCGATTCGTTTTGCATCATTAACAATTGTAGTTACCAAAAGCTCTAGAACATCCAAAGCGTCGTCCAATGACGTAACTTCATATACCTTAACGAAGGCTACTAGTACCGCTATGCGCCTTTGCTCTGGCATTCTGCTGATTCTATAGGCAGATGTAATAGATGCGTGTTTTGCAAGTTGCCTTATTCTTATGGGAGGTATTCCTTGAAAATCTAATTCACCAATTCCAAAGGAATGCAGTCCTTGATAGCGTTTCAAAGCTTTTATGAAGGATGTGCTACTTATTCGTACTGGACCTTTTCGATAATAATCGAACCAAGATTTTTGCATTGGTTCGGAAATCTCCAATAAATCGTTCAGTCTTGATTTTTGGGATAATGAAGGAAGCTCTGCCAGTTTCTTCCATAAGGTTTCAAATGCTCTTTGACGAATTTCCCCTATCAGCCGAGTGAGGGTTGTCGCCCCAGGAAGTAAAATTTTGTTTTTAACCAACCAAGATGTTGCTAAATCAAATAGTAGGTTGGGTCTTTCATCACTAATCCATGCTCTAAGATAAATTAGCCTAGTCAATTTAAATGACAAATGGCCTTTGGTATACTCTCGATAGTTATATTGTTTTTTTATTAATGCCCTGTGTTCCCGCTTGGTTGTCTCTCTTCTGCCGTATGATTCTAATATTGTTATGTTATCTATAGATAGCTGCTTAGCAACAAATATTTTAATAGTATCGGGAACTTCTGAAAGATTATTTAAGAATGTTCCTAAAAACCGAATACAGGTTAACTGAAGTGCTACCCCAAATTTATTGGCACTACCTCTTCGTTTGGAAATAAATTCGAAATCTAAATTGTCTAATGTAAAATATTTAGAAACCTGATTCTCGTTTAGAACCTCCGGGAACTTTCCATAATTTTTTCTCTGTTCTTGGGTTAAAATTTCATTTGACATTAGATGTGTGTTAGGTTATGTATTCAAAAAAATTGTTATTTGAAATAGTGCGTTTTGGGTATACCTATTTGTTACCACCGATTTGTTGGTGCAATAATATTTGTAAACCATGTATATTGCACTATTATTATGAAACCATTTATAATGCACTTATGAGGGTATATGGATATTTAAGGGCATCGACCAAAGAACAAGACGCCGACAGGGCTAAAAACGAGCTGATCAATTTTGCCAATAAGATGGGCATAACGGTTTCCTCCTGGTTTATTGAGAATGAAACAGGAGCTAAATTAAATCGTCCTGAACTATTTCGTGTATTGGAGATCGCTGAGCCAGAAGATATTCTTTTAGTTGAACAAATAGACAGAATCGGTAGATTGAATGCTAAGGATTGGGAAACATTAAAATTTATAATCTCTGGGAAAAGGATCAGAATCGTTTCAATCGATCTTCCAACAAGCCATAAACTTCTTGATACTTCAGATGAATTTACACAGCGGATGTTATCAGCTTTTAATGCGATGATGCTTGATATGCTCGCTGCAATTGCACGTAAAGATTTTACCGATAGAAGACGTAGGCAAGCACAGGGAGTACAAAAAGCTAAACTACAAGGAAAGTATAAAGGAAGACCAGAAAATGTTGAATTGCATCTTAAAATTAAGGGATTGCTAAAAGATGGGAAAAGCTATAGTTATATTCAAAGCTTGATTGGCTGTTCAAGGCACACGATTTCTAAAGTAAATAAACGTATGAAATCAGATGATATGTGAAAATTTGGCACATAACTTAAATAGTATCTTAATTCATTAGCATTAACTAGTCGTTAATTTATACTTCTAAGAATTCGGATATGATTTAGCTATGTGGACCGTTTAAATGTACTTTAAAAATATAAGAGTGGTAAGGGAATAACAAGTAAATCAATATTATTAAAAAAGCACGGCGTCCAAACCGTGCTTTTTTAATACAACCAATATACTACAGTCTCACATGTAGTTTTGTTATAACTAAGTAGGTGTAGCTTTTATTGCTTATCCAGAACAAAATATTTTCTAATGACGCTACTTGATTAAAGAATTTTGGGACATAAAAAAATGATAGTTTAAATGTACTTTCAAAAGCTATGGAAAGACCAGGGTGTAAATTTTAGAAGTATGAAAAAATATTTTACTCTTGTGGGCGGTTGTGAAGATGTGGCTCAAAACTAAGGAGGTAGGTTTCTCGGATGCGAACCAGCAAATCGGATTGCCCGAGAAGACCGGTAGACGTATCTTTTGTTACTTCTGCAACAACATCAATTAAGTATAGATTTTTGACCCCTGTTTTGAGAAAGGAACTTAGAAAAGTAGGGGGGTAACTTTCAGATGCGTAATTTTATATTTTTTCGAAAAGTAATATGATCAATACCTACAAACGTAACTATCATCCACTTATTTCCATGTTGTATTCGAAAGGAATGCTTCGTAAAGACCAAGTAAGGCAGATTCCTGAACGAACTAGGCAACATTGGAATAAAAATAAAAATAAACGCTACGAATTTGACCATTGGATTACCCCATTTACAGCTCATATTGAAGATATTCAAAAAATATATGAGCGTACACAGCTTAGAAAAGTAATGCGATTTATTGTAAAAGCTAGTGATGGATATCATCGTGTATTAAATCAAGTGAACCAGAATAGAAAAAATCTAAAACAACACGCATCGTATATTGTAACTGCTATTGAACAAATTGTTTCGCTATCTAATATTAAAACAAAACGTGCCTGTAAATTTTATGGAGTTTCTAGTGATTGGTATTATCGTGAAAAACGAAAAATTAATTGTTCGCTTAATCTTTTTAACAAATGCTTTAAACAGCATCCAAACCAATTAACTTTTGATGAAACCAATGCCATTGAAAGACTTGTAAAAGACCCTCAACACTTTGGCAAGACTAAAGTAACCTTATATTATCATGCATTGCGTAATGAATTAGTTTCGTGTGCCAAATCGACCTTTAGTAAATATGCTAAAGCTTTGGGATATAAAAAGCCGAATAAACCTAAAATTCCACTAAGAAAAGGACTTAGAGCCACACGTGTTTTTGAATGGCTACATGTTGATATTACATTAGTGCCAACCATAGAAGAGGGTATGCAAAAAGTAGCCTTTGTAAAAGATAATTTCTCTAAAGCCATTTTACATTGGAGTTCTGTTTCTGAAAAAGCAGACAGCAAATTTATTACAAAACTGTTTGAAGAGGCTTTTGAAAAACATAATCTAAACAATGCGAATAAGCCTATTAATATCTTAACCGATGGAGGCTCAGAAAATAAAGGTGCCTTTACCACTTGGGTAAACCATTTTAATGCGCCGCCAATTGTTACTAAAATTACGGCAAGAACAGCGGACTTCCCGCTTTCAAATAGTATGGCGGAGAGTACACATAGTATTTACAAAACAGAATTTTTAAAAGGACAGATTTCAAGGACAGTTAACAGTCATTTAGATCGTTTAGAGCAATTTGTAGAATACTATAATTACCAACGGTTTCCTGCTGATTTATGCGGATTACACCCCATGGAAGTTATAAACGGAAAATTACCCGATAAAGCTTACTTTAAAAATCAAGTTGCTGATGCCAAACGTAGCAGAATTACTGCCAACAGAGCATTTAACAAATGTGCTTTTATAGGATAGCTATGCTTAATAAGCATTAGAAATAGTACTCTCAAAGCTATTTAGAAAATAAACAGATTAGCTACTTTCTATTTGAAAATTAATAAAAAAAGGATTCCATTTGTCTAAGAATAGAAGCCTAAATTATCGCCTAACTCAAAAACGCAAACATTGGCGTAGTTTTCTTGTAGATTTTAATAGATGTTGCTCGGAGAAAAGTTTATTCTTAAATGGAAGAATTTTAGTGTTAGTGAGAATCATTTAAAGCCAGAGTTCTTAAAAAGAGTTTTGGAAATATTAGAAGAAAATGAAAATGTAATCTTTGTAAAGTTTAAATAAGGATGCTATTTTTATTTTAGGAATTAGAACCAAGGTCTAATTAATGACTATGATTTGGAAATATTCCAAGTTTATGGATACGCTCTTGATTCATTCTATTTTTAATCTAAACTCACCCAATCAGTACTGAAAATACATTTTTTGTAAATAAAATTTGTTTTTATATACGATATTGGTATACTTTTTGTATATTTAATCATGATTGTAATTGACCTCGTATCTGGTCTATCCAAGGAAATAGAAATAACCTTAGTTAATAACCTTGATTATAAAAGTATAACTAAATCAAGATTTTGGTTCGATTGGAAACAGGAAAAGGATTATAATGTTTTTAAGCTCTGTTTAAAAGGTACGGATGATATTTTAGGGTTAGTCTCTTTGGATATATTTACTAAAGAATCTAGGATTGAAATAAGGCTTTTAGCTGTTTCTAAAGAGAATAGGGGTAAGGCCAAACTATTAGACTTAATAGCGGGTAATTTAATAGCCTTTGCATGTATCGAATCGATAAAGAAGTTTGGAGAAATGGCTTGTGTTTCATTGGTTCCAAAGACAGATTTGATTCAATATTATATGGATGAATACGGGATGTTACAAGCTGGAAAGAGTTTGTTTATCGACGGTAATGAATTATTACAATTGATTAAAAAGTATGACCATGATTAATAAAGAAAATAAGAGTTTGGAGGATTTTAAATATTTAATAGATTCAAGAGATCTAACTAATAAGGAAAAGGCAGAAGAAAGAGATACTATTCTTAAGGCGCGTGCAGCCAGATTTGAAACAAGGTCAGATAATGACATAAAGACCGCAAAGTTAATGCAGCTTAAATTCCAAATGGAAGAATATTTGAGTAGTCCTTTATGTAGTGTTGAACTTTCTTTTCCAAAGTTTCTCATGACCTACATTGATACTTTATATGAAAAAAGAAAGGATTTTGCATCTGATATTAGTATAAAACCTATAGTTCTTAGTCATGTCTTAAATGAGCATAGAGAGCCCAATGATTCTTTTTTATTAAGGTTGATGTTCCATTCCCAAGATTCTTTTAAGGACCTTATTGAATTTGATAAGTCACTTTGGGCAATGGTATATTATCAGGATAAAGTATGTGGTTTTTTAGATTCAAGTGAGAAACTTGGTAAGTCAGAAAAAAAGCATGTAAGAGGAATTAATTTCTAATTTTAAAGATATAAAAATACATAACCTATTAACAATTAGTTACTTACATTTGCTCTATAACTTTCATTATGTAAAATAAGGAATTAGAGAACTCCTACTACCAGTCAATTCCAACGCCCCATATTTAAAACTTTAAACCAAGGTTGTCTAAGTTTATCTTATAACTAATTGCTTCGCTTTTTAGAATAGCAAGTATGTTCGAATACGCTTCACTTTTACCACAAGAAAGTTCATCAGAATCATTAACATCTGATAGTTCTTTATTTTTTTCTTGAATTTGGGTTAATATTTCTCGAATGTACAATTGAAAACGCTGGTCAGACATGTCTTTTATTTTTCAGATTAAGTATTTCCATAAAATTACAATTTGTAATACTAATCATTGCTTTTATTTGTATTGTCAGTAGTGATTCTGTTACAATGAGATTTTCTTCTTTATCAAAACCCCTTAAACATATAGGGAATAGAATATATCAATCAATATGGGCACTAAATTAAGCTCATAAAATATTCACATCAATATACAGGCGGCATAAACCAGGGGCTAAAGCCCTCTTATTTATACGCCCTCCAATGAGCTGAAATTTTACTACCACTTGGTAGTCGTGCAAATATTTATTCATTTAAAACTATTTATTATGAAAAGAATTGCAACGTATCGAGACTTCGTAGGAGAACTAACAGTAACCTATAAGCGAACTAAAGAATTTATCTTTACCGTGAAAAGCTCCATGAGTGCTAGCGAGTACTTAAGAACACATTTTGAGGAGTGTATGGACAACAATGAAGAATTCAAAATTCTACATCTTAACAACAGTAATAAAGTGGTCAATGTCCACCATGTGAGTAAAGGTGGAGAAACAGGTACTATTGTAGATGTTAAACTGGCCGTTAGAGAAGCATTGCAGATATGTACA
The DNA here is from genome assembly GCA_938009735.1 of uncultured Flavobacteriaceae bacterium. Lineage (GTDB taxonomy): Bacteria > Bacteroidota > Bacteroidia > Flavobacteriales > Flavobacteriaceae > Maribacter_C. The sequence continues at coordinate 16,947 of CALLIG010000353.1, forward strand.
AAAGCCGTAATACTCTGTCATAATCATCCAAGCGGGACATTGAAACCATCAACTGCTGATAAGGCAATAACAGAGAAGCTGAAAGTTGCATTCGGGTATTTCGACATTAAAGTATTAGACCATATAATACTTACAAGAGAAAGTTATCTCTCCATGGCAGATGAAGGGCTTTTATAGCCCTTCATTTATGGGCGTACTGTTTTTAATATATAATCAAATTTGTTTTATGTACGGTTTACCGTACATTTACATTATGGATTATCAAAAACAACACCTTAGAACTTGGCTTATAGAAAGGCCATTGATAAAAATTGAAGTTTTGGAAGAACAAGCCGGTTGCTCTAAAGGAACCATAAGACACTTTTTAAAAGACAGAAGAAATATATCAGCAAATCACCTTGACTCAATAGGCAAAGCTTTATCTATTTATGGCTATACGCCTTTGGGTGATGAATAAGAATTTGTTAAAACCACTATTCCTCATAGAGAATAACTGGTTTTTCAGGAAGTTCTTTAAGATAAAACCTTGTGCGAATTGGAATTGTTTTCGATAAAAGATGAGGGTTAAGAAAATCAAAGATTTTCTGTTCCTTTTTAGTAGTATAGAATTCTGATTTTTTGGACTCTCTTTTAGTAGTATGGGTTTTTATGTCATGGCCTTTTAATATGATTCGCCTTGGCTTAATGTTATGGTCTTTGTAAAAATTAAAAACATATTGTACAGCCAAAAATGATGGCACATAGTTTTTTGTTTCTTTTGGGAGTAAGTGACGTATGGACCAGTAATCTTTTTTTCCAGCTTTTTTAATTGCTTTTGATACACGACTAGGACCACAATTATAAGCAGCAAGAACCAGTTCCCAATCATTAAATTTCTTATAAAGGTCACGTAAGTATCTGCATGCAGCGTCGGTAGATGCTATGGGGTCAAAAAATAGTGAAATCTCATCATTTTCATAAAGCCCGTATTGAATACCGGTAGCTGGCATAAATTGCCATAATCCTTTTGCCCCTACCCTACTAACCGCATTTGGATTCAAGTCGGATTCAATAATGGCTAAGTATTTCAATTCTTCAGGTAGACCGTATTTTTTTAGCTTCAATTGAAAATAATAGAAATAGTATTCTGCTTTTCCCATTGTCTTAGGCAAGTGATTAAACCCTAAGTATCTTTTTACCTGTTTAGCAACAGTACCGTTTTTTCTTATTTTGATAATGTTTATCGAATTGATTTTATCTAACCTATCGAAGTAAAGTGCTTTTTCAGTTTTTGAAATGCTTGTATTTTCATCAAAGACTTTGAATTCAAAGTTTTTATCTTGAGCCCAGCTCATTGCAGATACTAGAAAAAAAATGATAAAATACTTTTTCATTTAATCTCCCATTAGTTTATCAATTTGGTCATCGATGATATCATCTTCTTTTATGTCCATGAATTCATTTGCCGATTTCTCTTTATATGGACTATCAATCTCAAATTGATTTAACTCCGTATCTTGAGTTTGAGAAATCTCAAAGATGTTAGTCTCCATTTCAAGCTCATCAAGTATGGATTTCTTTTCCTCCTGTTTTGCTTTTATTTTGCTTTTCTGTCTATACCAATATTTACTCAACAGAAGAAATATAGCAATACATAGTATCACATAACAAAGCATGATTATTATAATTTTTTCCTTACTCATGATAGACTTTATAACTCCAATTTATCAGCGTTAGTACAAATCCACTCATTCACCAATGAAGATTTAGAGATTTTTTCACCTTTCAGTTTTTGCAAAAGCACATATTTTTTAATTTTCTCTAAAGCAGCTTTGTCTACATAGAAATTTTCTCTAACCTTTTTGGCAGGGCTATTTTCTATAACTGGTTTTACTAATACTTTTTTAATCATCGCTTTTTCGAGATTATCGGTTTCTTCAATTGCGATATTCAAATTTGACTTTATACCCATTTGATTAAAATTGTTTTAAGAATTCATTTATAAAACTTATTAACCCTTTGCCAAAGTCCCTTTTCTCCTCGGCAAGATTCAACGGCCAAATTAAACTCCTTTTCTGGGGGTATCGGTCGCGCTTTAAAATCACACTTTCATAGAAATCGTTGTTATATCTTTCTTTAAGATTTTTACGTATTCCCATGAAATCATCAATTTTATTTTTTTCAATTTTCACAACGAGACTTTTTATATTTTTCTCTGGAAAATTCCTTTTAATAACATTAGTGAAAACAACACTTTTTTTAATCTCTTCTGAGTCTTTTGAATAAGGAACTATGATATGGTCTGCTTCTTTGAATATATCAAAAGTGTCTTCAATATTTCTTTGTCCTAGGTCGATGAATAGAAAATCGTAATTGTTATTTTCAATCAACTTTTTTCTTAATTCCAATACCTCCGATGTATACATTTTATAGACATCGATATCCGCTATTTTTTTATTCTTTAAAAGGTCATCAATTTGCTTTTCAGTATACTGTGAAACTAGTTTTTTCTTCTCCTCTTCATATACGGAATATGAACTCCATTGGTCATCATCCGCATCAATCAACGCAACTTTTTTTCCATGATATACATCTAAGAAATTGGCAGCTAAAATTGTTGTTGTTGTCTTGGTAACTCCCCCTTTGAAGTTGAATATGATAATAGTGTTCATATACTATACCGTTGTGTGGTTGTGTTGTTGTGTCTTTGTGTTGTTATGCTAATATAATGATTTGATATAGTATTCATTTTTTATGGGTAAAAAAGAACTCGTGTATTTATCATTATGTACGATATATTTTTTATATTCGTGAGAGGTGAAAACGTTTATCGTTTTCTGCAAGGTGGATATAATTATTAATTATATTAATTTATCAAAGATAATCGATGGTAAAAAAGAAGGGATTACAAAGGGCAGGCAGACCGGAAGTTGAGGATAAACTGAAGCATAAAACGGTTTCATTCAGCGCATCCCCAGACCTTATAATGACTATTGATAAGCATTCAAAACAATTATTCGGAGGCAATCGCACTAAGTACATCGTACATAAATTATCTCACAAAGGTTCGTTCTCTATTATAAATGGCACTCCTGAAGTAGATAAGATTGAGCTCTACAAACTCATAAAAGAAGTAAACAAAATCGGGAACAATATCAACCAGATCGCTAGGGGTACAAACCTTGGTTTTAGAAAAGATGAACCTTTGAAAAAATCATTATCCAACACCCAAGAAAAGTTAGATGAAGTCATAACTTTAATGAACTCTATAATTCAGAAAAACAACCCTAATTTTAGATGATAGCCCAAATTTCACATACTGGGAATACATCCGGAATTATCATGTACCATGATAAGAAAATGCAAAATGGGGTTGCCACTATTTTGGATTCACAAAACATCAACACTAGTTCAAGAAACAACATTCAAACTTCAATAAACAGCTATAACGCTTTCTCTAATGAGAAGCGGCCAACGGTTCATATAAGTATTAATTTTCATGCTGAGGATAGACCAAAATTGACCGATGATACCTATAGGGAAATTAGCAAAAAGTATCTTTCTGACATGGGGTATAGTGACCAGCCTTTTATCGTTTATAAACATAAAGACCAGGCACACCCACATATCCATATTGTTACTTCAAGAATAAAGGACAACGGTAATAAAATCCCTAATTGGGGTGAGCGCTATCGTTCGCAGAGCATATCTAGAAATCTTGAAATTTCTTATGATCTTAAACAAGTCTCCAGTATAAAGAACACAAAAAAGGAGGCTGTCAATTTAGAAAGCGAGAAGGAATACCTTAGCTATATCCGCTCGGGAGTTAAGGAAGCATTATCCCTTAGACCAAAACGCAAAGAGGATTTAGAGATGCTCTTAAGTTCTCATTATGGAATTCAACTTTATCAAGTAAAAAATAAAGGAACCGGCTTTGCTTTAATAGGTGAAAATCATGCGAGGTATTCAAATGGTTATGGAACTAAAGGTATTGCAGGATCTAAAATTGATACGAATTGGTCTGCTGTCAAAATCAAAGAAACGCTATCCAATAATTTTGAAAATGCACCTAAGCGTTTTCGGAACCTTAAAGCTACCCAAGGCATCCTAAAACAAGAATTATCCTATTTTGATTCCATTAGTAAAATAGATTTTGACACCGTATTTAGTGATAATGGTACTGTGATACATCAAGAGGGAATACGTTTTTTGGTTTTAGATACGAAAGGCAAAAACATCTACTCAGAGCGGGATTTAAAAGATGTTGATTTTTCTAAAGTTTCTAAAACAACGAATCTTAAGGACCCGACAACAAGTGGTCTATTTAAAAAGATAGGTGAAGAAACTTTTTGGTTGTATAAAAATGAATACTCAAGAAAATTATTAGCATCAAAATTCATTGAGGATATAGCTGACAAGAAATCATTTATAAAAGGTTTTGAAGAGTCACCCACTTTCAAGCGTTTTAAGTCAATTTTAAATGAGCACCAACTAGAAAATATTACAGCATATCTTAATGACTATTTTGAATTATTGCCACAAAGTTTAGACGAGTTTATTAGAAAAGAGGATTTTGAAAGGGAAGAGCTAGGTAAAATTGTACATGCTTTTTCTGATATTTCTAATACGAATGAAAACGAGCTTAGGGATATTTTAAGACTAGATGTTTTTAGTCAGAACTATAGTCCTAGCTCAGTTGAAAGAGGTGTTTTTTCCCTCATGGATAAGATCGTAAACCCTGATAGAAAATCCAAGATTAATGAGTATTTCAATCCCAATATTATTTTTGATATTGACCGCTATATAGATCTAAACCAACTACCAAAAAAGATAGGTTTACAAGTAGATGAATTATTGGCAGGCAAATACATTGATGCATCTATCTATGCCGTCAAAAAATCGACTACAAGCCCTGAGAGCTTTGTTAAGTCACTTAATGATAAAGGAGTTGTTTTGTCAAAGGATATTGAAGCAGGCGGAAAGATACACGCCTCTATTCCATCATTTAAGTATAAGACAGCCGTCAAAGGAATTGAAAGCTTTTTATCTACTATCGATTTAAGAAATTTTGATGTAGCACAAAATTTTGATGATATCCGATTTAGAAAAGCCGTAGAAACCAATAACATGGATTATGCCTTTTCTTTATTGGCCAATAAAAAATTGAGTAACCAGACCTTTGACCAGTATAAAGATTTGGAGGCATTCAAACCGTTATGGAACGAAAGACAATTGAAGGAAGATTTCAGTAACAGTTTAAGGAACTTTAAAAGTGACAACCAAATAGTATATACTAGCGACCTTAAATTGAAATTAAAAGAAAACCCAGCAGCGTTTCTAAATCATAACAATTTTAATAAAGAAATTCCTGTGAATTGGGCTAAAGAATATCTAGCTACTTATACCTCTAACGAATCCATTAGTGAATCTATAAGATTCGAAAAGGAGCATTTCACTAATACACTTGAACTTAGCAAGCAAATGAATAATGGAAACATTTCTGCATTGATAGGTTTAAAAAATAGCGGAAATAATTCAATTACTGATCTTAGCGGAAAGTATGAGATTGATGGGAACATCATTTATCCTATGAGCATCGAAACTCTTCAGCAGCAATCATATTTTAATTATTATAGTAATATTTTTAATGAAGTTTCCTTTCATCTTTATGGTGATAGTAGGGATACCTATAAACTTGACTATTCAAACATTTTGGTTTACGAATCCTTTAAGAACCATATTCCTGATGAATATAAAAAGGATTATCAAAAGATCTTCGAGAAATCATATGTAGATTATTTTACCCAATCCCTTTCAGAAAAAGGAAGCTCTTGGAGTGATAACGAGAAAATAGATTATCTAAATTCAAAAGGAGTATCGGCGGTTCATTTACGTGGTGACACTTTTCTGAAGCTTGGAGGGTCTGAGAACTTATTTAAGGGAGGGGAAGACATTGATTTTAAAAATATATCACTTGACAAACAATCTAGTTATTTAAGAGATAATGGATTTAATGAGCGTGGAACAAGAAGGACAGAACAACTTCGATTTGTTGTTGCGATTGAGAAAGAGAACTACACGGGTGCGGCATGGTTATTGAAGCAAAGCAAGGTGAGTTTAACGCTTTCAAATGTTGAATCTAATCGTTTTGGCAAACTAAAAGAGCAGCTTGATAAATTGGATAAAGACACCGATAGCCTATCCAAATCTATAGTGAATACAATTAAACAGGAAGAAGGTGGTGACGGTCACTATAAGGGGTCTAAAAGCAAGAAGAATAAAAGGAAAAAAGGACCAAGATTATAAGTATATCAATTGAGGTTTGTTTTTTAATCAGCGAGAACAAACCTCAATTTTTAAATAAAAATTATGTCTAAAATCAGAGAAGTTGAATTATCAAAACGGAACGGGATTTCTCCAAAAAGGAATACTCCGATTAAATCTAAAAAGAAGAAAGGATTCCTCTCCAGCTTTTTCGATTACTTTTTGTTTTTAAGTATTTTCGATTGATTCCTCATATCTTATTTGGCACATTACTATATCGATTTAAACTTTCACCCGACACAAAACTAGTGATGCCTATAATTTTATTCGTTTCTTCATTGTAACGAACTTCTACCCAAAAATTGGATACCGAATAAAGAACATATTTAATACGTTTTTTTGAAACTACATCGACAAATTGACCACTTGTAAATACACAATCATATTTATCATGTTCATTTAAAATATTGAATTCATAAAGACCCATTGATTTTTATTTTTTATTGATAAAAAATAACATAAAACTTCTCATCATCCCCTACTCCAGCAGTAAGTAATTTTGTGTCAACAAGTTTATGACCATGATCTGTTAGGTTGTTTGAATTTAATTTTTTCAAAGTATTTAAAAGTTCTTGTTTGTTTTCAAACAATACATTTGTTTGGGTTGGAACTGCTACTTTAAAACAATCGAAAGAGAAATATTTAGTCGCACTAAAATTGCCAGACGCTCCTGCTCGAAAATTCAACATTGCAGCAGCAGCTTGTTTGACTTTTTCCATATCTTAATGAATTAGAATTTTACTATTCTTTAATTGAGTTATTCAAGGAAGATACAAAAATACTTGTCACTCAATAAACTCTTTACAAAAGGTGCA
>CALLIG010000354.1 GCA_938009735.1 uncultured Flavobacteriaceae bacterium
TGGTTGCTGATTTAGATTCAGGAGATCGATTTGCGAGAGATCATGATGCCATTGGTGATGTTAATGGAGATGGTGTTGTTGATTTTGTTATTGGTGCTCGATCAGATGATGATGGCGAGGAAGATGCAGGCGCTGTTTATATTCTATTCATGAATGCAGATGGTAGCGTATTATCAAATCAGAAAATATCAATGTTAGCAGGTGGATTTAATGAAACCTTAAACGCTCGTAATTTCTTTGGATATGGTGTTGCAGGTATTGGCGACTATGATGATGATGGTATTCCTGATATTGCAGTTTCATCTCCGGTAGCTCCAAATAATTCTCTTTATATCATTCATTTGAATTCTGATGGTACCGTAAAAGATTATGTCAAAAATGAAAACATCGTCGCACAAGGGCTTACTGCTATTGGCGATATCAATAATGATGGTAGAATAGATATAGTAGCATGTAATCCTGGTTCAGATGATGGTGGCGCATCACGTGGAGCTATTGATATTTTATTTTTAAATGAAGCATCGCAAGTGATGTATGACAATTCAGTAACCATTAGTTCTACGGAAGGAAATTTTGGAACGGGACTTGAAAACGGAGATCAATTTGGTGGAAGGGAAGTTGCCATGCTAGGTGATATGGATGACGATGGAAATTTAGAACTAGCAGTAGGTGCTTTTATGTCTGATGGCGGAAAAGGTGCTATTTGGATACTTTCTTTGGATGCAGCCAATTATAACGTGGTTTCTAAAGCTAAAATTACCGAAGGCATGAATGGCTTTACCGATGTACTTGATTTGGAAACAAACCCTAACGGAAGCATAGGTGGTCAGTTGGGCCATGCCATGTGCGCAGCAGGTGATATTGATGGCGACGGAATTATAGATTTGGTTACTGGTGCAAATCAACAAAGTGAGGGTTGGGGTTATGTGCTATATTTAAATGCAGATAAGACCGTAAGGTCATTTGACAGAATAAATAACACCGATGGTGGCTTCGGATTGTCATTAGGCCCTGAAGACCGTTTTTCACGTTCTATTTCTTTTGCGGGAGATTTAAAAGGTGACGGCTCTGTTGCCATAAACTTTGGCGGAGGAGTTACACAAGGTGGAACAGGATCGCTTTATACCCTGTTCTTTAGACCGAATTGAATTTAATTTTCCTTATTGGTAATGAATTTCGGTAAGAAATGTTTTAGGTAAAAAATCATTGCCACATAGGTAATAACTAAGGTTGGTACATTGGTATTAAACCCCAAGTCTAACTCAGGAATGCCGAGTAATTCTCTAAACGAAGTCGTTGCGATTGACAGCATGAAAATAATTCCAAATGCAAAGAGCCCAATAATAGAAGCTTTATTCTTTGTTGTGCGTTGCACTCCGTTTTTAGCATCTTGCTTAAAGAAATACCAAAGCATCACTATACAGAAAACAACCTCAATGGCTATGGCTAAATACACGTTAGTACCATAAAGTCCGAGTGCAATATTTTGTGTGTCTGCTCCAAAAATATGATGAGGGTGACCAGAAAATATATCTAAGACAAAATGGCTAGCCACTATCAAAGCTCCAGCAGCGCCAATTTTTGAGCTGTTGAATATGATTTTACCAATTAAAAAGATAATGATAAACCAGAATATTTGTGGAAGCAAATCGTGACTATACAACATATCAACAGTCATATTACTTAAGGTAGTATCAAATACATCATTAGGCCCTGTATATTCTAAACCTAAAAAGTGTAATGTAAACCACAATAGATCTTGAAGCTGTGAAGCAATTAAGAAGTAAAGTAATGTTCCTTTAGGGAACTTTTGATAGGCCACTAAGGCGGCTGTATAATGACCTGCTAACATAATTTTAGTATTTTTACTTGATAATTTAAAGTGAAAGTACATATTACTTTAATAAGTAAAGTAATATTTTGAAAAAAGTTGTTTTGAAAAAATTTCGATCGTCTTGTCTTATAGCTTCCTGTTTAGATTTAATCGGTGATAAATGGTCATTGCTGATCATTAGAGATATGCTAATGCATCACAAGAAGACATTCAAAGAACTGGCAGCTTCTGACGAAGGAATAGCAACGAACCTGCTCTCTTCAAGATTGAAAACCTTGGAGTCACTTCATGTGATTACGAAGAGAAAACTACCTGCTAATAAAAAAGAGAATATTTACTTACTTACCGAAAAAGGGATTGACTTAGCACCCTTAATTATGGAAATTATTCTTTGGAGTGATCAATACGTTAGAGCGTATCATTCTGAACTAAATGCATACGATGGTGATGTAAACAAATCAGTAGTCATAGCAAATGCTCAAAAAGAATATAGCGCATTTGTACATCAAATTGTTGGTTAGTTCTTATAGACAAAAGCTTGCTAGAATAGAAATTCCAGTTACTACTATTGCCACTTTTACTAGGGTTCCAAAACAACTGTCCATGGTGGTTGGTTTTACTTTTTAATAATATCTTCAATAATTTTCAAATGATGGTTGGTATGAATACCAAGAAATTTGATCGTTTTTTTCAGTTTAAGGTTTCCAAAAAACGGATGTATCATAAACTGGTCATTTGATAGCGTATCTAGTTCCTTAAGTTTAATACGAGTAGCTGCTATATGCGATAGTAAATCACTAGTGCTTGTTTGCGTTTCTGGTCGTACTGATTTTGGTGCTTTTGCTTTACCTCTAGGAAATGACTTCATCGTCATCACATAAATTCTCAAAAAGTTAAAGGTCCATTTATAATCTTTCGGGTCAGATTTTGCTATGTACTTTGCAGTATTGTCTAAAACCAATAGGCAATGTTCAATATGCCAGGCTACATTAGCTTGAGAAACATTTTTGTTTAGTGCTTCACTATCTGAAATTTTAGCTTCCAGTTGATTTAAAAGGTGATCTAGATGGTTCATTTTAAGATATAGTGATTTTTATAACCCTTGACGAATTTCGTTTAATTTTTGTCTATCCACCTTACTTAAATATTGTTTCGCAATTCTGTTTTCAGGCTTGTTGTCAAAGGTATAAAGTGTGAGTAGAAAAATAAGCTCTAAGGGCTTCATTAATATATAGACAAAATCAGAAACATACTTTCTATTGAAAACATGGTAATGTTGATGAATAGTAGTATCTGCAATTACTTTTGTGCCGTCAATGATAACGAAGTTGTATTGAGTTAAATAGTTTTTATTCAGATTTCACCAACTCAATTACTTTTTGAATAGCAGCATCACCATCATCCTTTACATCATCAAAAAGATATTCGTAAAAGTCCTTAGAATTAACAGGGTAGTCTAATGAATAATCAGGAGTAATTCCTAATTCTTCATAACTAACACCCGCCATAGATTCATAAATCATATTTGACAAGCCGTAGGTCCAGCCATTAGGGAGTTTTTTACGCAGAATATCAGAAAACACACCTTCGGTCGTAGAACCTATGATTTTAGTATTCGGAATTTCTTTGCTACCCAATACCAACAATTCGGCGGCACTTGCCGTTTCATGACTCGTTAGAATATATAGCGTTCCTTTAAAAACCTTTTCAGACGGAATTAATGTCATTAGTTGTTTTTCGGTAAAACCATCATCTAATCGCACCTTTTTAGTACATATGTCAGTTTCTGTTTTTGCAAAGTGATTCAATATTTCAACGGAAGCATCGTCAAAACCACCGCCATTGAATCTCAAATCAATGATACATGCTTTAGCATTTGAAATGGTACCAACAATAGAATCCATCATGAAACGAGTTCCTTGAGCTACATCATCGTGCCAGTTATCAGCTGAATTTATTTTTGCCCACCATTGTTTCCAGAATTGTTTTTTTGATACCGTATCTGCAATTGGGTAGTGCGCCCAGCTAACCATATTTGAAGTTTGAATATAAGCGACATCTTTTGATACCATGCCCCATTTTAGCTCTCCTTGATTAAACTTACTTACATTTTTCACATGCTTTTCAATGATGAGATTTTTTACTTTTTTATCAAAACCATCTGGCATTTCATCTTCAACAACAGCATCAATACTAACACTTTGATTTTCATAAGCTTCTTCTAATTCGTCAGGTACATCTATTGAAATATGTCCGTCATTAACTTCAGCAAGCATCTTCTCGAATATCAGAAATAGCTCTAATGGTTTTGTTTCTGACTTTACTTGCGGAGCGTATTTTGAATACATAGCATCCCAATCAATCTTTCGCTCTTTGAAATAGCAATACTGTTCATTAAAAGTATTCCAAAGGACTTCAAAATTGTATTTAGGATCGTTGGCTAAAGAGTCCTTCACGTTTTCTGCGAAATCTCTTTCACTTCTAAAAAGTTTAAAAGTCTTTACACCGTCTTTCAAGAGTATCGTATCATTAGATAAGGTGTCTACCTTATAATATTTAAAAAAGTTTTCAATTGTGTTATCACTTGTTCGCACATTGCCCGCTGATGAGGTATGATAGCTTTTGACAATACTATCGCCAATTATTCGACCTCTACCAAAGCCTAGATTTTCCCAATGACCATTTAGGCTGATTTTTTCTTTTTTTAGATCTTCTTTTTGATTGGTTTGACAAGAAAAAGTAAGTATTGAAATCAGAAGTAGTAAAATAACTTTGTTCATTTGAGGATGGTTTTTTTCAAAGAGTATTAATTTTAAATGCTGTTACAGTTTTCTTTGATTTGGTTGCGCACAAGTGTTCCAAAATTTGGTAATTGGTAATTGTTTACAGTAAAATAACACCGAATCTTGAAGTTAGCATATTATATGGAATTTATGCTAAGGATACAGAAGGCAATTGGTAATATTTGATTACGTCTTCTATCTATTCGAGTTCGTTACTTTTTTTGAACCTTAAGCGATGATTTTTTTTAAAAACCGAAATAGGCAGGGCTATTGCTAAAACACTACTTATTAATGTTTTTTTTATTTGACAATATTCTCAATTAGGCACATGCATCATCATTATGGAATAAATCGTCTAAAAATGATAAGGGGTAGTTCTAATAAGAAATTCCCACCTTTTTATGAAGGTATTCTGTATCGTCAATTTGATTCAGCATAAAATGTGCAACATCAGCTCTAGATACTTTTAGTTTAATTTTTTCTGTGGGTTTGAAACCATGTTTATAATTCTTAGTCATTTTCCCATTCGTCATATTTCCAGGTCTGACGATCGTCCAGTTAAGCTTTGAATTTTCAATGACACTCTCTTGTAGTTCATGATCTTTGAAAGCATCTTTCAAAATAAAAGGAACTATCAGATATTTCATATGCCAAGGCAACACCTCTTTACTATCACCAAAACCTAAAGAGCTTTGGCAAATAAATCGCTGTACTCCCTTTTCTTCCATTGCGTTTACAATATTAGCGGTACCATCTGCCCGTAGTGTTGATTTGTCTGACGAAGGCATTCCAAGATTGCAAAAAACAATATCTTGATTTTCAACAGCTTTTAATACGTCATTGTATTGCAAAACATCACCTTGAATCACTTGTAAATTGGGGTTAGAAATGTCTAATTTCTGTACCGATCTAACAAATGCCGTTACCCCATAGTTTTCTTTTAAGGCTTGTTTTACGAGTTTTTTTCCTGTGCCTCCTGTGGCTCCGAATATTACGATTTTCTGTTTCATTATATAAGTTTTAATTATTTCATGAAACAAAGTTGGAAATCTTGAACGCTTAAAAATTGTACAAAACCGTCAAAAGTTACTAGCCTAGTTTTGCTAACACGCCTTTCGGAGTTTCTCCAGTATACTTTTTAAAGGTTTTTATAAAATGCGATTGATCAGCGAATCCGTTTTCATAAGCGATATTGGTAAGTTTTGTGTAATCTGATTCTTGAATTTGATTTAAAGAGAAGCTAAACTGCATGATTCTGGCAAACTGTTTTGGTGTAACACCAATCTCTCTATGAAATCTTCGCTCAAAAGTTCTCTCGGTAATAAAGAGTTGTTCTCGCAATGTTTTAATGGGAATTACACCTTTAAATTTGAGTATGGTTGAAACTGCCAGTTTGATAGCATTGTCAGAATTTGCAGAAGAGTTTTTGACCAATTTCAGTACGTAGTCAGATATTATTTTGATTTGCAGTTCAGTAGGATTTATGGCTAGCTCTTCAATGACAACTTCAGTATTAGCATTTGCTACTTGTTTTAAGTCATAGCATTCGTCATTTATTTCTTTCGGGTTGATGTTTAATAATATTCGAGTTGCAAAAGGATACAATTGAAAAACGATTAATTTATAGGGACCCTTAATTTCAAGCTCGATTGGTTTTATCGTCTGCCCATATAAAAAATAGTTTGGAAGTGTTTTATTTATAGGAAGTAGCACAACTCCATTCTTAGTTTCAGAAAATATAATTCCGGGATAACCATCAGCGTAAAAGGGGAGTTTATGTACGCCAGTATCATCACTTTCCAAAAGAAAAATTTCATTGATAAAGGGAGCAAGTCTAGGGTCCTTTTTTATGCTTTTCATTTGTAATGATATTGTGCTATCAATTAAATATACTAAAAACCAGAATATCGTTTAACTTCTAATAAGTCATATAAGATGGTAGACGCCATTGCCGCTATACTGTTATTTCGATTTCTAGTTTTGTTTTAAGTAATCCCTTGCCACCTGCCATTAAGCCCATTATTATTCCATTTTCAATGACTAAATCAACAACTATTAAACTTGGTGATGGTTTTTTCATAAAGCTGCCTTGTTGTATTTCAAACCTTTGCTTTTTAATTGTTAAAACATCATATAAATAACTAGCAAGCGGACCTGCCGCCATTCCGGTTCCTGCTTCTTCTAAAATGCCATAACGAGGCCCAAACATTCTTGATGTAGCGTCTCTATTTGTGTCTGTTTGGGTAGAAAATACATAGTAGCC
>CALLIG010000355.1 GCA_938009735.1 uncultured Flavobacteriaceae bacterium
GCAAAAGGTGTTTCCGTCGGTATAGAATTTTCGAAAAAATTAGGTAGAGGTTTATTTGGCGGTGAGGGGTTCATTATGCAAAAGTTAGAAGGCGACGGAATGGCGTTTGTGCACGCTGGCGGTACTTTGGCTAAAAAAGAACTTGCGGCAGGAGAGGTTTTAAAAGTAGATACAGGTTGTATTGTCGGCTTTTCTCAAACTGTTGATTATGATATTGAATTTGTTGGGGGTATTAAGAATACCGTCTTTGGTGGTGAAGGATTGTTTTTTGCAACACTTCGAGGTCCTGGTACAGTATATGTTCAATCATTACCCTTTAGTCGATTGGCAGGCAGAGTATTATCAGCGATCCCTAGAGGTGGTAAAGATAAAGGAGAAGGAAGTATTCTTGGTACTTTAGGAGATATTGTTGGTGGTGATAATTTTTAAAACCTGAGCACAATTAGTCGTACTTTTAATTCTATTAAAACGATTAATAAATAGATGGATTTTAAAAATCAAATCAACTTTCTCAAAGAGCTTCAAAAGAACAACAACAAAGAATGGATGGATGCCAATCGTAAGTGGTATACTGAAGTCCGTGAAGATTTTAAGGCTTGGTTAGATCATATGAACGCTAAGGTGGCGTCGATTGATGATGACTATTATGATACACCTGGGAAAAAAGGAATCAATCGCATCAACAATAACTTGATGTTTCATCCGAATAAGCCAATTTATAAAGATCATTTTGGAGCAGGGTTAGACAAACGCCCAAACACCGGTGATTTTTATATTGAAATAGGAATCGAAAGGTGCATGTATGCTGGCGGATTGTGGAGACCAGATCCAAAACGCTTACGGAGTATTCGCGATGCTATTGATTATAATGGAGAAGAACTGAAGAAAATTCTAAATAAAAAGTCATTCAAACAAACCTTTGGCGGACTCTGGGAAGATGTAAAGCTTACCAATTCTCCTAAAGGCTTTTCGAATAGCCATCCACATATTGAATTACTACGAAACAAAACATTTGCCGTGGCTACGGAATTCTCTACTAAAGAAATCTTCAAAGATGATTTTGAGAAACAGGTTATCAAAGTATATAAAGAAATGCTACCGTTTCGCAGGTATTTGAATCAGGCTGTGACGGTATAGTAAAGAAATTTACTACCTACATTAGCACGTCATTAATTGGTTTTATTGGTTCTGGTAAATCAGTTTCTCCCAACATTTCAAGAAGATCTATTTCAATAGTTCTACATAGTGAAAGCATCGGGATATCGTTGCCTAGGCCCTCAAAGGGGTTTTCAGAATAATCGCCTACCAATTCCATCATGATATAAATCCATCCTACTAAAACGGTAAAAGGTATAGATAGCCAAACTCCGAATTCACCTAATTGAGCAAACTCAGAAACCATTCCTAAAGGCAATAGGAATATGAAAATTCCAACGAAAACAAAACTCATACTTCCGTATTGTCGCGGCAATGGAAACTTCTTAATACGCTCACATTGACCTTGAAATGTGTAGAAATCAGCTAAGAGCTTTTGTAATTCCATATGACGGAAATCATCTATAATATCATCTTTACGAAGTTGATTTAAATCTTGACTTTGTTGGTCTATGATCTGTGTGGCAGTATTTTTATAATTAATCAAACGTTCATATTCATCAGCTGGTAAAAATTTACGCAAATGTATTTCGGTTACGTCATCGCCATGAAGGCCAACTCCATAGTTCGCCATTCTCTTTTTTGCGGTTCTACCAACAAAGTTACCTTGACTAATATGCTCCCATTGGGTAGAAATCAACAATTGATTACGTAGCGTATACAGCCAGCCAATATGTCGGTAGATTAGTTTTTTTCGATGTCTATGCAATTCTTCTTCGCTGAGGTTTTCTGATGTGAATATATTACTCACGTAAGATTTTGTAGTAGCTCCCCAAGTTCTGCTACCGTTGATAATTGCTCCCCAAATTTTTCTCGCTTCCCATAGACGATCGTAGGCACTATTATTCTTAAAGCCTACGTAAAAAGCAACTGCAGTACCAATAACAGATAATGGTAACCATGGAATCACCAACCAAGCTTTTAAGCTGGTAAATTGGTATACCGATGCGACAAGACTTGCCCAAATAGCAATCCATAACATATGACCGCCGCTGAATATTAGTATTGATTTTAAGCCAAAATTCTTTTTTACGTACATAATCTTTTATTTCAATTGATCAGATGCTTTTAATAATCTTGCACTCAAATCAGGGTCTTCCATATCGGAATCTAATGGAAACATAGGTCTCTTGATATTTTTATAACCCAAGCGGTCTAAATCTTGATCAACTCCACCTGGTGTCAAAGCCATAATCCATCCTTTTCGCATCTCATACAGCTCGGGTACAAGATAGCCGATTTTAACCACCACAATATCAGAATCTCTAGGGTTTAAACCTAAACTTGTAAAGTCATCTTCTTGATGATATGGTTTTCGTTTTTTAGTAACAATCACGTGAACACTTCCAACTTGAACTACAACTTCAACTTCAGCATCACGATCACCTTCTTTGATGGCGGTTACAACACCTTCTAGCTTTATTGGAGGAGCGAAGCGGCTATCCACTTTAGCGCCCGCCATTGCAGAAACCTTTCCTCCAACGCCCACCTTCAACGCTTCTTCAATAAGGTCAGGACCGGGAATGGAAGCATAAATTAATGATGGTCCGTTTCCTTTTTTAAATTCAGATCTAGCCAGAATTTCTTGCAAGGTCCAGGTTACATCTCCAGCGCCACCTGCAGTTGGATTATCTCCCATATCACTTATCATAAACGGATGTTCTTTGCTTGCTAATGCCATTTCTAGACTTTCTTCCAAAGTTGCAACAGGAGCTACAAATTCGAATTCTTTGCGAACATTCCAAAATGCATTTGCTAGCTTTTCAGCTCCTGCAGTTACTTCTGCCTCATCGTCACCAGTAACCATAACTACGGCATGATTGCGAGGTTCATCGGCCCATGCATAGCCAATCCAAATGGCTGCATCGATAACACCCTCTTGTTCTGTGATTGCAGGTATTTTGGCATAAAGACTTTTACCCGGTTCAATGCGGGTACTCGTTTTTTCACCGGGTAATAAAATTGGAACAGGAATCCATGCTTTGTATTTAGGCTTCCCTTTTCCGTTTTCAAGGCGATCAAGCATATTAGTGATGGCTCTTGCTTTAGACTCTAAGGCATCTTCATGTGGCGCCATTCGATAGCAAGT
>CALLIG010000356.1 GCA_938009735.1 uncultured Flavobacteriaceae bacterium
TCCATAATAAAAATAGGCGGTAACGTTATTGAAAACAAAACCGAGCTAGCTAAATTTCTAACTCTTTTTGCAAATCTTGACGGACTCAAAATATTAGTCCATGGCGGTGGTAAACTAGCTACGCAATTAGCAACAAAACTAGGCATTGAATCTAAAATGGTTGGCGGCAGAAGAATTACTGATGCAGAAACTTTGGAAGTCATTACTATGGTATATGCTGGTTTGACTAACAAAAATATTGTTGTGCAATTACAAGCACAAAATTGCAATGCTATCGGATTGAGCGGAGCTGATGGCAATGCTATTCAAGCCCATAAACGCCCTGTAAAAGAAATCGATTATGGTTTTGCCGGCGATGTAGATGGCGTAAATAATTCAATGATTTCGAAATTACTATCCGCAGAATTGACTCCTGTTTTTTGTGCAATGACTCATGATGGCAACGGGCAATTACTAAACACAAACGCAGATACTATTGCCTCTGAACTGGCAATTGGCATGAGTGAATTATACGACACCACACTTTACTATTGCTTTGAAAAGAAGGGAGTTTTGATGAGTATCAAAGATGAAGATTCGGTAGTAGAACATATCAATTCTGAGACCTATCAAAAACTTTTAACAGACGGAATCATAGCAGATGGCATGCTTCCTAAATTAGAAAATTGCTTTCACGCCTTGAACAAAAATGTGGGTAAAGTATGTATTGGACATCCTTCGATGCTGAACTCAGAAAACGAACTTTACACAACCATTACCCTATAAGATGAATCAACAACAACTTACAGACAAAGCTTTAGATTTATTGAAACAATTGATTTCAATACAATCATTTTCTGGTGAAGAGGATAAAACTGCAGATGCTATTGAAGATTGGTTTAAAGCATTTGATATTTCTTTTGAGCGTGTTCATAATAACGTAATTGCTAAGAATAAGTTTTGGGATGATAGTAAACCAACTCTTTTACTAAACTCTCACCACGATACTGTAAAACCAAACAAGGCATATACCAAAGACCCATTTCATCCTCATATTGAAGATGGTAAATTATATGGTTTGGGAAGTAATGACGCAGGTGGATGTCTAGTTTCTCTTATAGCTACATTCACACATTACTACGAAGCCAAAAGCCTAAATCATAACATCTTGATGGTGGCTTCTATGGAAGAGGAAAATGCAGGCATAAACAGCTTGAGAGGTTTGTTACCAAGTCTTCCGAAAATCGATGTTGCTATTGTTGGTGAACCTACCTTACTTGATTTAGCAATCGCAGAAAAAGGATTGGTAGTATTTGATGCTGTTGTAAAAGGAACTCCATCACATGCGGCGCATCCGAATGAAAATAATTCCATTTACAATACTATTGAAGTTTTAGAGTGGTTCAAAAATTACAAGTTTGAAAAATCATCTGAGGCCTTGGGCGATGTAAAAATGACCGTCACACAAATCAAAGCAGGGAGCCAACATAACGTAGTTCCTGCACAAGTTGAATTGGTGATTGATGTTCGTGTGAATGATGCCTATTCAAACAAAGAAATTGCAGACTTACTGAAAGCAGAAGCGCCATGTGAGATGCAAGAAAGAGGGTTGAAATTAAACTCTTCGAAAATTAATAAAGACCATCCGTTAATAAAATCAGGACTAGCTTTACGAAGAAAAACTTACGGTTCTCCCACCCTATCTGATCAAGCAGCATTAACCTGTCAATCTTTGAAATTAGGACCAGGAGATAGTACGCGTTCGCATTCTGCAGATGAGTATATTTACGTGCATGAAATTGAAGATGGAATTGATTTGTATATCAAAATTTTAGAAGGATTTTTGAAAAAATAAACACAAACACATTTATCAAACACAGACGCAACAGTTTTGTGTTTGAATTTAATTTTTGAATTTGAATTTATGAAACTTTGGGATAAAGGCTTTAGTACCGATAAAAAGATAGACCACTTTACGGTGGGAAATGATAGAGAACTTGATTTACATTTAGCCAAATATGATGTGATTGCCTCAAAGGCACATGCGAAAATGCTGGGTAAAATTGGGCTATTATCTACTGAAGAAACAAATTCGCTTGTTGATGAATTGGATAGAATAGGTACTTCTATTACAAAAGGAGAATTTAAAATAGAAGACTCCTTTGAGGATATGCACTCTAAAATTGAATTTTTGCTAACCTTGAGATTAGGTGATACAGGCAAAAAAATCCACACCGCTCGTTCTCGAAACGACCAAGTTTTGGTTGCTATGCATTTGTATTTAAAAGATGAGCTCGCTGAAATCAAATCTCAAACCAAAACCCTGTTTGATCTATTATTGAACTTAGCAGATAAATATAAAAGAGTCTTATTACCAGGTTATACGCATCTTCAAATCGCAATGCCTTCTTCTTTCGGATTATGGTTTTCCGCCTATGCGGAAAGTCTGATTGATGATTTATATTTTATTGATGCAGCCTACAAAGTTGCAGATCAAAACCCATTAGGAAGTGCCGCAGGTTATGGTAGTTCTTTTGATATTGATAGAAACTTCACTACAAAAGAAATGGGTTTTAAAACCATGAAATACAATGTGGTAGCTGCTCAAATGGGCCGAGGAAAAGTAGAAAAGGCGACAGCATTCGGAATGGCTAATATCGCTGCTACGCTCTCTAAAATGGCTATGGACATATGTTTATATATGAGCCAGAACTTCGATTTTATATCCTTCCCTGATGAATTGACTACGGGTTCTAGTATTATGCCACATAAGAAGAATCCTGATGTTTTTGAATTGGTGAGGGGAAAGTGTAATAAGCTACAATCGATACCAAATCAATTGACTTTGGTGATTAATAATTTACCAAGTGGATATCACCGAGATTTACAATTAGTTAAAGAAATTATTGTTCCTGCAATTCAAGATATGAAATCATGCCTTGAAATTCTAACTTTTAGTTTAAGTGAAATACGAATTAACGAGACTATTATAGAGGATCCTAAATACGATTATTTATTTAGTGTTGATACGTTAAACGAACTTGTTCAAAACGGAATGCCTTTTCGAGATGCCTATAAAAAAATGGGGCAAGAAATTGAAGCAGGCACTTTCACTCCAAAACGGAATATCAAACATACTCATGAAGGTAGTTTAGGTAATTTGTGCTTGAATGAAATTCGCAAGAAGATGTCAAAAATCGAATAAAAGATTAGATTATTATGAATACACCAATTCTTAAAAATAATATTCTCTCAGTACTACTTTTTTTCTTTGCATATATTATAAGTGCCCAAGACACCTATCAAAGAAATACTTCAGCTGATATTCAAAATTATATTTTCAACCTTAGTTTGAATGATTCAACAAATACTATTCTGGGGGAGTCTCATATTACCATAGATTTCAAAAATCATCTTAACGAGTTTGCATTAGACCTTGTAGCCAAATCAGAAAAATTTGGCATGGTAATTACCGAAATTTTAGAAGATTCCGTAAAAGTCGACTATACTTTCGAAGGCAATAAAATTAAAATCATACCAACAAAAAAAACTACCAAACAAAGAGTTTATAAAATAAAATATCAAGGAATTCCTGAACGCGGTTTAGTAATAGACACGACTAAATTTGGTGAACGTTCATTCTTCGGTGATAACTGGCCCAATCTCGCTAGACATTGGTTGCCTTCAGTTGATCACCCATCTGACAAGGCTAGTATCGAATTTCGAATTACCGCATCTGATCACTATGATGTTGTCGCAACAGGAGAAAAAATTGAGGAGAGCAATTTAGATAATGGTTATAAACTAACTATCTATAAAGAGCAAGCACCCGTTGCTATGAAAGTTGTGACTATTGGAGTTACCAAGTTTGCAAGTAGACTATTAGAAAAAATTGATGGCATACCTGTTTCTGCATGGGTATATCCTGAAAATCGACTAGATGGTTTTTCTGATTACGGTGTAGCAACAGAAGTAATGAGATATTTCATTGACAATATTGGCCCGTATTCGTATGCTAAGCTTGCTAATATGCAGGCAAAAACTCAATGGGGCGGATTGGAAAACGCCGGCAACATATCATATTTCGAAAATTCAGTAACCGGAAAAAATGAAGTAGAAGGTTTAATTGCTCACGAAATTGCACATCAATGGTTTGGTAATTCAGCTTCCGAAAATGATTGGAATCACGTTTGGCTTAGCGAAGGTTTTGCTAC
>CALLIG010000357.1 GCA_938009735.1 uncultured Flavobacteriaceae bacterium
GTATCAGTATAGGTGGTTATTTCATTCAGAAATTCTGAATTGTCAAAGGTCTTTTGCACCGAGACTGAACCTACGCTATTAATGTAAACCGATGTACTCATGCTTCTTTTGAAATTATCAAGGTGGAACAATTCCCTCCAAAACCGAACGAATTTGACAAAACATGCTTCAATTCTTTTTCTTTGACTTCCGTTTGAGGAAGCAAATCAAACTCAGTCATCGGAGTTTTAAAATTCAAATTCGGATAGATGCAATTATTTTGCAAAGCTAAAACGGCGTAAACTGCTTCAACTCCACCAGCAACTGCTAAGGTGTGACCTGTAAATGCTTTTGTGGAACTAAATTCTGGCACCTTTCCTTCGCCGAAAACTCGCAACATTGCTCTTCCTTCCGAAAGGTCGTTGTTCGGGGTTGCAGTCCCATGCGCATTTATATAGTCGATATCTTCTGGCTTTAATCCTGCAATTCTTAAGGCTTCTTCCATGGCTAAAACCGCACCGTCACCATTTTCTGAGGATGCTGTTTGGTGAAAGGCGTCATTAGAATTTCCATAACCTTTTACATAGGCTAAAACCTCTTTGTTCTCTTTGGCTACTAGTTCTTCAGATTCTAAAACCAAGAAAGCAGCAGCTTCCCCTAAATTCAATCCTTTTCTATTTTCATCAAAAGGAGTGTTGTGCGTATCAGATAGAATCATCAATGTTTTAAACCCATTAATGGTAAACTTTGAAAGCGCATCGGTACCACCAACGATAACTCGATCTAACCGACCTGATTTTATCATTCGCGCACCTAGCATAATCGCATTTGCAGCTGATGAACATGCCGTGCTTATGGTAGTGACAAAACTTTCTTCAAGTCCTAAAGCTTCTGCTATTTTTTGAGTACAATCACCGGCATGTAGACCCAAAATATGTTGCCAATGCTTGTCATTTTCAAAATAATCGTAAAAATACTGTTCTGATTTATCCATGCCTCCAACGGTGGTGCTTGAGATTAACCCCGTTTTACAATCATTAATATTTTTAACTCCAGCTTGTTGAATTGCTTCTTTTGCAGCAATAATTGCTAAAATTGGAGAACGTGAATATGTGTCTTCTTCAAGATCAAGTTGCTTTTCGAATTCAGCGTTAGTAGTTTTTATCTCACCAACTAATATCTGATCAGCATGAACGGTATCTATGTGAGAAATTTTTGAAATTCCGATAGCACCGGAAATCAATGATTTGTAGTTTTCTGAGGCATTGTTTCCAATGGCAGAAATAACGCCCATACCTGTAATTGCAACGCCTTTGCTCATATTTGTTTATAAACCGAATTGTTTATTAGTTCAAAAATACGAATAAGGAATATGTTTTATGCGGAATTTTTATGGTGATTCAAATTGACTTTTGGCTGCCACTAAAATTCTAGCGAAGTTAACAGCGCTGCCTACTAAATTTGAATAACTAGCGCTTAAGGCATCTTCAAGCGAACATGGTCCAGTTGTAATAGAAGTGATATATGTGAGGTGTAATTTTTCTTGTTCTGTCACAGAAATATTTACAGAACCACAAAGTGCTGCTACGGGTATATGATACAATTTTGCTGATTCTATAACGCCGCTAATTGTTTTGCCTAACAATGTTTGGTTGTCTAGTCTTCCTTCTCCAGTAATTATCCAGTCGGCCCCTTCAATTTCTGAATCAAAATTCGAAAGGTCTTTGATCAGAGCTATACCTGAAGTTAATTTTCCATTTAAAAATGCAAAAGCTCCTCCGCCGATTCCACCTGCTGCACCTGCTCCTCTTATTTGTTGAATATCAATACTGTATTTTGTGTTTATAATTTTCGCAAAATTAAGGAGACCATCATCTAATAATTGAATTTCGTTGGTTGTAGCGCCTTTTTGCTCACCATATACGAATGCTGCTCCCTCTTTACCGTAAAAGGGATTAGATACATCACATGCTACTTTAAATTTCACATCTTTTAGTCTAACATGTATTTGAGAGTCATCAATACTTTCAACATCAATAAGATGACACCCAATAGGTTTTAAAGCCTGATGATTCTTGTCTAAGAAATTATATCCTAAAGCAGATGCCATGCCCATTCCACCATCATTGGTTGCACTACCGCCAATACCAAGTATGATTTCTTGCGCTCCAAGTTTTAATGCATTTGAAATAAGTTCTCCTGTCCCAAAAGTAGATGTATTCATACAACTTCTTTCTGCATGAGTCAATAGTGCTAACCCAGAGGCTTCAGCCATTTCAATATAAGCGACTTGATTTTTTTTGGAATAGAGATATGATGCGTTAATTGGTCTAAAAAGAGGATCGTTCACGGTTACAGATATCTTTTCACCTTTCAAGTAATGCTTTACAACCTCAATAGTGCCATCGCCACCGTCAGCCAAAGGCTTCATAATAATATTAGCATCAGGAAATACCATTCGCAATCCCTCGGATACAGCGTTACAGTACTCAAAACCCGTCAAAGAACCTTTAAATTTATCGGGGGCAATAACAAATTTCATTTCAAGATTGTTTTAGCTAAAAAAATTTGGCATCAATATACTTAAGGCTATAATTAAGATAAAGAAACTTATCAAAATGAATACTTCTTTTTTGCCTGCGTAATAGACAACTTCCAAGCCTTGATTGACTTTTTTCTTTATTACAGCGCTAATAACGATAGCAACTAACATTGTCACTACACAGCCAATCGCATTCCACCAAAACCAGAATACTTCAGGGACATATAGCCATAAGTACATGTTAAATAAAACGCCGATTACAATACCAATGTTTGCACCCAGAGCATGTGTCTTTTTTGTAAGTATAGCTAGAATAAAAGCAGCAAGCATTGGCCCGTAAAAAACAGAACTTACTTTATTGATAACTTCTATCACGGTACCTTCAATATTGCCTGCAAAGAATGCTAGGCCTAAACAGACTACACCCCAAAAAAGTGAAATTAGGCGTGAGTTCATTACATATTTTGCATCGCTCATATCGGGTCGAAACCGTTTGACAAAATCTTCCATGGTAACTGCTGAAAGAGAATTAACCGTAGAACTTAAAGTTGACATTGCAGCAGACATAATAGCTACTATCAAAATACCTATTATACCATTTGGTAAATACTTTATAATAAAAACTGGAACCATAAGATCCGCTTTTTTGCCTTCTAAAGAGCCTATATTGGCTTGGTATGTACTTTCCATTGCTTGTTGAAAGCCTACATCCTGAATAAGAAGCGTTCCTAGAACTAATCCCATGATGCAATAGGTAAAAGTTAATGGAAATCTAAACAATCCATTTGCTAAGAGTAATTTTTTGATTGTTGGCATTCCTTTAGCTGAAAGTAATCTTTGCGATTGGGTTTGGTCTGTGCCGTAGTAAGAAGCGTAAAGAAAAAACCCGCCTATGACCATGGGCCAAAAACCAAATTCATCATTTCCGTCGGCATTATCAAAACCCCATTTATCAAAATCTACAGCAGTTAATCGATCTTGATCAACTTGAGTGAGGAAATTTTCAAATCCGCCTAATTCACTTATTCCATAAAAAAGGCAAATAATAATACCAACAAATAGAATTATCATTTGAATTACATCTCCCCAAATAACGGCTTTCATACCACCCTGATAAGAATATATAAGAGTAATTACACCAATAAGGAGTATAGAAATCCAAAAATCAATTCCAACAGTAGCCTGTAAAATTAGGGCCATAGTATAAACCATAACACCAGTAGCTACCGAACGACTTATTTGAAACACAAAACTTATTAAAAGCCGTGATGAAGCATCAAAACGTTTTTCTAAATATTCATAAACACTAACAATACCTGATTTATATAAAGTAGGTATAACCGCAATTAATAAAAATGCCATAGCAAGCGGAACCCCAAATTCGTAGGTTAGCCATTGTAGCCCACCACCATCTTTCAAGCCAACGAATGCAGGAGCTGATATAAAACTAATGGCTGATAGTTGGGTGGCCATTGTAGATAAACTCAATGGAAGCCAACCCATACTTCTACCGCCTAAGAAATAATCTCCAGAGCTTTTATTTTCTTTAAAAAAGAACCCTATTCCTAAAAACGCCGCGAGGTATACTACGATGATGATGTAATCTATATAGTTCATGCGTTAATTTTATTTGTTAGTTCGGACTTCACAATGGTAAACCATTCATCTTTCAGAATACTCAATAAAATGGCGTCAGTTCTGCCATTGCCATCAATTGATGGAAACATATTTCTCATAATACCTTCTTTTTTACAGCCTATACTCTTCATTGCTGCAACACTAACTATATTATCGATGTAGGAACCAAAACCAATACGTTCTACTTTTAATTTCTCAAATGTAAAATCTAATAATAGGTACTTACAATGCTTATTCAATCCAGAACCTCTAAATTGTTTTCCGTACCAGGTATGTCCTAATTTTATAGTTTTCAGACTATCTGAATACTCATACAAGCGCGTTACTCCTGCAAATTTTTCATTTTGCTTATCATATACTACAAAGGGATATTCGCTTCCTAAATTTCTATTTTTAATAGCCCTTTGAATATATGCAGTTAATCTATTAATGGTATCTCCTTTTTCTAAAAAGTATTTCCAAATTTCTGGGTCTTTCGAAATTTGAGCTAAGGGAAAAATATGTTCCTCGCTTAAAGGAATTAATTTTGCAAAATCATTTTCTAAAACATAATTTTTAGAAAAATTAAATTTTACGTGCTCTTCCATCTTCTTATTATTTTCAATTATGTAGCAGATCTATCAAAAGTGCGGCACTCCATGAAAAATTATTCCCACCATAACCAGTTCTTGAAATCTCTCCGTTTTCTTTTCTACAATCAAAATATTCAAAAAAGCCATCTCGTTCTATTAACTCAACCGAATCATTTTTAATGCGTTCTGCTACATCTTTGAAATTATAGCTTTTAAGACCATAGTATAGCATCCAGTTCATATTAATCCAAACTGGGCCTCGCCAATATTTTCTTGCATCAAATCGTTCACTTTCGGGATCAAAAGAAGCGCATAAGTATTTGTCACTACCTCCAAACTTATCCAACATGGTCTGCACTAAAATCTCAGCTCTATCTTGACTTGGAATTCCTGCAAATAGAGGTGAAAATGAGGAAGATGAAATATGTCGAATTGGTTTTTTATTACGTAAATCATAATGAACATACGCGCCTAAGTCCGCATCAAATAATTTATCATTAAAACCTTCGATGCTCTTTTTTTGCCAATGCCTGATTGTTTCTTGTTTCGCTTCACAGTCTCCTATTAACTCATAGAGTTCTATTAATGCCGTATTAGATTTAATTAGCATTGCATTAAATAAAGGGTCTTGTACTAAGAATGGAGATAACTCAGCAATTTTAGCGTCATCATATTGATGCTCTTTTGCAATTTCAATAATATGTAGATAATGGTCGTATTCTCTTTTTGAAGGACGTTGCGCAGCATCGACATGTGTCGTATCCTTTCTTTCAAAGGCATATTCTGGCGGGTTCATTGTCAGCCAAATATCGTCCCAGACTGGTGAGTTATCTGTACCTGATTCCCAATTATGATATATGTATACTAAACCTTCATCATGAGGGTCTCTATTTGAATAGAAGTATTCGTGATTTTGGTATACCTTATCGATGTGCTCTTTTATAAAGGACAGCATATTTTCTTTATCCTTAGCGATACGATACATTTCCATTAAGACAAAACCCATTACGGGCGGTTGTGTCATTCCAGTAGACTTATATCTTTTTGAAGAAAGTGGATGCAATTCTGATTTGTGAAAATCTGCACCGGGAAAATAGGAATCATTGTCATTATGAAAAACGATATGAGGAATAAACCCGTTTTCCCATTGGGCATCTAATAAGGTTTTCACTTCCAGTTTAGCCTTGTCAATATTGTAATATGATAATCCAATGGCTATAAAGCCAGAATCCCATTTCCATTGAAATGGATAGAGTCCTTGACTAGGAATAGTAAAGCCACCTTCTTGAAAGTTAGCGTCTAAAACGCTCATAGCTTTCTTTATTAATTTCTCCTTCATAAACTGAATAAAATAAAACACATTGGCAGTTGGCTAACCACCAATGTGTTAATGAAAAATACTTAACTTAAACTAACTCAAACTATTTTTAAAAATTTAGGGTTGCCGTAAGGAAAAATCTTCTTGGCAATACAGGTCTGCCAAAGAAAAATGCTTCATCAGTTGTGCCCGCCGCTGTTCTTGGGTTTCCTTCAGTTAGCCCTTTTGTGTCGAATAAATTAAATACTGAGAATCCTAGTCTTAGAGATTGGGCAGTATCTTCATCACCTCTGAAAGTATATCCAGCTCCTAATCTTCCCATAGCAAAAGGATCTAATTCTATGTCATTTGTGTTATTTGTGAATTTATCGCCATAATACGTAAGTCCGAAATTGGCATCTAAATTATTGGCGTCATAATGTAAACCAGCTGTGAAAAGAAGATTAGGTTGTCTTCCAATTTCATTATCTACATTATCTCCTTCAGTAGTTACTCCCGTTACTAAATCTGTAGTTTCATTTTTAGTAATTTTATGATTTTGGTATGTAGCCGTTCCCCGAAGACTTAGCGCTTCTACAAGTTTCCAATCCCAAGTTGCTTCAACACCAACAGTTCTAGCGTCAAACACAGATCTTGAAATGTCAATTACAGCTCCGCCTGCGGTTGCCGTACCTCTAATCAAATTAATTCGATCAGTTAAGCCTGTATAATATGCTGCTACTGAACCTGAAAACTTAGAGGTTCCGAATTTAGCACCTACTTCTGCTTGCGCTAATTTCTCTGGTATATAAGGTGTGTCACGTTCTCCATTTACTAACCCAACACTTCTTAATTGTGGAAAGAAGAAACCTCTTGAAAAGTTAGCGTATAGATTTGTGGACTCAGACAATTCATACAATGCAGCAACCGAAACGGCTAAATCTTCAGCTTCAATATCTCCTCTGTTAAATTCTCCTGTGTTGAATTGTACATTTCTAAGATCATCAGTTAATTCTGGATTGTCATACACCTGAGAACTTGCTATAATACCTTTGCTTATTGATCCTTTAGTTGATTCATATCTGAAACCAACATCAAAACGCCACCTGTCAAAAATCATTTCATCTGTAAGATAAAACGCCGTTCGACTTTGATCTACGAAGTTGTTAGAGGTTTGTCCGATGCGATTATAGATACCACCTTGTGAATAAATCACATTATTTCCTCCTGCATCTGTATAAGTTAAATTTACTAGTTGCGGATCATTGTTAAATTCAGTTAATGCACGATACTGCCAGTTTACATCTTCTACTTCAGTTCTTGTCATGAATGTACCTAAAGTGAAGTTATGTTTATTGTCATCTGTTCTGTAGGTTAATGAAGCTTCTCCAGAATAATCACTCATTGGGCGTAGTCTATCAACTTCTAAGTTATCTACAACTAATGTGTTTGCACTTAGTTGGCTATTTCCGCCTTGATATGTGGCTGAAAATCCTGTGTTGTCAGGAGCAATATTATTTACATATTCACCAAGAGTTATTGGATTAGGCTGTCCACCATTACCACCTACATACAAAGCAAAATTGTGTTGGTATTCTGCAAATCTAATTTTGGACTTAAATTTTAACCGATCCGTTAAATTATACTTGAAATCGGCCATTAAATATCCACCTTTTGTGTATACCCCATCTTCAATTGGGCTCTGATAACTTCCGCCAGCATGTAAAAATGAAGTAGCTTCTAAATCTCCTGGCAGTAATTGGCGTACATCTTCGCCATCATTTCCGGCTATCGGTTCGCGACTTCCACCTTGTAATGGTAATGGAAGATAAAATTGCGCGCGATCGTTTATATAGTGTCCGCTAAATGTAAAAGATCCATTTTCAAACTTCTTTTTAATATTTGCACGAAATTGATAACCGCGAGTGGTTAGGCCTGTATCTAAGGGGCCATCATCTTTTCTTATGAACCCTGTTAGTGCATAATAGGTGTTAGAATCTTCTCCGCCCAATTGTCCTCCTGAATAAAAATCTGTTTTTATTCTTCCTCCGCTTCCCCATTCAACATTGATAATGTTACCCGGATTTGCATCACCAGTTTTACTTGTATAGTTAATCAGACCCGCTGTTGACCCTGAGCCATATAGAATAGCCGCGCCACCTCTTACAAATTCTACTCCTTTAAATCCAATATCAGGCCTAGCATAAACATCATGCGCTGAAGAGTTTAAGCCGAATGTACCTATTAATGGAATTCCATCATATTGTAAGGGAGTATAACCAAATTGTCCAGGAGAAGGAAGACCTCTAATAAATATATTTGTTGCTGTTTCTCCACCGCCACCTTCAGCAGTAATTCCTGGCACACTCCTAAGAATATCTGCCTGACTGTTTGCAGATAATTTTGTTATTTCTGCCATTTTAACCGAGCTAATAGATAATGGGGCTTGCTTTTGTGATCTAAAGGTGCTTGAGCCTGTTAGTACCACTTCATCTAATTGTTCTCCTCCTTCTTGTAGCACAAAATCAACCACTAAAGCTATGTTGTTTAGTTCGACCTTCATGTCAATAGTAGTGAAGCCAAGATATGAAGCCTGTAGCGTTTGACTACCTGTTAGGTCTGTTGTAAAACTATAGTTGCCATCGAAATCTGATGTGGCGCCTGAAGTACTTCCCATTAAAAAAATATTTGCCCCAGGAATAGGCTCGCCAGTATTGTCTGTAACTGTTCCGGAAATATCAGTCTGCGCGAAGCTGGCTGCGCTTAAACAAAGACCAATAACCGCAAAAATAAATTTTTTCATAATAATTAGGTTTTAAAAAAGTTGTTGAGTTGAAATTTTAATGAATCGTTAATCTGGGGATAAAACTATTAGAATACCGTAGTGATTTTACAAATATTTTGCGAAAACCTTATGCAAACGTTTGCGGAAACGTTTGCGATAGAACTATCGCAAGGAGTGATATATTAATTTATATTTGAATTCGATACAAATTAGCATGCGTAAGAAAAGAAACACAACGCTTAAAGAGTTAGCACAAGAGCTTGAATTGTCGATTTCAACTGTTTCGAGAGCTCTAAATGATCATCCTGATATTAGTGTAGCAACTAAAAAACGTGTACAAAAGTTAGCTAAGCAAATGCACTATGCTCCTAATCTTTTTGCACGTGGTTTTCGCTCACAAGAAACTCATATATTAGGTGTTATTGTTCCTAATATCTCCCATTTGTTTACTTCTACTATTTTGAAAGGGATTTTAGAAGAGGCAGAACTTCGTGGATATAGAGTGATTATTTCTGAGTCAAAAAATAGTGAAACCAAACAAATTGAAATGCTAACAACCATGGCTCAATTTGGTGTAGATGGAATTTTAATGTCGCTTGCTAGAAAAACAACAATTCTAGATGAAATATTACAGATTTTAAATCGAATGCCAATGGTCCTTTTTGATAAGGTTTCAGATAAAATTCCTTGTACGCAGGTTGTTATCGATGAAGAAGAAGCTGCATTTCATGCTGTTGAACATTTAATTAACTTAGGAAAAAAGAGAATTGCAATTTTAAAGGAAACAGAAAATTCTTTTAATTCTGAAAAACGATTCGCAGGTTATATAAGAGCTCTTAAAGAACATGAAATTACAATTGACGAAAAGCTAATTCTTAGTACTGAAGATATTTCTTTAAAAAACGGAAGAAGGTTAACTAATATCCTTTTAAGTATGAAGAAGCGACCTGATGCTATTTTTGCTATTACAGATAATGCTGCTATAGGGGCTATAATAGCACTACATAAATATAAAGTTAAAATACCTGAAGAAATTGCCGTAGTTGGTTTTAGTAATTCGGTAAACTCAACAATAATACAACCTGCACTTACTACAGTAGATCAGCCAGGAGATAAAATTGGGCGTACTGCAGTTATGTTCTTAATTGAAGAAATTGAAAATCCTAAGAACGATGTTATTACTAAAACAGTTGAGATAAAAACGAATTTGATTGTTAGAGATTCTTCGTTTAAAGCCTAAATAGATATCATCAAAAATGATCTGATTTCTATGCTGTTTAAGTAGTACTCCTCTTTATTTATCTACTACGGTTTTCTTCAATATATGCTGCCATAGAATCTATTGATTCGAAAATAGTTCTTCCTTGTTTTGGGTCAGCCAATTTGATACCGTAATCTTTATCTAACATTACGATAAGTTCAAGAGCATCAATTGAATCAAGACCTAAACCTTCACCAAAAAGAGGGTCAGTATCAGCAATTTCTTCGATAGCAATATCTTCTAAGTTCAATTGCTCAATAATTTTCTCCTTTAATTCTATTTTCAAATTACTCATTGGTCTTGTATAATAGGTTTATTTCAGGTATCGAATGTACAAAAGTACCTTTCTTAGCAACAACGTACAAAAAAGCATCATATTTTCCTTCGTCGATGTTTACCCATCCGCATAATGCCTTTTCTGCTTTATCATCGGCTAACAGACTGTTGGCGTACGTTGATAGAACATCGGCATTAAAATTTTCAAAAACAAAAAAGCTATTTTCTGAATACAGTTGATGTTTGATACTAATTTCTCCAAGGCAAATATTAGGCAACGTATAAACAAATACTGCTGGGCTTGGATAAAAATTTTCTGGATCTGCAATAGATGATTGATGTTTTCTATCGGAATCTAAGCTGCTTGCATTGTTTGAAAGTATCAATGCTATGTTTTTCTCTGGCTCGTTTTTTAATAGTACATCTGAAGCAATGAAAGCAAGTTTGCTCAAATTGTCCATCTTAAAAAATTTCGAATGATCAATATCAAAATTTTTATATGCTGCTTTTATAAATGAGGTGAATTCTATTTCGTCGGATTTGAAAACAGACTTACCATTTACAAGAACTTCATTCCTTGTGATATGGCAATAAGATTGAATATAGAATTCTTTTTGCACGATGGTTACTTCTTTTTACATGTGAACATCGTATGATAATCACCTAGTTTCTTGTCTTCTACGAGTGTTAAGCCAGCTTCATTAACTAAAGATTCAAATTCTGACGCCTTGTACATTTTACTATTGCCATTTGCAAGTGCTGTAAAATATAAGGAAGTTGCTTCAAGTATCAGTTTAGAACTACTAAATTCTTGACGATCAGTATATGTTTCTATGATGATTAGTTCTGTGTCAGAATTCATCGCTTTTACTGCAATACGAAGTATTTTTAATATTTCATTTTTTGAAAAACAATCCAAAAATTGACTCATCCAAATGGTGTCTGCTCCTGCTGGTATTTGCGGGTTGTCAGATAACCAATCAATTTCTGTACCTGTAATTCGGTCTTGGAAATTACTGATTTTCGCATTTTCGAGTGCTTTGTTTAATTGGCCAGGTAAATCAAAAATATGAACATTGACGTCTTCATTGAACTTGCAACAGGCTATCGAAAATTTGCCCGTATTACCACCAATATCATATATCAATCTTGGTTTCTTTTTAAAGACAGTTGCTAAAGCTTCTTCAAACATTCCGTCAGAATAACAATGATCAAAATCAAACCAAGACTTTTGCTCTTTAGGTGTCAATTTTGATAAGCCTTCATAAATTGTTGGCCAGTCTCCCAACTCTTTTAAGCCTGCCGGTTTTTCTTCTTGAATCGCTTCTGTGAGGTGAAAAAGCCCCTTATAACATACATCTTGCGTAAAATTCATATTCGCTTCTACTATGCTATTAGCGTTTAAAAAGTAACCGATTTTCGTTAATTCATATCTTTCATTTTCATCTTTCTCAACAATATCAGCACTTTCGGCCATTTCTAGAAGTACGCCAATGCCATATTCACTAATGATTAAGGCTTTAGAAATTTCAGAAATAGTAACGCCACCTTTTTGATTGTTTTCAAAAATGTAATCGAAAATACCAAGTTCTTTAAGTGAAACAGTAGCCTGAAAAATAAATGGGGCAAAAGCGATTTTTTGAGCTTCTTGAAGTGCGTCGATAGCCCTCATTGGTTTTTTTGACATGCTGGTTATGTATGTTTACTAGAAATATAAAGATGCTAATTTAAGAAGTACAGCGGTTATTTTTACCCTAATTACTAACTTTTTGAAAAATTGCAGCTGTATTGCATCCACCAAATCCAGATGCCGTTTTTAAAAATGATTTTATGTACTGTTTTTTTGTTTTTTTAATAACGTTTATAGGTTGAGAAACACCTAATTCTTTGAATCCCAAAGAGGCATAAAGCGTATTTTGATGAAGTGAGTGCATACCAATAATAGTTTCTAATAAACCAGATGCACCTAATGTATGTCCGAAATAACCTTTCAGGCTATTTAGCGGGGTATTTTGTAAACTAGCTCTATTGAATGCTATAGCTTCCATTTCATCATTAAACGACGTTGCTGTGCCATGTGCAGATATGTAATCGATGTCGTCGGAGGTTAAATTTGCTTGTTTTAAAGCAGACTCAATACTTCTATACAAACCTTCACCTGTACGCGAAGGTCCTGAAATATGATTGGCATCATTGCAGGAAGCTTCTCCTAAAACAACAACAGATTCATCAATCAAAAGTGATTGGTCTTTGGTCACTAAAACACTTGCTGCTACTTCACCTATATTAATACCTGTGCGTGTCTTGCAATACGGTCGACAAGGTTCTTCACTTAGCGCTTGAAAAGAATTAAAGCCAGAAAGAATAAATTGAGTTACTAAATCTCCTCCAGCTACAAATATGTGATCGTATCGATTTTGTGTTATAAGTCTTTTTGCTGTGGCTACTGCTAAAACGCCAGAAACACAAGCATTCGAAAGTACTATGGCATCATCTTTAAAGCCAAAATGAATTTTAATTTTATTGCCCAAAGCTCCTAAATAGGCTCTTTCTTCATCAAATTCAGTTTGATTTTCTAAGACATCAATATTCCCTTTGGTTGTCGAAATGATAAGTCCGACACGGTCTGTAATTTTCACTTTAGAATCTGCAATAGTCTCTTTTAACGACACTAAAAGCATTTTTTCAAGTCGGGTATGTTTTTCTCTGGGGTTTAATTGTTGGTATTTTTCTTCCAACTTATCTTGTTGTATTCTTGAAGAATAAAACGGATTTGGCAAGACGCTTTTGTCATCTATCAATTTTAATCCGGTGATTTCATTGCTGATGTTCTGAATTGCAGCTGCGCTATCAAACCCGAAGGAAGAAACAATATTGTTATGTGTTAGATAGACTTTAGACATCTGATAAGCCTATTTTTTGTTTCCATTCCTTGAAAAACGCAGGAACTTCTAAGGACATTTCTCCAAAGAGCTCAACAAAAACTTGAACTGTTTCTCCTGTACAAACCACATTACCTTCAGGATTCAAAATTTCATATTTGAAAATCATTTTTGCAGCACGTGAATTTACATAGGTGGTTTTGATACTTGCTACATCACCATATTTCAAAGGTAATTTATGCTCACAGCTTGATTTTACAATTGGAGTGCTAAAATTATGCTCTTTTTGATCTAAATACGAGATACCATGATGACGACCAAAAGCTTCACGGCCATCTTCAAAATACTGAATATAATTACCGTGCCATACAATACCTAACGGATCACATTCTGTAAAACGAACGCGAACATCACTTGTAAAACTAACTTCCTTCATCATTTTAAACAGCGTTTTTTCGATTGTGGTAAACTATTGCAATTACCGTTGTTGCAACAAAGAACAAAAATAATAATGTAATTTCAGGAATAAGTTCACTCAAGCCAACATTTCTTAAAAAAACATCATAGAATGCTTCAAGTCCCCAATTCATTGGTGAGAGTTTTGAAAGTGTTTGCATAAACTTAGGCATGGCAAAAACAGGAACCCATACGCCACCGATAGCGGCCAATATCACGACGAAAGTTGCCCCAAATGGAGCGGACTGTTCTTGGCTTTTTGCAATAGTGCCGAGTAATAATCCTAAGCCAACTGCAGCCAGGCCAGCGAAAAAAGCAACAACAAATAAGAGTGGTAATCTTCCTGAAACATCCAATGTTGGCAAACCTAACACGGGAAATAAGTAGATACCCACCAAAAGCATAAAAGCAAATTGGGTCAAAGCAACGGCTAAGAACACCATTGTTTTGCCGCCCAAAACGGTGGCATATGAAACAGGGTGCGTTCGCAACCGTATGAAAGTACCTTGATTTTTCTCATTCACCATATTTATCGAAAGGGGAAGGATTATAAAGAAGATAGCGAAAAGTGACCACGCAGGAATATTGTGTTGTGATGAATTCGGAATTAATGCTTCTGAATCTCCGTTAGGTATGATTTCTTTAAAGCTAATAAATGAGTCAGTTTCAAATATTTTCTCGTTTGGGTCATCGGTTATTTGTTCTTGAAAAGCAGCGTAAATAGATTGTGTTTCAATTTTCGAAACCATTTGGGCAATACCACTTTTAATAGAATTTCGAAAAGAGAATTGTGTAGCCGGATCAAAGTAAAGCTTCACTTCTTTGGCTATTAATTCTAACTTTTTTGATGGAAACGTTTCTTTTTCAACTCCAAATTTGGCAAGAATACCATCAACATTTTCGGAGACTTTCGCATTTAAATCTTTAGATAAATTTTCAGGAATTACAATAGCTAGTTGATACTCGCCATTCTGAACCAATTCTTCAACTAACTTTTCATTTGTTTGCTCTGAGAGCTCAAATAAATCAGATGTTTTAAGATTTTCAAGAATATTTTGTGACACTTCTCCCTGATCATTATCCACCACTATAATCGGAATCTTATTTTGCTTAATGGTTTTGAATGAATTGTCTTGAATCAGCGTAATTGTAATTACTAAAAGCAACGGCATTATAAACAATACTGCCAAACCTCCGATATCACGAGTGAGGAGCAAAAACTCTTTATATGCGCTAGCTAATAGTTTATGCATAGTCGCGTAGGGCTTTACCAGTTTGAGCTAAAAAGACATCTTCTAAGTGTGTTGCATTTTTCTGATCGGCTATGAGTTGCTTAGGCTTGCCTTTGCAAACAATTTTACCGTGATCAATAATGGCAACTTGCGAACAGAATTCTTCCGCTTCATTCAAATGATGCGACGTGTAAATTATAGTAACTCCTTTTTGGTTAAGATTTTTAAGGTGGTCAATAATCACATTTCTTGATTGTACATCTACGCCAACGGTTGGTTCGTCTAAAAATAAGACTTTTGGTTGGTGAAGTATACCCGCGATGAGATTGATACGTCTTTTCATCCCACCTGAAAAGGTTTTAATTTTTTTATTGGCGAATTGTAAAAGCCCTAATGTTTCTAAATGATCTAAAATATCTTTCTTTAAATCAACTTTTGGAATGCCATACATGCTTCCAAAGTACATTAGATTTTCCATAGCAGTCAAAGTAGGGTATAACGCATATTCTTGTGGAACAATACCAATAGATTGCTTCAGTTGGGTTTTGTTTTTATGATAGGTAAGTCCGTCTATCGAAAAAGTACCTGAGGTTGGTTTGAGCAATGAACTTAACATTGAGATTAACGTTGTTTTTCCAGCTCCATTAGGCCCTAAAAGTCCAAATATTTCGCCTTCATCAATGTTCAAATCTAACTCAGATACCGAAAAATCTTCGGCACCTTTATACTTTTTTGAAAGCTTGTTTATTATTATCATTAAGTAAAACTACAAGATGTTGGTTTCGAAAATTGGTTTTTAGAATTTAATATTAAACCGCTTTTTTTAGCTTTTTGAAAAAGGTTTCTTCAAGGTTAGCAATAGTATCTAATTGATTAGCGATTTGGTTATAGCCGTCATTTTGAGAACTACGATTTTTATAAATTCTAGAGGCATTAACGGCAAAATCACGCCATAAATCGCCAATTTCGGTCATTTCGTTTGAAAGATCAGAAAGCTGCGAATTGTTCAAAATTTTACTTGCTTCTTGTAAAAATGCAGCATAAATATAACGGAATCCACCTCCGCCAGTTCCTATTTCTTCTTGCATTCGCACTATTTGACCTAAGTAGTGGTTAGCCACTTTAGTTCCTTTTTTCTTTGGCCATTTACGAATAAGTCCTGCTATTTTGTGGATTCCTTTTACACCTACAAAAGGTATAGGGGCCAACATATCGCGGCAGGTATGTTTGATGCCTTTAAGAATTGCTTTTTCTAGATTAACTTTTTCTGGAAAAGAAACTGGGTAATACATATGACCATTTGGTGCAAATGCACCTTTTGCAAAACGTACTTTCTCTAGTTCTTTTTCTGAAAGCGAAGTTACATGTTCAACGGTAGGGTCGCTTATTAAATAACGATCACCTTCTTTGCCATAAACGACTAAATTATGAGCATTGAAATGAAAGCGATATTCTTCAGGAAAATAGGGTAAATTAAATACTCCAACCTGCAATCCAACCGGGTTATTCTTGCTTAAATTCTCATCAAGACGTTCTTGCGCTTTCTTAGTGTTTTTGAATTTCTCTCTTTTGATTTTTACGCCAACTCGTTTTGCAAAACGTTTGAATATGAAACCAGGCATTGCCCTATACGTAATTGCAGGGGCATGATTAACCATTAAAAATGGAATGTAGCAAAATAGGAGTCCTGATCCAATACCAAAAACCATTGGCTCACTTACATCAATACCGTTGTAGCGCATAAGGTTGGAAACTGCTCCATTTTCACAATGAGCTGCTTGACGGTGTTCAAATTCTATTTGCATGTAATTAGGCGTTGCTATTTTTTAATTCTTCAATAGTGATTTCGAAAACATCGGCATATTTTTGAAGTCTTTTTATGCTGAGTTTTTGAAATACTGAAGGTTTGAAATGTCTTTTTATTTGCCATTGCCAAAAACCTGTATAGCCAGCTAAAACAGAAGTGTCCATTCTATTTAATTCCATATAATACTCTATGGGGCTAGTTTCGTTTTTTAAGACCTTTTCTTTTGCTGCTGCAATTCTTTCGTCAATTTCGGCTAGTGTATTGTTTAATGCGATAGTCTTTGGGTCCCAGCCCGTACTTAGTTCGGTAGTATACTCACCGTTTTCATCAACAGCGTAACACATTTCGCGAATGTTTGTATTCTCTAAGGTGCTTTTGTCTTGTGGGACTTCAGATTTTTTCAAGGTCTATTTTTTTGTACTAACCTACTTAACTTCATGAATTAAGAAGTTCAATGTACAATTTACGACTAATTCATCATTTCTAAAAGAGGAAGCTTCAATGGTGCAAATACTCATTTCATCAGTATCGTATCTTGAAACAAGAGAAGCTTTTGTTATTAAGGTGTCGCCAACTTTAGGTAAAAAATTGATAACTACTTTTTTAATAGCGCTGATATAGCCAACAACTTTGTTGCTTTTACCCTCAAGGTCATCTTCTTCAAAAAAATCTTGCCCTGTAATTGCTGAACATGCTTGAGCAGCGTTTTCAATCAGCCCTGCTTCTGAAAAGTATCCGGTTTTGGTTGTAAAAATACTTTTTTCTGTTATGTCAAAATGAGTTTCGACAGACTCAGCGTCAATATACGGAGTTCTGCATTCCATTAGCATCGGTGGCCTATGAGGCAGAAAATGTTCGATTTTAAGATGACGACGTGGCTTACGCATTTTCTGGGGCTAAGGCGGTTTTCATTTCGCTTTGAGCGATGATTTTTCCGTCACATTCAACTTTAGCTTGGACTAAAGTTACACCCATAATATCGTGCAAAATTTCAACCGTTGTTGTCAGTTCTTTATCTATTTGCGGAAGTTCGAAAATCTCTGCTTTTTTAATAGCTCCAATATAACCTGTAGGAGCGGGTTTTTGTTTCAAATAATAGTCGTAGCCAGTATGTAAAGCTATTGTTTGCGCCATATTCTCTATGAGCCCAGGTGCGGAAAAACGATTATTTTTTACTAGAATATTTTCTGATGTTATGGTTAAACTTGACACGATTTTTTTTTCAGAAAAAAAACGTAACGCGTCTACCATCACAAAAGGTTTATTGTGCGGAAGCAAGTTTAGTAGAAAACCGTAATCGGTAATTTCTTCTTCAAGCAGGTTCATTTAGCAGACAGTTAAAAAGGCGTAAGCATATGAAAAACGAGCACTCTCAGGAACAGACAATAGAATGTTGTCTCCTTTTTTGAGTTTTCCAGAATTTGCAAGTTCTTCTAACATAATATAGATGGATGCAGCGCCTATATTCCCGACATTTTCGAGATTAATAAACCATTTGTCCCATTGAATTTCAAAGCCTTGTTTAGTCATTTCATCGTACAATCTTTCTTTAAAGTAGTAGGAAGAAATATGAGGGAGATAATAATCTATTTCGGTGGATTTCACCCCATTTTTTTCACAAGCTTGCTTTAGGCTATCAACACCTTTTACCAAGATGTTGTCTCCAAGAAGTCTGGTGTCTTGCTTCATTGCGAACAATGCCATTTCACCCCAAACCTCAGCAGGATATTCGCTCCATGCTTTTAAAGTTCCATCTTCAAGTTTTTCGCCACCCGCATACATGCATGTTTCCACTTCATGGGCATATGAGAAACCTTCCATCCACTCTATTTTAAGTGGAGTTTTGCCTTTAGGTTCATTTTCTAGTAACATCGCGCCGGCGCCATCAGAGAGCATCCAACGTAAAAATTCTTTATTAAAGCTAATAATAGGATTTTCTTCTAATGTTTTCAAATGCGATACTTCGTTTTCAAAAACTTCAGAACGCATCCAAGATGAAGTTCGTTCTGAACCGGTACATACAGCGTTGCTAACCTGCCCAGTTTTGACAGACATAAAAGCATATTTCATGGCATTCATTCCTGAGCAACAAGCTCCTGAAGGAGAGTTAATTTCCATATTGCCATTTTTCAAAAACCCATGTGCCATTGCCGCATGAGAAGGTAAAATTTGATCAGGACTAGAAGTGCCACATGATAATAATTCGATATCTTGTTTTGTGAAATTTACGTCACAAAGTTCTTCGACAACAGCAGCTGTAAGTTGCGCATTATTATGCGTTACTTCACCATTTTCATCAATGGCATAATATCTAGTTTTTATGCGATTATTACGCAAAACTATACGTCTAGCTTTAGAGAATTTACCATTTATAACACCCAATTTTTCTTCCATTTGTTCATTCTGAACAGGGCTGTTTGGTAAAAATTTGGCTATTCTGTTTATGTAAACATCTTTCATTAACTGAGCTACTTAGAAGACACAGAAGAATAATATTTCTTCTCTCTATTTCTTTTCTTGGTTGTTGGCAAATAAGTCAACAAAAATACAATAAAAACTATTGGTGCTATCAGCCAGATTGCAAATAACAAATAATATTTGAACAATCCGATCCATTTTAATCGCTTAGGATTTCCGGGCTTGCCTTTTTTGATAATTAGATTGGCCCATTTTGAAAAAAGGACATTAGCTCTTTTGTCAACTAATACAAGAAAGGGGTTGATATTTAGCGCATCAATTTCTAACAGATTCTTTTGCAATTGAGAATAGTCATTAGCTAATAAAGCACTCTTTATGGGTGCCCCGAATTTAGTTGCCTCGGTTATATCTTGACTTGATACACCAGGTTTTGGAAATATGCCCCATTTTCTGTCTTTTCTCCCTGTAAACATCCAATGTGAAATTGTAATAACGCTTATATGGTTTATGTGTCGATCTACCAAAGCAATATGGCCAACAAGTTTAGCTTCATTGGCGTTTAAAAGCTTTTTGGTTTTTTCTTGAGCTTGAATCCACATATTTCTGCATGCAATTACCGTTATAACTGGGGTGTCTTTTAATAATTGTTTTGCAAAGTCAGATTTTAAAAACGAATTGATTGGTGGTGATGGTGTTAAGAACCACACTTGATATCCTAAAAGTACTAGATCATATTTTTTACTTAAGATGTCTTCTTTTGGAGGATGTATTTTAGTGGGAATCTGGAGAAAGGACTCAGGGAAAGCATCATAAAACCTTTTGTTTTTCCATGGGAAAGGATAAGGTTCTTCAGGTTCAACTTTGTGATAAGATACGTTAACACCTTCTGAATTAATATTAGATAAGATATTTTCTAGAATATCAAACAATTGCCCAGATTGGGTATAGTAGACTACTAAGATTTCTTTCATGATTGCTCTCTGTCTTTCCAAAAATCGTAATAATTAAACCATTGTAATGGGTATTTTTTTAAAATCCCTTCCATACTTTCTGTATACTCCTTTAGAACACCCTGGGCATCGCGAGCTTTGAATTTTGCAGCACTAGCATATAAATCATAATGTCTTTTTTCTCCTTTCATAAAATATACGAATAAGACAGGTAGATTTAATCGAGATGCTAAAAGATACGGTCCTATGGGAAAATCTGCGCTCTCACCCATAAATTTCTCAGTTAAAACTTTACCGCCTTCCATATATCTATCTCCTGTAAAAACAACCAATCCGCCAGAATCAATGGCATTATGTATTTCGAAAATGTGAGACATATCTCCTTTTATCAAAATAAAATCAAGATGTGATTTCACAGAAATACGATCCATATATTCTTGAATGCTCTGATGCTCTGCCATGGTAGTTACCATGCTTATTTTAGAATCTGAATATCGATTTTCAAAAAAGTAATGTGAGATCTCAAAATTGCCTACATGTCCGCTAATCAAAATACCACCCTTTTTCTTTTTGAGAACATTGTCAATATTTTCAATACCGTTATGAGTATAGGTGAATTTTTCGCGAAAACCGATAGAAATGGCAATCTTATCAGTTATTGTTCTGCCAAACATTAGGTAGCCTCTATAAACGCTTATTAAGCTTTTAAAGGTTGAAAAACCATGCCTTTTTTTGAAATATGTGTAGGTATCTCTATTACTTCTTGGAGAAAATAATACAAAATAAAAGATTACAAAACGTAGTATGAAATATGCTGGGCGAAGTCCGAATGTTCTAAGAAAGAAAATGAAAATTTGATACCCAACTACTGTTCCTCGTGATTTCCCGTCCCATTCTGTAGCCATTTTTCGGGTTTTGTTGAAAAAAGTTTAGGCTAATTTTCTCTCAATAAGGTCGTAAAAATTTTGAAGTGTGATAATGTTTACAAAATCTTCACCAACTAGTTTTACACCAAAATTACTTTCGACAGCAACAACTAAATCGACAAAGTCAAGACTATCAAGACCAAGTGTTTCCTTTAAATTTGCTTCTGGTGAAATATCATCAGATTCAACTTCAAATTCATCAATGAGAAAATCATCAATTTTTTCTATTATCACT
Source organism: uncultured Flavobacteriaceae bacterium (assembly GCA_938009735.1). GTDB lineage: Bacteria > Bacteroidota > Bacteroidia > Flavobacteriales > Flavobacteriaceae > Maribacter_C. Next base: position 21,257 of record CALLIG010000357.1, read on the forward strand.
TCTTTATTCATACCTAAAGCACACTTTTTATTATCAATGCGGAATTTGTGCCTCCAAATCCGAATGAATTGGACAAAAATACATCAATTTTTTTATTTAGGGTTTTGCTAATTAAGTTTAATTTTTCAGAATCCTCATCTGGTTTCTCTAGGTTAATGTTTGGTGCTACAAAGGAATGTTGCATCATTAACATCGAATAAATTACTTCACTAGCGCCAGCCATCCAGCATTCATGACCGGTCATTGATTTTGTAGAACTTACAGGAGGATTTGACTCTCCGAAAATTTCGAAAATTGCTTTTGCTTCATTGGCATCTCCAACAGGAGTTGAAGTAGCATGTGCATTAACATAATCAATTTCTGATGCCTTAAGGTTTGCTTGATTCAAAGCTTTACGCATTGCTCTTGCAGGGCCTTCAACATTCGGTGTTGAAATGTGGTCGCCGTTTGAAGAAAATCCGTATCCAATTATTTCCCCTAAAATAGGAGCTCCTCTTTTTACAGCTGACTCATAACTTTCTAGTACAAGTGTTGCTCCACCTCCGCTCGGCACAAGTCCGTTGCGATCAGCGTCAAATGGTTTTGAAACCTTTGTTGGATCATCGCCACCAGTTGCAAAAACACCAAGACCATCAAAACTGCACATGGCAAGTTCGTTAACTTCTTGTGCGCCTCCTGCTATAACACAATCTTGCAATCCACCTTTGATAAGTTGATATGCCATTCCAATAGAATGTGACCCACTAGCACAGGCAGCACTTATGGTAAAGTTGACACCTTTTAGTTTGAAAATTGTGGAAAGATTCATTGTTACGGTGGAGTTCATGCCTTTGAAAATTGCACCTGAACCCACCAAAGTGGTGTCTTGTTTTTCACGAATGATATCTATTGATTCAATCGTTGATTTAGCGGTACTATCATTGCCATAAATAATTCCAACTTCATTTTCTGCTAAAAAGGCTTCATCAATTTTAGCATTCTCTAAAGCTTGGCGAGTCGCTGCATACGCATACGTTGCTTCTTCACCTAAACTTAAGCGCTGTCTTCGTGTCAAAAAGGGTTTAAGATCTGGCAAATCAACTTTGCCTGTGAAAGCCGATCGGTAGCCAAAATCAATACGTTTTTGGTCGAAAACAATTCCTGATTTTCCTTCGTGTAAAGATGCTCTTGCTTCTTCTAGGTTTTTGCCTATGCAAGAATAAATACCCATACCTGTTATGACAACTCTTCTCATTCCCCTTGTTATCGTCTAGTTTTATGAATAAATACCTCCATTAATATTAATGATTTCACCAGTAATATATGAAGACTTTCTAGAAACTAAAAAGGAAACAATATGAGCAACTTCTTCAGCTTCACCGAATCTATTTGCAGGTATCATCCTTTTGAGTTCCTTTTCATTAAGCTCGCTAGTCATGTCAGTTTTTATAAAACCTGGCGCAACCGCATTTACAGTAACGTTTCTTTTTGCAACTTCTTGTGCTAATGCTTTTGTTGCGGCAATTACGGCGCCTTTTGCGGCGGAATAGTTAGTTTGACCGGGAGTGCCTTTAAGCCCAGAAACGGAAACCATGTTTACAATTCTACCGTATTTGTTTACCAATAACTTTTGGATCAGGTAATTCGTGACATTGAAAAAACCATTTAGACTTGTGTTGATAACTGAAGACCAATCTTCAGCTGGCATCCACATGAAGAGTCCGTCTTTTGTTATACCAGCATTATTTACTAAGGCTTCAATTATTGCGTTAGGGTTGGCTTCTTCCCATTTAGACAATGCGGCTTTTACAGCTTCACTTTCTACTACGTTGAATTGAATGATTTCAGCAGATGCGCCTGCTTCTTCAACTTGTTTTAAAGTTTCAAGAGCAGCATCTTTGTTGCTGTTGTAATTTATTAAAATGTGATAGTCAGAGTCTTTCGCAAGTTGAACGCAAACAGCTCTTCCTATTCCTCTTGAACCGCCGGTAATTAAAGCGCACTTTTTTTTCTCTTCTTTCTCTGCCATATATTTTGTTGTTCGGTGCTTATTTTACTCTGTAAAGCGTTCCGCATTTTCAAACCATTTGTCTGCTAATAGTTTTCCGGAAGTATCCATAAAGCCCCATCCTTTTTTTGACTTGACACGGACTAAACCATTTTTAAAACCTTTGCTTTTTCCTCCGACGAAGCTCAATCCAGCCGTAATGTCATATTCCATTGGAATGATTAGCTTCCCTGTTTTATCAATAAAGCCCCACTTTTTGTCTTTTACTGGTGCCATGCCTTCCGCAAATATTTCAGCATCACGATAAGTAGCATCGATGACCATTTCTCCTTTTTCATTAATATAGCCCCACATTTTTCCATTAGCAACCGGTGCTAAACCGTCTACAAATGATCTTGCTTTGTCATAGGCTGGTTGAATTACCCATTCTCCTTTTGAGTTAACAAAGCCTATTTTTTTATCTTTTTTTGCATAGGTAAGTTTTGAGCCTTCATTAAAACCCCAAACTTTTTCAGCACCTTCAACAGGGTTAAAAGTTCCGTTAGAAACAATGCCCCAAGTTTCTCCTTGTCTTGCTTCCACTCCGGCAGACGCCCATTGATTCCCAATTGCGGTGTATTCAATAGGAATTACTAATTTTCCGGTATTGTCAATCATGCCCCATTGTTCTTCTTTTCTTACTTTGGCATGACCATTTCTAAATTTTTTGATAGTCGTATACGTAGGCTCTAAAATGACTTTTCCGTCAGGCCCTATTAAACCAATAAGCTCGCCAACTCTATAAAATGCAACTCCGTCATTAAAATCGAAATATTTCTCGCTAGCAGGAGTTTCTAGTTTCGCTCCAGATTTAGTAATATAGTGCCATTCGTCATTTTTTAATACCAACGAAACACCAGAATTAAAGTCTTTAACCTTGTCATATTCAGGTTGAATTGCCCATTCTCCTGCTGGATTAATGAAGCCCCATTTTTCGTCTTTCTCTGCAGCTGCTAATCCATCTGAAAAGCTTTCCGCGTCTTCAAATTGAATGGGAATAGCCAATTCGCCAGACTTATTAATATAACCCGCTATTTTTGCTTCTTTAACTAATGCTAACTCTTGCCCGAACGTAAAAAAAGAAATGGCAAAAAGCGCTAAAAATAATGTGTGCTTTGTTTTCATCTTATTTATTTTCATGATTAATAATATAGTCCTTCACTTGATTTACAAAAGGATACATAATTAGATCCTCTTTGAATGGGGGCACTATTTTACGAATTGCATCATACATTTTCTTGGTTTTTGAAGAAACCTTGTCTTGTACTTTTAAATATTCAATAGCCTGAACTACAGTTATTATTTCAATGGCCATTACTTCGTAAGCATTTTCAATTACTCTTTTAGTAATAAGGGCTGCATTGGTGCCCATGCTTACAATATCTTGATTATCGTTATTATTTGGTATACTATGAACGTACATCGGGTTCGATAGCATTTGATTTTCAGCGGTAGTTGAAGTAGCTGTGAATTGAACACCTTGCATTCCGAAATTTAAGCCAAGCTCGCCTAAGTTTACGAATGGTGGCAGAATTTCGTTTATTTTGGAATTCATTAAATAGTTCAATTGACGCTCAGACAACATGCTCAGTTTTGTAACCACAAGTTTTAGCTTGTCCATCTCAAGTGAAACATAGTCGCCATGAAAGTTTCCGCCGTGATATACATGCTTCTTTTTTAGGTCAATAATTGGATTGTCATTAGCAGAGTTTACCTCTTCAATCATAACCCGTTCCACATCATTAAGTGTGTCTAATACCGGTCCTAAGATTTGAGGTACACAACGTATAGAATAATACTCTTGTACTTTTTCCTCAAATATTTCAACATCATCATTGTTGTTATAAAGATGGTGTTCACGTTTTCTTGTTAGCTTACTGTCGCTTAGATGACTTCGCATTGATCTTGCTATCTCACGCTGACCTTGATGCTTTTTAGTCAAATTAAGCTCAAAGGATAAATGATCATCGTAAGCTTCTACTAACTCATTGATGGCAGAAGAACAGGCAATCATCCACTCTAATAATCGACGTGTGTAAATGGTATTAACGATACCAATACCTGTCATTACAGATGTGCCGTTCATAAGAGCAAGACCTTCTCTTATTTCAACCGATATTGGTGAAATTCCTTCTAGTTCAAAAACTTCCTTTGTTGGTCTAAGATCTCCTTTGTAAAATACTTCTCCTTCACCAATTAATACAAGTGCTAAATGTGCTAATTGCACTAAATCTCCACTTGCTCCAACCCCTCCATGTTCATATATTAAGGGAGTAATGTCTTTATTGATTAGCAATGTCATTACTTCAATAACCGATCTATCTACACCTGAATGACCTAAGCTTAGTGTGTTTAAACGAGCTAGCATAGCAGCCTTCACATATTTAGGTGCTATTGGGTTTCCAGAGCCTGAAGCATGACTGCGAATTAAATTGTATTGTAATTTTTTACCTTCTGAATCTTTGATTTTATACTGAGCCATTGGGCCGAAACCCGTGTTCACTCCATATATCACCTTATTCTTAGAAAATTCTTTGAGGAACTCAAAACTCTTCTCCACAGTTTCGAAAACTGCATCATCAACTGAAATTGCTTCCTTCTTAAAAATAACTTTATAGAATTCGTCTATTCCTAACTTTCCTTTAATTTTTGGCATCTAGTATTGGTTGAAGGGGAGTGGCGTAATAATTGTGAATAAAAATAGTTAAATTGGTATGCAAATTTATAATAATTAATGAGAATTGATCTTCGCTCTGTTGATTTGATAGTAAAAAGTAAAAAAATCAATTTAGAATAAAAAATAAAGACTAGTTTCGAATTCTATTTGCTATGGCTATGATTAATGAAAATGTAGATGTTTTAATAATAGGCGCTGGGCCTTCAGGTAGCGTCGCTGCTGGGTATTTACATAATAAAGGATTGTCAATTAAGGTGGTGGAAAAGAATAAATTTCCTCGCTTTGTTATTGGAGAAAGTTTGTTGCCGCGATGTATGCACCATTTTGAAGAGGTTGGTCTATTAGATGCTCTAAACGAAAAAGGTTTTGAGGTAAAAGGCGGGGCAAGATTCTTACGTGGTGATTCAGTTTGTGATTTTGATTTCAGTAAAAAACATACCGATGGTTGGGATTGGACATGGCAAGTACCGAGAGCCGATTTTGATAAGACATTAACAGATACTCTAGAGGCAAAGGGAGTTGATATTGCTTTTGAAAAAGAAGTGATAGGCGTCGACTTTGAAGGTAGTATTTCGACAACAACTATTAAAGATGTTTATGGCGAACTATCTACTGTTACGGCAAAATATATTATTGATTCAAGTGGCTTTGGTAGGGTGCTACCCAGATTGCTGAATTTAGATGCGCCTTCTCAAATACCCAAACATTCTTCCATTTTCACACATGTGAAAGAAATAAATCGCCCTGAAGGAAAAGAGGGTACTATCATTACTTTTGATATAGTTAGTCTAGAAACTTGGTTATGGGTAATTCCTTTTTCAAATGGAACTACTAGTATTGGTTATGTAGGTCCAACTGAATATTTAGAATCGTTCGAAGGAAGTAATACTCAAAAACTTCAACAAATGATGAAGTTGTCTGATTACTATTTTGATCGCTTTGATGGTTTGGAATATGAGTTTGAGCCCCGAATGATAAAAAACATCGCTAAATCTGTAAAACAAATGTATGGTGAGGGTTATGTTTTAACAGGAAATAGTGCTGAGTTTTTAGATCCGGTTTTTTCATCAGGAGTTACCTTTGCAACAGAATCAGCAATCACAGCTGCTAAATTGATTGCTCGCGATTTGAATAATGAGCCTGTTGATTGGGAAGTTGAGTATAGCGATTATATCAAGGGAGGTGTTGAAGTTTTTTCAACCTATGTGAAAGAATGGTATACGGGAAACCTTCAAACCATATTTTTTCATGAAAAGGAAAATCCTGAAATTAAAAGACAAATTTGCGCAGTTTTAGCAGGTTATGTCTGGGATAAAACGAACCCTTTTGTCAAAAATCATCA
>CALLIG010000358.1 GCA_938009735.1 uncultured Flavobacteriaceae bacterium
AGTAGTTCCTGTGGAATCTCGTATTGAAGATAACTTCGCCTTACCTCCGATCGAGGCTTTTGAAAAATTAATCGGCCCGAAAACTAAGGCTATAATTATTTGTAATCCTGGTAACCCAACCGGTTATTTATATAGTCATGAAGAAATAGCAGCTTTAAGAGAAATCGTTCTAAAACACAATCTATTTCTTGTTGCTGATGAAGTTTATAGAGAATTTACATACGACGGTGCTGAACACTACTCTATCTTACAAGAAGAAGGCTTAGAAGAACATGCTATTATTATAGATTCGGTTTCGAAACGCTATAGTATGTGCGGAGCTAGAATAGGCTGCTTAGTAACGAAGAACAAAGAAGTCATACAAACTGCTATGAAATTTGCGCAAGCTCGTCTATCACCTCCAACATACGCTCAAATTGCAAGCGAAGCAGCTTTAGAAACTACATCAGACTATTTTGACGCGGTCAAAACAGAATATGTAAGCCGACGCAACCTACTTATTGAAGAGTTAGAAAAAATTGAAGGTGTACGCGTTGCTAAGCCTCAAGGCGCTTTTTATTGTATTGTAGAATTGCCAATTACCGATGCTGATGACTTTGCCCAATGGTTATTAGAAGATTTTAGGGTAAATGGAGAAACAGTTATGGTTGCACCTGCTGCCGGGTTTTACGCTTCTCCGGGTCTTGGTAAAAATCAAATTAGAATCGCATATGTTCTTGAAAAGGATAGTTTAAAAAGAGCTGTTAATATACTAAAGGAAGCTCTTAAGAGTTATATAGGTTGATGGAGATTCAACAAAATACATCCCTCAAAACCTACAATACCTTTGGCATTGAAGCCAAGGCAAAATACTTCTGCGAAATCAATTCTGTTTTAGAACTTTCGCAAGCACTTCAGCTTACTGACTATCCAAAAAAGTTTTTTATAAGTGGTGGAAGCAATATGCTTATTACCCAAGATATTGATGCTTTGGTATTACATATTAACATTAAAGGCATTGAAATAATTTATGAAGATGAAGACCAAGTACATCTAAAAGTTAGTGCGGGCGAAAATTGGCATCAGCTTATTCTTTGGACATTAGAACAAAATTATGGTGGCTTGGAAAACATGTCATTAATCCCAGGTAATACTGGTACTGCACCAATACAAAATATTGGAGCTTACGGTGTTGAACTTAAAGATTCTTTCGAAAGTTGTGAAGCTATGCATATAGCGACACAAAAACCACGTACATTTTCTAATGAGGAATGTCAATTCGGCTATCGTGATTCATATTTTAAAAATGAAGGCAAAGGCCAATATGTGATAACCTCGGTAAATTTCAGACTAACTAAAAAGAACCATGTACTTAATACTTCGTATGGTGCCATTGAGACCGAGTTAGAAAAACAGAAAATCAAACAGCCCAAAATAAAAGATATATCGAACGCGGTTATTGCTATTCGCCAGAGTAAATTACCTGACCCTGCCAAAATAGGAAATAGTGGCAGTTTTTTTAAAAATCCAGTAGTTTCTAAACAACAATTTGTAATTTTCAATAAGAAATATCCAGATGCTCCCAATTACAAAGTGTCTGACGATGCGTATAAAATACCAGCGGGTTGGCTCATTGAACAATGTGGTTTTAAAGGAAAACGATATGGAGATGCTGGCGTTCATAAAAATCAAGCTTTAGTCCTTGTTAACTATGGCAATGCCTCAGGAGCTGAAATATTAGAATTGGCTTACACCATTAGTGCTAGTGTTAAAGAGAAATTTGATTTAAAAATAACACCAGAAGTTAATATCATAAAATAACCCCCGTTACGAATAACGAGGGTTATACCAAACCAAACTAACCAAAAACTAAATGTATAGTTACCAGCTACACATTTATCTAATTAAAATCTTAGAAACACTAACTTAACAATCAATTGTATAAATTAGCGTTTACCTATATACGGTCAAGAAGATGAAATTGGATGCCCCAAGCTGAATTTTTTTTCTAAACCTAACGAATGTTATGAGCACACTACTTGAAAAACACATCGTTGAGCTTTTGCAAGAGCGCAATGAAAAAGCGATCTCACTATTGTATGAAAATTATGGCGACACCCTTTATGGCGTTGCACATAAAGTCGTCAGAAACGATGAACTCGCACAAGATGTTTTGCAAGAAAGCTTTGTGAAAATTTGGAAAAAGTCAGATACCTACGACGCATCAAAAGCAAAATTATTCACTTGGTTGTTCCGTATTACGCGTAATACAGCAATAGATAAATTAAGAAGTGTAAACACGAAAAAAGATAAAGAAATCCAAATTGATGTTTCAGACGTATATAATCTAGGTGTCGAAGGCATTAAGCCAGATTTAATTGACGTGCGTGAAAATCTTGAACGAATAGAAGAAAAGTACCAAATTGTACTTGAAGCCCTATTTTTTCAAGGGATGACACAACAAGAAGCTAGTGACGAACTTGATATTCCTTTAGGAACTATCAAATCAAGACTAAAAATTGGCCTACGTGAATTACGGAAGATTTATAACCCGACAGCTGTAATTTTATTGATTATTAGTCAACTATTATAACTACCAACTCAAAAGGAAGGTCGTTACAAAACAAAAATTAAGATGAAAGAAAAAATACGCATATTTTTAGATACTGATCTTTTAGAAAAGTATCTATTAGGATCTACTACTGACGAAGATTCTTTTCAAGTAGAGCGTTATATTGCTATGTACCCTGAGGTAATGGCAGAATATAATGAGCTTCAAGAAAATCTGGAGACTTTTGCAAAATTGCACGCTATTAAAACTCCTGAAGGGTTGAAAGAAAAGATTATTGCAAGAATACGCGGTGAAAAAGCAGGAAGAAAAAGATTCTTTCAATATGCTATGGCGGCTAGTTTTGCTGCTTGTTTATTTGCTGCAGCCTCTTATTTCTTTTACAATCAAAACCAAAGTCTTCAAGAAGAGAACATTATGGTTACCAACCAAATTGAGCTTTTAAAGCAAGATATGGAAGCTGGTTTAGAAGATATGAGAAATCAGTTTATTGTACTTCAGAATAAGAATACTAAAAAGTACAATGTAAACGGAAATAAAAAAGCAAAAGAGTTGAAAGCAGTTGCTTATATCAATCCTGTTAAAAAGTTATCTTATATCAACGTTAGTAAATTACCAAACTTACCTGAAAATCAATGTTTTCAGATGTGGGCTGAAGTTAACGGAGAAATGGTGAACTTAGGAATTATAAAAGAAGCGCAAGGTCAAGATAAATTAACAGCATTACCATATGGTGAAAAAGCAGTTAGTTATATCACTATCGAACCAGAGGGTGGAAACAAAACGCCAACCATTGAAAATACGGTAGCCAAAATAGGATACTAATAATTCATACTTTTTTAAGAACTTATAAAGCCCCGCTATGGGGCTTTATTTTTATACCTTTGTTTCGTAATTGTAATTTATCAGGCGTATGTACGTCTAAATAGAAGTAAACTTTATCACTATGAAACTCGTTTTATTAACCATCGGATTATTAGCTGTTGCAGTTGCTGGTATTGCTATTAAAATATGGGCAAAAAAAGATGGCGAATTTGCTGGCACATGTGCTAGTCAAAGTCCATTTTTAAACCAAGATGGTGAAGCTTGTGGCATGTGCGGAAAATTACCCGATGAACAAGATTGCAGAAATGAAACTACCCCAGAAATGCAATAATAAACAGATCAAATTTTTATAATACTATTTCTTTGGATAAGATTGAGAATGCTGTTCATGACAATATTGAAAAGGCCAAAGCCGGCAGTCAAAAAGCTTTTAGCGCTTTACTTGACACCTTTTGGAATGACGTTTACGGATTTCAACTAAAAAGAACAGAAAACGAAAACGACGCTGAAGATATCACCATTCAAACTTTCTCAAAGGCCTTTGATAAATTAAACACCTACAAACCAGAATACGTATTTAAAACCTGGTTGATAAGCATTTCGAAAAATATTCATATTGATTTGATACGAAAAAGGAAACGAAATATTCTAGACTCTTGGGGTAATAATGAAGCCGTATCTAAAGTGCTAGATGACGCACCAACAGCTGAAGATCAATTGATTAAAGAACAAAATTTAGCCAATTTACTATTACACATCAAGCAGTTAAAACCGCATTATCAAGAAGTAATTAATCTTCGCTTTTTCAATGAATTAAGCTATGCCGACATTGCA
>CALLIG010000359.1 GCA_938009735.1 uncultured Flavobacteriaceae bacterium
GGCGGAGTAGCCATAGGCAGCATAAAGGCACAACTACTAGCCATCGTTACCGGAATTAATAAATAAAGTATCGGAATTTCTAGTCCAATAGCAATACCAGCAACAACTGGTGCTAATACCGCAACTAAAGCAACATTGCTCATTAATTCGGTCATAAAAAGCATAAGTACAATTAATAATGAAGCGGTTAAAAGTATACTGATGTCACTTGTCGCAATTGCATTAGAAACTACATCTACAATGCCACTTACTGACATGCCTTTAGCAAGCGCGAGTCCACCGCCAAATAATATCAAAATACCCCAAGCTAGTTTTGATGTGTCTTTCCAATGAATAATGAAATCCCCTTTTTTAAGGTTGTACGGAATTGCAAATAACGATACCGCCGCCATAATACTGATAATGGTATCTGAAAGGCCAAGATCTGGGAATATCTTATTAATAAGTGTCCTAAATATCCAAAGGAAAACGGTAACGCCAAAAATGACCAATACCATCTTTTCTTTTCCGCTCATGGGTCCCAGCTTTTGCAATTCAGAATTGATAATATCTTTGCTAGCTGTAAATTTTACCTGTTTATTAGGGAACATCTTAAGCAACACAAAATAGCTGATCGCAATCATTAGTGTTGAAAAAGGTACTCCGATCACCATCCATTTTAAAAAGGAAATCTGAATATTATATTCATTTTCTAAAAGACCAATCATAACGGAATTTGGGGGCGTTCCAATCACGGTTGCGATACCGCCTGCATTAGCAGAAAAAGCAATACCCAACATCACACTTAAGGCAAAATTCTGATCACTTTTGGTAAAGCCATCTGCATCATTAATTAATAATCCAATTACTGACATTGCAATAGGTAGCATAACTACGGTACTAGCGGTATTACTAATCCACATACTTAAGGCAGCAGTAGCAATCATAAACCCTAAGACTACTTTATTCGGAGTAGTGCCGGTAATTTTGATGATACTTAAGGCAATGCGTTTGTGAAGATTTACCTTTTCAAGCGCCAATGCCATAACAAAACCACCGAAGAATAAAAACACGATTGAGCTACCATAGTTCGCACCTACATCATTTATCGGCATTATTTTTAGTAGCGGAAATAGAATTAAGGGGAGTAGGGCAGTCACCGATATAGAAACAGCTTCTGTAATCCACCAGATTACCATCCAAACCGCTGTAGCGATAACCATATCGCCTTGCTCAGAAACAAGTTCAAAAGGCAGGTTTAGAATAATGAGAAATAAGATGGGCCCTAGAAAAAGGCCTAGTTTACTACTAATATGCATATCGTTTGATTGGTGGTTCTAAGCTATGTTTTTTCGGGGGAATAAAAAATTAATAAATAATGGAATCAGTAGCAATTTGGGGGAGTGTATAATTACCGTAATCGATAGTTGTTTTGTTATCATTTAAAGTCTTTGGGCCCGAAGCGTCCAATTTAGTTTGAAACACATAGACTTTTTGCAAACTCTTAAAGTTTGATAGTTTCTGTAATTGATCAGTACCAAAATTTGTACTGGTTAGGTTGAGTGTTTTTAAATGTGCTAAAGAGGATAACTGTTCAATGTTTTCTCCGGATATAATAGTATTGTCTAATTTCAAAATTGTCAAATTAGGAAGCAGCGCTAACTTTTCAAAAATACCATCCGTAATTTTTGTACCGCCTAAATCAAGCTTTGCTATTTGCATTTTAATAGGAAGCAACGATTTGAAGTCACTATCCGCGAAGTCGTGTTTGTTGATACATGAGATACTGAGAAAGTTTGAAGATTTGCTAATGCGATCAACATGAATACCGGTCTTTTCAATGGCTAGTATACTGTCTTGTGCTGCCTCTGTAATGATAATGTTGGGATGGCCGTTATCTTGTTTTTTAGGAAAAAAGGAACGAAACAAATCTTTAGCTAGACCAACTTCTTTGATGCTCCCTTCAAACGGATGCCCTGCATCAATCCAAGCGCCAACCAACTTAATTTCTTCTTTTGTGGGTTGTGTTTTGCCCTCAGGAGGCATGTGATCATCATTTTCAATAGGTAATATCATTCGTGCAAAGAGGTCGCTTTCTTTCGCATTATTTGCTAGAAGTACTTCTCCGTTTTCTCCACCTTTTAAAATACCATCCTCAGAATACAAAAGTAGTTCCCCTTTTTTCTTCTTCGGATTATGACAACTCACGCAATTGTTATTCAAAATGGGTTTGATTACATCTTCGTATAGTAATGCTTCTTCCCAATTTTCTTCCGTAAGGGCAATCTTCCTTGCCTCGAAAGTTTCAATACCTAAAGCTGATTTAATGGAATTAGGTAATGGTTCCACTAAATAATTTTCTCCATGCGTAATATTTCCACCTTGATGTCCTGTAAAGGAAATTAAAATTAGAAATAGTAATGGAAGCAATATAGCTGGCGTTTTAGCAAGAAATTCTACGGACTTCATTCCTTTTAACTTTGCATAAATCAAAAATGAAAAAAGTGCGGTGGCAATACCTGACCATAGATGCCATTTCACCGTTTCAAACGCATAACCTTCACTTAAATATTGAAGATAGCCAGTAATACAGGCTAATACAGCACTAATTCCTCCCCAAAAGAAAATCAAAGGAATTACGTTTTGATGCTCTAATCTTTTACGATCGTACCAATTTAATAACAATCCAAGAAGGATAAACCCAATAGGCAAGTGCACAATGAGGGGATGTAGTCTTCCCAAAAGTTGTTTTAGAACGTCCATTTTAATCTATTCAATTTTCAAACGTTCTTTGAGAGCCTTCAAGATATAAAGGTTCGCTTTCCATTGGTCGGCAACGGGTACTCGAGTATAAGGCAGGGTAGGCATATAATCTGCAGGGCCGAATTCTGCGGTGATGGTATAGGTGCTGTTTGTTTTCCATTTTTGGTGAATGACTTTTTCCCATAGGTCTAAATGCCGGTCTACCGCTTTTTTCCATTCTGGTGCCTCTGGGTCATTTACCTGAGGGCCCTCAGCATGTCCCACTCGAGCGTGAATATGATACGATCGATCTAATACTTCTTCTAATTCAATATCTTGATTCTCTAATAAAGATTCATGCACGACCATCCAATGGCTAATATCTAGGGTCATTTTTAATTCAGGAATCGCTTGAATATATTTTTTAGTATCAGGCAGATTATAACTGAAACGGCCTCTATGAGTTTCATGATAAATAGGAATGTTATTCTCTTTTGCGATTTTGTTAGCAGCATCAATAAATGCCTTATTCTGCTCAAAGGAGTAAAAATCATTACCAGTATGGCAATTAATATAGGCAGGCTTCCAGGTAATTAATGTTTTGAAATGTGCTGTATACAACTTTAAGCTTTCTTCAAAAGGAAGGGACTTATTAGTCCCATTCAAAAACCCTACTTTCAAATCATACTTTTCTAAAGCAGCTTTTAGTTCTTGTTGACTTTTTTCATCCGACGGAAACCATGTTTCTAATCCGTCATAACCAGCAGCCTTGGTTTTCTCGCAAAAGGCATCCCATGAAATTTGTCTACCCCAATCGGTATTGTAGAATTCGAGTTTACCGGCTTGCTGAGAGAAACTGGAAATTGTAAAAAGGAAACAAACAAGCATTAAAAGTATTCTCATATTTTTCATTTAAACTAATATCTCTTTTATCACTTCGCCTTCTACATCAGTTAATCTAAAATTTCGTCCTTGAAATTCATGGGTAAAGGTTTCATGATCAAACCCGAGCAAATGTAAAATAGTGGCGTGCACATCATGAACCGATACGCGGCCTTCTATCCCAGAAAAACCAATATCATCGGTTTTGCCATGAGAAGCACCTTTTTTGATACCTCCACCAGCCATCCACATGGTAAAGGCATCACCATGATGATCTCTACCTTTATATTGCATTTTTTTGTTTCCTCTATTTTCTTGCATGGGTGTTCTACCAAATTCACCACCCCAAACAATTAGTGTATCATCTAAAAGCCCACGTTGTTTTAAATCTAAAATTAAGGCACTAATAGGTCGGTCAATTTCTCCGCATTTGTTACGAAGTCCTAAATCAACGGAACCTTCACGAATATTACCGTGGGTGTCCCATCCCCAATCAAAAAGTTGTACAAAACGCACGCCATCTTCGACCAATTTTCTTGCTAAAAGACAGTTGTTTGCAAAAGACTCTTTGCCCGGTTCTACACCATACATTTCTTTGATATGTTCTGGTTCATCATTTATGTTCATGACTTCAGGTACCGCAATTTGCATACGATACGCCATTTCATATTGATTAATACGCGCTAATATTTCCGGATCTGCGTATTTCGCATATTCTTCTCTATTGATTTTGTTAATGGCGTCAATCGTACTTTTCTTAAGATCGCGGCTTATACCATCAGGGTCTTCAAGGTATAAAACAGGATCACCTTTCGATCTACATTGTACCCCTTGATATACAGAGGGTAGAAATCCGCTTCCCCAAACGCTTTTTCCTGCATCAGGTGAATTACCACCAGACGTCAATACTACAAAGCCAGGAAGGTTTTGATTTTCAGAACCAAGTCCATAAGTTGCCCAAGCTCCAATACTCGGCCTGCCCAAACGAGCACTTCCGGTATGCATAAATAGTTGGGCTGGCCCATGATTAAATTGGTCTGTATTTACTGCCTTCAAAAAGGCTACTTCGTCAACTACCTTTTTAAAATGAGGCATGAAATTAGAAACCCAATTACCTGATTCACCTTCTTGTTTGAATTCTGCCTGAGGCCCCATTAATTTCGGAGTACCTTTTATAAAAGCGAATTTTTTTCCATCTAATAAAGATTGCGGACAATCTTGCCCATCAAGTTTCTGCAATTCTGGTTTGTAATCAAACATTTCAAGCTGCGAAGG
>CALLIG010000360.1 GCA_938009735.1 uncultured Flavobacteriaceae bacterium
TCTACTTGATTGTTCATCTGAAATAAAAATACCTAAAGGCTTATCAGCATCCCCATAAAAAACATTGGTTAGCAAGGTATCGGTTACAAATTGCTTGGAACTACTGTCAAATGCATAAATACCATCAATACAAGTATATAACACATCATTTTCATAAACCGCCAAACTAGCCCCTATTCCTTTAGATGGCTCATTTTTAGCATCAATAACCTTTGTATAACTATCGTCTAAATCAAGTTTAAAAATACCCTTGTATTCTCTATTTACTGCTACTTGGTTTTCTCCAACAAACACAAAAAATCGACTTGAAATATCAAATCCGTCAATAACATTTCTTAATGACCATTTGTTATTTTCCTTAAAAAGAACACTTAAACCATTGAAGTTCCCTTGTAACAATAAGTTATTTTTATTTGGAATTGGCTTTATATCCCACGTGCCCGGAAAGTTTGAAATAAGTTGTGCCTTATCTTGATCAACGACGAAAGTACCCTTATTATGTCCGCAAAAAAGCACATCTTCAACGGTTTTCAACAACCAAACTTGACCTACCGTATTTGCTATCAACGTAAAATCATTATTGCTATCGACTGGTTTATAAAATAAACCCTGATTTGTTCCTAAATACAAATAGTCTTTATAAACAATAGCCGCATATACAACACCTAATTGCCCATTCTTATCAATGTATTCATTGAAATGAGAATTCACATTAATTACACTAATGCCATTATCTAGCGCCAGCCATAAATTTGCTTCTAAATCTTCAAAAATTGATAGAACCGTGTTATTATTTAGTCCTTGTTCTTGGTTGATCTGAAGAATTATTTCACCTTCAGAATTAATCTGATAGATACCATTTGAGATCGTTCCTAAAACAAGGGTCCCATCATTGAGTTGAAGGCTACTATATACATTTATAGAGGCGACTTCCCCCTTAAAAGGATTTTTCCATGGGGATAAATTACCATTTTCAAAAAAGTAAAAATCTCCTTTTTCGGTTACTAACAATGGCTTACTGTTTATTGAGAAAATTCCAGAAATCACAGAAGACTTAATAATGGCATCATCTGAGACTAAAACGGAAGCTCCATTTACAATCTTAAATAACCCTTTACCCACAGCGTGATGGTAAATCTCACCGTTTAAATTAAACATATGAGCTTTTGTCGACTTCGATTCAATAATCTGAACCGATTCATCGACGGTATTATAAATATATATTCTTTCAAGACTTTGAAATAACACCCAATGATCAAGCTCTAATATATTCCAAAACTCTTCATCCTCTTTAAGATTTGGATTAACGGTATTACTAATGGAAGTATACTGCAATACCCCTAAAAGATTCTTCGTCCAATAACCAAATTCCATATAGCAACCTGTATAGATTTTATTATCTATTGCTTTAACAGATCGAATAGCAGAACCGTTTGGAGAGCCATATAATTCCCACACAGCACCATTGAACTCTAATAGTCCGCCATTGTTTGCTACATAAATATTTTGCTCTATGGATTGATCTACACCCCAATTTTGATTTTCAGCAGCATAATCAATTGGCGTGAAATTATCTATCGGAGGAAGTTCTTGTGCACTAACATTACAAAATGGACCAAAAATTATGACCAAAATACCTAGCACAACTAGGCGAATGGAAAAAGAAGAGTTTTTTTTATTTGTACGGAAGAATTTAAACAATTTCTGCGCTTAATCCTGCTTGTAACAATCTTGAACACCTTGGCTCTAGGTCATTGTATTCACCAGTTTTTACAGTACATTTTCCGTTATGATGTACAATCATAGCGCATTGTTCAGCTTGCTCTGGCATATGATCACAAACATCAATTAATGTGTCAATGACATGATCAAATGTATTTACCTCATCGTTGAAGAGAACAATCTCATTTTGGTTTACCGTTTCTTCTTCTAAAAGTAATTCTTCGGATATTTTTTCTCTTGTACTCATGCTATTCATGATTTAATAACTAGGTAACACTTTCTAAAATACATATTTTACGGCAACCCATTTATTTTTTTCTAAGTTTTTTTCAAATTTTAACGCCACTTCGCTACACTTTGAAGAGATCATTTCAATATCTTCCACGTAAAATCCACTTAGAAAAAGGATGCCATTTTTGTTTAATGAGGAAGCGTATTTAGGAATATCATTAAGTAAAATATTTCTATTGATATTCGCAATTATCACATCGTATCGTTGCCCTTTTAATAAGCTAGAATCGCCTTCATAAACCTCAACATGTTCACAATTGTTTCTTGAAACATTCTCCTTAGCATTCAGATAACACCAATTATCAATATCAATAGCATCAATCTCTTTTGCTCCCTTCATGGCCGTTAAAATCGCAAGTACTCCCGTACCACTACCCATATCAAGAACTGATTTTCCTTTAAAATCATGATCTAAAATATGTTGAAGCATCATGTGGGTTGTTTCATGGTGCCCTGTACCAAAGCTCATTTTGGGCTCAATAACAATATCGAAATCAACATTAGGTTTCTCGTGAAAAGGAGCCCGAACTACACATTCGTTACCTACTTGAATAGGGTTGAAATTTTCTTCCCATGTTGCATTCCAATTTTCTTGTTCTATTTCCTTTAGTTGAAATGTAATATTGAAAATTTCGTTTTTTAAAATCTGAATTGATTCTAGTATGTTTTCTACCCAATCATCCTTTTGAATATAAGCCAAAACACCATCTTCATTCTCTACGAAGCTTTCAAAACCTGCTTCCCCTAACTCCGCTATTAGAATATCAGATGCTGGTTGAAGTGGTAGAACTTTAAAATTGTACTCAATATAAATGTTGTTAGACATTGCAGTCATTGCTTATTTAAAAATATAGGATCTCCTCCACCATGTAGGCATATACCCGTGACAGGCCAGGACATATAATTTAACTCTTGTTGATAATAAAGTCTAGATTGCTTTTATAATAGCTACAAAGTCATCAGCTACTAAAGCAGCTCCGCCAATAAGTCCGCCATCAACATCTGGCTTAGAGAAAATTTCTACTGCATTTGCTGGTTTTACACTACCACCATACAATATAGAAACCTTGTTTGCAATGCCAGTATCATAAGCCTCTGTTATAGTTTTACGAATGAATGCGTGCATTTCTTGCGCCTGTTCAGGTGAAGCAGTTTCACCTGTGCCAATCGCCCATACTGGTTCGTAAGCCAATATTATTTTACTCCATGAACTTGCATCCAAAGAAAACAAAGCGTTTTTTAATTGACTTTCAACAACACTAAAATGATTGCCAGACTTTCTATCTTCAAGTTCTTCTCCAAAACAGAACATTACTCGCATGTTCTTTTCTAAGGCAGTAACTACTTTCTTCGCCAAAATTTCATCAGTTTCACCAAAGTAAGCTCTACGCTCAGAATGACCTATAATTGCAGTATCAATACCAACACTTAATAACATATCTGCAGAAATCTCGCCTGTATACGCACCACTTTCTGCAAAGTGCATATTTTGTGCAATAACTTCGATTGATGATGAAGCCAAGTGACGAACTGCCGCTGTTAAGTTAATATATGTTGGCGCAACCATTACCTCTGCTTGAGTATCAGGTAATTTGGCTGAAAGCTCTGTAAGTAAAGCTTCTGTTTCTGCCAAAGTTTTATTCATTTTCCAATTTCCTGCAACTATTTTACTTCTCATGTTTTATATGCTTAATTATATTCTTGAAATCTTTTAATTGAACTCTAGTTCGTCAAAATCGTTGTAATGTACTTTTTGTTTGATAGTTCCTTTTTCTAAAACCAAGATTCCTGGATTGGAGCGGACTATAGTTTTCAAAGTGGTTTCATCTGTAAAGTAAAATTCAAAACCTAACGAGTTATCTTGAATCAGTTTCGATGTTTGTTCGCTATTTGAAGCGGACATTCCAATCACTTTATATCCATTTTTGATTGCAAAAGCAGCAACTCTCTTCACTTCTGCATACACTTCATTATTAGTTTTTCTTAAATCGTACGCAACAACCATCACTAATTTTGGCTCTTGTAACAATGACGCTGCAAAGTCTTCACCATTCTGCTCAACCGTAAAATCATGAACTGGTGGCTCATAACCTTCTTGAATTTCAGTCGTTTTTACTGATATATATTTATCACCTTCAACATTTGGGTAACTACCATTAGTTACTATCACTTTTTCTTCTCCGTTTACATTAAACTTCCAAGCATATTCAAAAACACTTTCAGGTGCGCCTTCTGGCACATTCATTCCGTCTTCTATATTCTTTCCTATCTCATAGGCTCTAAAGTCAATAACTGGTAAGTGATTCATCACATAATAAACATAAAACCCAGAAAGGACTAGCGTAAAGAAAATGATGAGACGATTCGTTCTTTTAGTAAAAAATGGGGTGATATGCTTTCTTCCTATAAATAGAATTACGATTAATATGAGCAGTATGACATCTTTCCAAAATGATTCCCATGGCTCAATTTTCATCGCATCACCAAAACAACCACAATCAGTCACCTTGTTATAATAAGCAGAATAAAAGGTCAGAAAAGTAAAGCCGATGATCATGGCTAATAAACTCCAAACCGTAAATTTTACACGAAATCCAAATATGAGCATGACTCCTACCAAAACCTCAAAAATCACAACGACTATCGAAATAGTAAGGGCATGTGGTTCAAAAAACGGTAAATCTAGAACACCTGAACTAAAATATTCTTCCAATTTAAATGAAAAACCTACTGGGTCATTCAATTTTATAAATCCGCTTATTATAAAAAATACACCAACAAATATTCTTAAAAATCCTACGATGTATTTCATATTATTGTTGGGTTCTTTCGTTAAGATGTATCATTGCAAATACTGCATAGTTGACCATATCTTGATAATTTGCATCAATACCTTCACTTACCAATATCTTTCCTTTATTATCTTCTATACTCTTAACTCGCAATAACTTCTGCAGTATCAAATCTGTTAGTGAACTAACTCGCATATCACGCCATGCTTCACCATAATCATGATTCTTGTTCTCCATTAGAGATTTTGTTTCGGCTGTATGTTTATCAAAAAACTCTATCGCCTTATTTTTAAGCAAATCAGGTTGATCAGCAACACCCAGTTCCAATTGAATAAGTGCCATTATTGAATAATTTATAATTCCAATAAACTCTGAACGTTCACCTTCATCTACTTTGCGAACATCATTTTCTTGCAGACTTCTAATTCGCTGTGCTTTTATAAAAATTTGATCAGTTAATGACGGTAAGCGTAAAATACGCCAAGCGCTTCCATAATCTGACATTTTATTTGCAAACAGATCACGGCATATTTTTATCACATGATCATATTGTTCAGAAGTGTGCTGCATGAATATCGTTGTAATTTGCGTAAATTTCGTTTAAAATTACGTGAATGTCAAAGTTCATGCAAATTACTTATTCAACCTTGATTAACAACTAGCACTTCTGCTTATTTATAGTATATGACAATTAATTGTAAGGGTACTCTTATTGATTTGAGCCAACCGAAAGTCATGGGCATTCTGAATGTGACGCCTGACTCTTTTTTCGACGGAGGGCAATTCAAAGATGAGAAATCGATTATTACTCAAGTTGAGAAAATGATTCTAGAAGGAGCTACTTTTATTGATGTTGGGGCTTATAGCTCCAGACCTGGTGCTGATGCTGTATCTGAAGATTCAGAACTACAACGAATCTTACCGATTGTAGGCGTACTACTCAAAGAATTCCCTAATGCTCTTTTATCCATTGATACTTTTAGAAGTCGCGTTGCTTCAGAATGTGTATTAGCAGGGGCAGCATTAATTAATGATATCTCTGCAGGAAAGCTTGACGAAAATATGTTAGCAACAATCGCTAAACATAAAGTGCCTTATATCATGATGCACATGAAGGGTGATCCTCAAACAATGCAATCACAAACTGATTATGAAAATTTGATTGTTGAAATGAATTATTACTTTTCGGAGCGCTTACAAGCTGCAAGAGCCAAAGGAATTTACGATATAATCATTGACCCAGGCTTTGGTTTTTCAAAAACAACGGATCAAAATTTTGAAGTACTTAAAAATCTTGATCTGTTTCAAACTTTAAACCATCCAATTCTTGTTGGCCTAAGCAGAAAATCAATGATATACAAAACATTGGGTATCGATGCCAAGAGTGCACTAAACGGAACAACAGCGCTGCACTCACATGCTCTTAGCAAAGGAGCCAATATACTTAGGGCTCATGACGTTAAAGAAGTAATGGAATGTATAAAACTAACTGAAAACTTAATGTAGGCAAGCTATTTTTTGTTAATCTATTTTTTATAATTTTACCTAAACACTACTAACTTGGATTTTTTTACCAATATCGATCTTAAAATTACCGACTTCATCGATATAATATTGGTTGCGCTATTGCTCTACTATGTTTATAAATTGGTGCGCGGCTCAGTAGCGATTAATATATTTATAGGAATACTAATCGTTTGGGGATTTTGGAAACTCACCGACAGTTTAGGCATGACTATGATTAGTAGTATTGTCGGACCTTTTTTACAAGTTGGTTTGGTTGCTTTGATAGTAGTTTTTCAACAAGAAATTCGAAAATTTCTATTATTAATTGGCTCTACGAAGTTTGCCAACAAACGTAATTTTCTAAAACATTTTAAATTTTTACGACAAGAAAATCTAGCATCAAGTATAAATATTGATGGTATTTTGAATGCTTGCGAAAATATGTCGACCACTTCAACAGGTGCTCTTTTCGTTATTGAACGTTCCCATTCATTAGATTTTATAAAGTCTTCTGGTGATAAAATGTACATTGAAATTACACAGCCAATTATCGAAAGTATTTTTTACAAAAACAGTCCGTTGCATGATGGTGCTGCAGTAATCGTTAATAATTA
>CALLIG010000361.1 GCA_938009735.1 uncultured Flavobacteriaceae bacterium
TTCTTTTTTGCTTCGAAAAGGTTCATCAGATTTTGCATGTCCTCCCCTACTTTCTTTTCTAAAACCCTGGCATAAATTTGAGTGGTGGTAAGTTTGGCATGACCCAACATTTTAGAAACTGTTTCTATAGGAACTCCATTGGAAAGTGTTACCGTTGTAGCAAATGTATGTCGAGCAGAATGGAACGTAATATTCTTATGGATTCCGCAAGCCTTGGTAATCACCTTTAGATAGCTGTTCACTTTTTGATTACTAAAAACAGGAAGTAATTTACCATCTGGACTATGCTTCATTTCTTCAGCATATTTTTCAATAATCGCTTTTGCTTTAGATAGTAATGGAATCTTTACAATTTCGTCGGTCTTCGCCCTTCTAGTATGTAACCAGAAATTGCCGTCTATTCCTAGAATTAATTGTTCTTTCAATAGTTCTTTGACGTCTATATAAGATAGACCTGTATAACAGGAAAAGAGAAATACATTTCTCACCTTTTCATATCCACTTGCATTGAAAGTGGTTTCCTCTATTAGTTCCAGTTCTCTTTCCGAGAGGTAACTCCGATTGTGCTTTTGAAAGTTAAGTCTGAACTGATGAAACGGGTCTTTTTCCAACCATTCCAACTTCACGGCAAGATTCGTCATTTTCATAAGACGTTCCAGATGTTTCATTGCACCATTATTGGAACAGGTCTTTCTCGCTTTCTCTGGACGGTATCTTAAAAGATACTGTTCAAAATCTACAATGAATCTGTAGTTTAATTGCTTTAAATAAACATCAGGAGTCTTGAATTTATCCTTTATGAATTTGTGCAGGTAACGCTCTGTGGAATAGTAGTTTTTCATCGTACCATATTTAAGCACCGAAACCATATTAGTATTGTGATACTCGACCAATTCCTTTAAGGTCTTGTGTTGATCATCTTGTCCCAGATAACGGGCTTTGATTGCCTGAGCGGTTATCAACTTACCTTCTGAAAGCAATTGCTTATGTGCCTCCATAATTTGCACGTATACCTCGTCTAAATAGCTATTAAGTAACCGAGCCCTTTGAGTAGTTCCAATGACCCTTCCCTTTGAAACGTCCCAAACATTCACCGAGGTGTAACGTTTTAAACTGATTTCCGCCCGTCTTCCGTCGACGGTTATACGAGCGTAAATCGTGAGTTTTTCAGGGTTGTAGGTAATGTCCCGTGTAAAAATGAGTACTGTTAATGTGCTGTTGTTGCGCATGATACGTGTCCTTTAAGTTAAACAAACCTTGTTTGCAAAGACGACACTAAATAGTCGTATACACTACCAAAATTATGCACAACAAACGTACCAATCCATTCACCGAACTCTACACCTTTTATATGATATTAGATGATTTCATATGAATGCAGTAAAAATGAAAAGTACTGTCAACCAGTCAGTTAACAGTACTTTGACACCACTTGAAAAGTGGTTCGTCGGGATGACAGGATTTGAACCTGCGACCACTCGACCCCCAGCCGAGTGCGCTACCGGACTGCGCTACATCCCGGACTAAGCGTAAAGAAAATGTCAAGCAGACATTTTTAGCGAAAGGGCCAGCTGGCGCTTGGCCTTATACTCTTTACACTACATTCTTAATATTTAATATCGATATAAATCTTTATAGAATTAAGACAACAAAAATATAAAAGAGGAATAGAATTAGTTCTATATTTTATAAAAATTGTTGTCTTATTTTAGACTTTGAATCCATTCGAACATACGCTCGGTCCAACCTCTTAGATGTTCATCCTTACGAGCTAAAGAAAATCCATGACCACCTGTTGGGTAAATGTGAAGCGTTGCAGAAACGCCATTATCTTTTAAGGCTTGATAAAACAACAGACTATTCTCAACTGGTACTGCGGTATCATCTCCAGAATGAACCAGGAAGGTTGGTGGCGTATTTTCACTTACTTGTTTTTCATTTGAAAAATACTTTACCATTTCAGGTGTTGGGTTCTCCCCTATTAGGTTTTTTTTTGAGCCCTTATGTGTTGACGGACCAAATGAAATAACTGGGTACCCTAAGGCCATAAAATCAGGGCGTGCACTCTGTTGATCTGCATTATCTATAGGTTCATAGACCTTTTCTTCAAAATGAGTGCCTAAAGTAGAAGCTAAATGTCCGCCCGCTGAGAAACCTAAGATTCCTATTTTATTTGCATCAATATTCAAGTCTTCAGCCATACTTCGTGTTAATCGAACAGCACGTTGTGCATCAATCAATGGCACGTTATGTTTGTCAGTCTGAGATTTAGAAGATGGTAAGCGATACTTCACTACAATACCAGCAATTCCCTTTCCATTCAAAAATTTTGCGATATCGGTACCCTCCCAATCATAAGCAAGAATACCATAACCACCTCCGGGAAAAATTAAAACTGCTTCTCCGCTTGCATTTGATTTAGCAGGCAGATAAACTTCAATAGTTGGCTCTTGAACTTTACTAATGCGATAAATTCCGTTTTGTTTTTTAACTTCCTTTTCATCGCTTTCAATTCGATTCGGAATTTTATCATTAGGCCACAAGGGTATAATTGTGTCTTGAGCCATAGCTTGACTCGTAATAATAAATATTAGTAAAAGCTGTACGTATTTCATAGTATCTGATATATAAAATTATTCGCAATTCCATTTGAAATTTGCAATAGGATCTTTTGACGCGCCCTGCAAATTATAATGCCACCACTCCGTTCTAGTTGACCAAAAACCATGTGTTTTCATCGTTTCTTTTAATAGCTTTCTATTGTCTAAAATTTCTTGCGGTAGATCTAAATTATCATGATAGGCACGTTTTCCGAAGAAATCAAAATCCGTTCCCAAATCTAGCTCCTCACCTTCCAAGGTGACTAATGTGATATCTACGGCACCACCTTTATTATGAATTGAACCTTTAACTGGGTTAGCCACATACTGGGGGTTTGGTACAATCTTCCACATTTTATATTGAACTGAATTAGGTCTGTAGCAATCATAAAATTTGATTTTCACACCTGCTTTTTGAAAAGCTCTATTTGCTGCCAATAATGCTTTTACCGTTTTTACTCGAGTATAGCATTCCGCACAATCGTAAACCTTTGCTTTTAAAAAATTATTCTCCGTCGCATAACGCATATCATAAGCAAAACCATCACTAAAATCAGCTAATCGCACAAAGGTAGAATCGGCTAAGCCTTCTAAAGATTTAAAAGTTTTCTCTGGAATTGATTTTTTCTTTGGCGGTGTATCTAAAACCTCAACTGCTTTCTCATCCGAAATATTTACCTCATTTTTATTAGGTGTTCTTTCTTTACATGAAAATATCAGGAAGCCTATAAACAATAACGTTAAAACAGAAAGTTTAGGAAGTATGTTTTGATAAGACATCGAACTCATTTAGATTTTAGCATCCTCAAGATATGAATATTTTGTTTTGATAAAATCAAAACCTATTCAAACTTATACCTTTTTAAGCTAGCTATGATGTACCTTCAAACAAATACAAATGATCAAACAAGAAACACTTTATAATCACTTGACCACATGAAACTCAAAATCATAGTATTAGCTATTTGTATTTCAGCAATCGCTGCTTGTAAAAACGTAAAATCAACAGAACCAGACAAAGTCGAAACAGCACAAAATCAATGGATGCTTGGTTTTGAAAAAACTAAAATCAATCCGATAATGAAATCAGATTCGAGCTATGTTTTTACCGATCCAATAACCAAAAACAAAGTGCAATGGCAGAAGGCTGATGTTTTCAATCCTGGGGCAATCGTAAGAAATGACACGGTCTTTATGCTTTTTAGAGCTGAAGATAATCCCGCAGCAATTCTGGGCGAAAGAACCTCTCGCATCGGATTAGCCCATAGCACAGACGGAATTAATTTTACCAAATTCCAAGAACCAGTATTTTATCCTTCTAATGATAAATTTCAAAAGTGGGATTATCCTGGAGGCGTTGAAGATCCGCGTATTGTTGAAACTCCAGATGGAAAGTATATTATGCACTATACTAGCTGGAATAAAGATGTGGCAAGGCTTTCAAGCGCTTCTTCTGATGATCTTAAAACATGGAAAAAAAACGGCCCTGTATTTCAACATGCCTATGATGGTAAATTCTTAGATATCTGGAGTAAATCTGGATCGGTGGTAACTGAACTAATAGACGGAAGATTAAAAGCTAAAAAGTTCAATGGTAAATATTTGATGTATTGGGGAGAACTTTTTATCAATTTAGCGGAATCTGAAAATGGATTAGATTGGACACCTTTATTAGATGGTTCAGGAGAATTACTTCATGTTATGAAACCCACATTAAATGAGTTTGATAGTCATCTAACGGAACCTGGCCCACCAGCCTTATATACTGAGAACGGAATTTTGTTATTCTATAATGGCAAAAATCTAAACGGCGAAGGAGCTACAACGAAATATCCTCAAGGCACGTATTGCGGTGGCCAAGCGCTATTTGACAAAGAAGAACCAGCCAAACTTTTAGCACGCTTAGAAACTCCTTTTATCTGCCCCAGCTTACCTCATGAAATTAGCGGGCAATATAAAGCAGGTACTACTTTTATTGAAGGATTGGTTTTCTTTCAAAACAAATGGTTCTTATATTACGGTACCGCTGATTCTATGGTAGGGCTAGCAATTAAAGAATAAAATCAAAATTTAAGTTTAAATGTATACTTCTCAACTGAAAAAAATCATATTACCTTTTTTTTTGGGGATTTCTGTCATCCTAACATCCTGTAAAGAAGAATCAAAATCAGGCACTTCGCAAGTAACAGAAAAAGCAAAAAAGCCAAATATTGTTTTGATTATGTCTGATGATCAAGGCTGGGGAGATTTGAGTATGAATGGTAATACCGATATCAATACTCCGAATATTGATGCTTTGGGAGAAAACGGTGCTTCTTTCGAAAACTTTTACGTACAGCCCGTCTGTTCCCCTACCCGAGCAGAATTACTTACCGGAAGACATTTCACAAGACTTGGTGTTCACAGAACCTCAGCAGGTGGTGAGCGAATGAATGTAAACGAAACTACTATAGCTGAAGTGTTCAAAAAAGCAGGCTATGAAACCGCAGCATATGGAAAATGGCATAATGGAATGCAAGCACCATATCATCCAAATTCAAGAGGATTTGATGATTACTATGGTTTCGCTTCTGGCCATTGGGGTAACTATTTCAGTCCGATGCTTGAACATAATGGCAAGATTGTTAAAGGTGATGGATTTTTAGTTGATGATTTAACCAATCACGGAATTGACTTTATACAAAGTAACAAAGAGAAGCCCTTCTTTTTGTACTTACCATTAAATACACCGCATAGCCCAATGCAGGTGCCTGATGAATATTGGAATCGATTTAAAGACAAAGAACTCGCTTTAAAATATCTTGGTGAAGAATCATCTACAATCGAACATACAAAAGCTGCATTGGCTATGGTAGAGAATATTGATTATAATGTTGGGCGGATCATCAATAGATTAAAAGAACTAAAATTAGAGGAAAATACGATTGTGATTTACTTATCAGACAATGGACCAAATGGATGGCGATGGAATGGCAATATGAAGGGAAATAAAGGTTCTACAGATGAAGGTGGTGTTCGTACTCCTTTTATAGTTCAATGGAAAGATGTTATAGATGCTGGCAAAACCATTTCACAAATAGGAAGTGCTATAGACCTATTACCTACACTTACTGCATTATCCGGAATAGCTAATAATACTAAAGAGCCTTTAGATGGACTAAGCCTAGCGCCACTTCTACTAGATGCAAATCCAAAATGGGAAGATCGATTCATCTTTAATCATTGGAGCGGTAAAACAAGCCTTAGATCGCAGCAATATCGATTAGATTATGAAGACAGATTATATGATGTAGTCAAAGACAGAGGTCAACAAATTGATGTTTCTGAACAATTTCCAAAAATTACGGATTCCCTTAAAAAAGCGAAATACGATTGGTTAACAGAAATAAAACCATTGACAAGTGAAACCGATGATCGTCCTATTACTTTAGGGCATCCTGATTTTGAATATACACAGATTCCCGCTCGTGATGGTATCCCTCATGGAAATATTGAACGAAGTAATCGCTTTCCTAACGACACTTTTTTTACCAATTGGAAGAATGTAAAAGATTCAATCACTTGGGATATAGAAGTGTTAGAGGATGGCAAATTTGAGGTTGAAATATATTACACACTAGCTGAAAAAAATAAGGGTGTTGCGGTTCAATTAATAAACGGAACCAGCACTTTAGTTACTCGTATTACAGATGTTAATGATCCACCACTTAAAGGCATGGAAAACGACCGTGATCTTAGGCAAGAATCATATGTCAAAAATTTTAAACCCAAACGTTTGGGTGAAATATTTCTTAGAAAAGGAAGACGGCTTATGATCCTCAAACTACCTCATATGGATGGAAATGCGGGTATTGATGTACGTCTTTTACTATTTAAACGCTTGTGAATTATTCAGAAACACTAAGAATTTCACTTCCTATATAGCCTATCCGTTCTGCCTTGGCTTCAAAGGGAACATCTTTTGGAATCGGTTTTGTATAAATAGTCCAAAGAGAATCTTGGGTTGTTCTCCATAGAATTGTGGCATCAGATTTTGCTGAAAACAGCTTAATTTCACCGTTAGCATCCTCCATTTCTAAAGGATCCAATTGCGATTGCTTACCATCCGGCAGCCATTTTGCAATCAGTTCTTCCTCGGGTATTCTACCCAAATCATTTGTCTCAACAATCCATTCATCAAGTACCTTTCTTAAATGCACTAAGGTATCATTCAAGTCAGACTGCGAAACCAAATTGTTTAATTCGTAGGGGTCATTTTCTAAATCGTATAGCTCCTCTTCTGGCTTGGTGGGTTTCATCCATAGGGCTTGTTGCTCGTTCAATTTACCAGCACGATATAATCGTCTCAACTCTTGCATCATGGGCATTTGCTCACGATACGATACTGGTAGGGCATGACTTTTATTGGTGTCGTAACTTCGAATATATTTATAGCGCTCTGATCGTACAGCTCTTAACTTATCGTAGATAGCATCAAAACGATCTGCAGAATGAAAGGTGTACTTCGCTTTTTTATCAGCTTCAAATTTTCCAAATTGGGCTTTTCCTTGCATTACTTTGGGTGGCTCAATTCCTGCAAGTGATAATACAGTTGGCGCTAAGTCTATAAAACTAATCATTCTATCATCTCTACTTCCAGCTTTTTCCTTTTTAGGAAATTTAATAGTCATAGGAACTTTTGTTCCTGATTCATATAAAGCTCTTTTATGTCTAGGAAATGGACCACCATGATCTCCGTAAAAGAAAATAATACTGTTTTCGTAAAGTCCATCTCGCTTTAATCCCGTAATAATTTGGCCGATTTGATTATCTAATCGTTTTAGGTTGCTATAATTAACTGCCATATCATGACGCACAACTTCAGTATCCGGAAAATATGGAGGCACCTTAACCTTTGAAGGTGAAATTAAAAGTTGATCTTTTCCCCGCTTCCAGATTTGAGATTCATGACAAACGCTAAAATTGAAAACTGAAAAGAAAGGCTGACCTTCTTCGCGTCCTCCCCAAAAAGGTTCTTTACTGCTATCATCCCAAGCAGCATCCATTTTCTCGAAATTATAATCTTCTTTAGGTCCGTTGGTGGTGTAATATCCTTTTTCTCTCAAATACTGGGTAAACATCTTAACCCCATCAGGCACGACGGGTGAATAACTCGGAATATCTAAAGTCTCATAGGGTTTATCTCCAGGTACTCCGCGCCATGGAGCATAAGTCCTCATATTATGAGTACCTAGTGTCGTAGGATACATTCCTGTGATGATAGCACTTCTCGCAGGAGCACAAACCGGAACTGGCGAATACGCATTATCAAAAGTGACTCCGTCTCGAGCAAGTGCTTCGATATGCGGCAATCTTATCGTACTATCACCATACATAGGAAACCAATCAGGAGATTGATCTTCTGCAACCAACCAAATTATGTTTGGTTGGTTCTCCGCTGTTACTTGTTCTTCTTTTACTTCTTCTGCACAGCCTCCTAGAAAGGCTATGGCAATAATTAAAAACCATTTATTCATTGAAGGAATATTCAAGATCTACAATTTGCTTTTACTTTTCAAGGCTCTTTAAATATTCTAAACTTTGTGGTACTTGCTCGACCACATTTGAAGACTCATCTTCAATAAACATATATTCAATGCCTAATTTTTTGGCCTCAGCAACAACACCAGCAATATCAACTTGGCCAGTTCCTAAAACCACATTGGTCTCCACATCTTCATGACCTGTATTATTACCTTTTACGCCATTCTCCATATCTTTTAAATGCATTAAAGTCATTTTCTTCGGATACTTTTTCATTAGAGCCAAAGGATCTCCCCCACCATGATGTGCCCAAAAAACATCTAATTCAAACGTAAAATCG
Source organism: uncultured Flavobacteriaceae bacterium (assembly GCA_938009735.1). Lineage (GTDB taxonomy): Bacteria > Bacteroidota > Bacteroidia > Flavobacteriales > Flavobacteriaceae > Maribacter_C. Next base: position 8,464 of record CALLIG010000361.1, read on the forward strand.
GTTGCGTTTTCCGCCATATAATCGAAAAGTGTTCCGTCTTTATAAGGTCTGAATTCATAACCATGCGCATGATAAGCTAAAGTTAATCCGCTTTCTTTAAGCAACTTACCTGCTTTATTAAAAACTTCGGTTGCATGTTGAGTCTCATCTAAATCCCATTTATTATCATCGTGAGGTACCCATGCGCACATAACATAGGTGGCTCCAAATGCTTTTGCATTATCAATAACACTCTGTGGATTATTTTCTAACTGTTCAAATCCAGCTCCAACACTTACAACAGATAATTTTCGCGAAGCCAATTCTTTTTGAAAATCTTCCATTGACATCCCGTAGGTTCCTCCACCTTCCAACTTGGTAATTCCCCAAGATTGAATGATATCAAGACTTCCAGTAACATCCGTCTTGAATTGATTTCGAAGACTATAGAGCTGGATGCCTACTTCTTGCGCCGTAACCGGGATTACCATTAATCCAAACAATGCTATTATTACTGCTTTTTTCATTTTCCAATTATTTGTTTTGTTATGTCAATAAGTTTCCATCATCATCCCACGTTGCAATAGTTCCCCGAGTACTTTGATCTATACATTTTGCAATCCATTCAGGGTCATAAGCCACTCCGTGTTTATCTAAGACATCTTGTGGTACGCCATCCCAAACATTAGGTTGATTTCCTTTATATCCTAAATCGGCTATACCTACCTTAGAAGTATAGTAGCCAGTTACAGTTAGACCGCGCATCATATAGAAAAATTGAATTTCTAAAGCCTGCTTGTCTAGTGGAATCTCCATATCATGCCAACAAATTTGATCGCAGATTTGTTTTTTCTGCTCTAAAGTCGCTGATTTAAATTCCGTTCCGAATTCTGTGTTACTCTTATGATCTAACCACATTAATCCACCTAATAAGGTTGGTGCCATGGTCGGAATATCTTTTCCCATAAATTCAACAAGCGCAGGAACTTCTGCTTCTATAGGACCTCCATGTGGTTCTTTTGGTGGAAGAATGACCACACTTAATGCGCCAATGGTCTCCATCTCATGCTCATTAAATAATTGTTCTGTATTCAATTTTTCAAGTCGCTCCAATTCTTTGGGAGTACGACCAAAATACTTAGCACTACTTTCAGCAACGGCTTCGTCAATAGTTTCTGTCTTGCAAGAATTGAATACTACACCAGTTGTGGCTGCAGCTCCTCCAAGAATTAAAGTCTGTAAACTCTTTCTTCTATCCATATTCTAAATATTTTGTGCCTTAAGTTGTTCAATAATATAATCGGAGGCTCTCCATGAAAGTGCCATAATGGTCCAAGTACAATTTTTATCCGCTTGCGAAACAAAAACTCCCGCATCAACTATAAATACATTATCCACGTCATGTAATTGATTAAACTTATTGGTAACTGACGTTGTTGGGTCATCGCCCATTCGCGTTGTACCTACTTCATGAATTATTTCACCAGGTGCATGAAGGCCATAATCTTTATCCTTACCAGGTTTTTCATTTAATGGAATTCCGCCCATATTATGAATCAATTCTTCAAAGGTATCTTGCATATGTTTCGCCTGATTTATCTCAAAATCAGACCATTTATAATTAAACTTTAATACAGGAATACCAAATTGATCAACCGTAGTTGGGTCGATTTCACAATAATTGTCTTTGCGAGCAATACCTTCACCACGACCACCAAAACCGATCACAGAACCGTAATATTTCTTTACGTCATCACGCAGACTATCACCATATCCACCAGATTTTAATCCGAAGTACTTGTTCATTCCATTAGGATCCCATCCGAAACCATAATTAGGCTGACCCATTCCTCCCCAGACTTCAATATGATAACCACGAGGAAAATTCAATTTTGAATTATCTCCCCACCATGGAGAATAAACATGCATTCCACCAGTACCATCTTCGTTATATGAAACATCTCTGTTCATCAAACCAGGAATGACTCCTGCGGCGCTAGCTCCTGTAGAATCATGTAAATATTTTCCAACTAAATCACTACTATTACCTAACCCGTTTGGATGTGACTTACTTTTAGAATTTAAAAGTATACGCGCTGAACTACAGGCAGATGCAGCCAATATAACAACTTTTCCTCGAAGCTTATATTCTTTACGATCATCTTTACTTATGTATGAAACTCCCGTTGCTTTTCCTTCATCATTGGTGGTCACTTCACGCACCATTGAGTTGACAAAAATCTTGACTTTTCCTCCACTTTTCTGTGCTGGAAATATCAAACAGCTTCCTGCTGAGAAATCTGCATAAACTGAGCATGAACGTGAACATTGACCGCAATAAAAACAAACGCCACGATCTTTATTAATTTTTTTAGTCAACATTGAAAGTCGACCAGGAATTACAGGAATATTAGATTTCTTTGCTCCATCGATATAAAACAACTCATGTAATCTTGGTTTTGGAGGAGGAAGAAAAAATCCATCCGGATCGTTCTCTCTGCCTTCATTCGTGCCAAAAACACCAACTAATTTATCTAGCTTATCATAATAAGGTTTCACATCATCATATCCGATAGGCCAATCATCACCATGACCATCACGCGTTTTTCCTTTAAAATCTTTTGGTCCGAAACGTAGTGAAATACGTCCCCAATGGTTTGTACGGCCACCAAGCATTCTTGCTCTCCACCATCTAAAGTTTGTTCCTTCTTCTTGCGTATATGGTTCACCATCAACTTCCCAATCGCCCCAAGACATATCCCATTCTCCAAAAGCTCTATCTGTTCCAGCACCCCTTCTTGGTGATTCATAAGGCCATTTCAATTGCGTTTGAGTTATTGGATCTGCTGGATCGAAAAACGGTCCTGCTTCAACAACAGCAACATTTAATCCTGCATCAGCCAATTGCTTTGTAGCCATTCCGCCACCTGCACCTGATCCCACAATTATTACATCATATAGTTCTGATGATTCCTTTATCTGCATCGTTTGTTTGTTTAGTTGCCCTAATTTAAGATTTTTTAATTGATAGAAAAGAAGATTATCAAATGATCTTTAAAATTATTGTGTTCGTACACAGTTAAAGTTAAACATTAAAAGAAATTAGTAACTTATACCTTCATTTTTAAAGTCCATTCACATAGGATTATAAATTTTTAACCCATTGACTATGCAAACCAAAACATTTTACATTGATCGTAGAAGATTTATAAAAGGTACTACAGCAGCCTTGGCATTGAGTTCTTTCGGTGCTTACGGGTTCGAAGCTATGTATCGTGATAAACCATATCGTGTTGGACTTATCGGTTGTGGTTGGTACGGAACTAGTGATTTATTCAAATTGATACAAGTTGCTGATGTAGATGTAATTGCTGTTTGTGATGTGGATAGTATATTTTTGGAAAGTACTGCTAGCCAAGTTTCTGAACGTCAAAAATCTGGCAAAAAGCCAAAAAAATATGACGATTACCAGAAGCTTTTAGAAGAAAGTAATTTAGATATTGTTTTAATAGGGTCTCCTGACCATTGGCACGCACTACAATGTATTGATGCAATCAAAGCTGGTGCTCACGTGTATGTACAAAAGCCGATTAGTGTTGATGTTATAGAAGGTGAATCGATGCTCGCCGCAGCCCGCAAGTATAATAAAGTCGTACAAGTAGGAACACAACGTAAAAGTACACCACACCTTATTGATGCAAAAAAAACCATAGTAGATGCTGGGTTACTAGGAAAAATAAAACATGTAGAAATGTGCTGTTACTATCATATGCGCGCAAATGACAACCCACCATTACAGGAAGTTCCTGATTTCTTAGATTATGATAAATGGACAGGTCCGGCACCACTTCGGCCTTATGATGGAATACCCCACAGAAGATGGTGGCGTGCTTTTATGGAATATGGTAATGGCATAACTGGGGATATGTGTGTACATATGTATGACACCGTTCGTTGGATGTTGCAATTGGGCTGGCCTAATAAAGTAACTGCCACCGGTGGCATTTATGTTCAAACAGAAAGCAAATCAAACATTGCAGATACACAAACCGCAATTTTCGAACATGATGATTTAAACTGTGTATGGCAGCATCGAAGCTGGGGTACTCCTGCAGATCCGGAATACCCATGGTCATTTAAATTATATGGCGAAAATGGAACTTTATCAGGCAGCACTATGAAAGCAGATTTTGTACCACATGATAAGAATGCGGAATCGATTCATTTTGATGTTGTTTACGAAAAGGAACAATACCCTGAAGATCTGATCGAAAAAGACAATGAATTAAATGCAGCACCTGCAACACGTCGTCATATGCTTGATTTCTTAAATGCTATAGAGAATAATACTAGACCGATTGCAGATATAGAAGAAGGACACATTTCAACAGCTAGTTGCATATTAGCTAATATGTCAATGGATTTAGGAAGAGCCTTAGTTTACGATCCTAAAACGCGAACCGTAGTTGATGACCCAGAAGCTACAAAACTTTTACAAAGGGTATATCGCGAAGGGTATGAGCATCCGCAGCCTGAAACTGTTTAATCAAAATTAAACCTATCCCCAGAAGGCATTAAGAATAAAGTAAAAGATAGAAGGACAAAGTAAACAACCCAATCCGGTTGAGAAAGTTGCGGTTAATGCACCGTATGGAACTAACTTCGGATCTGTTGCAGCTAATCCTGCAGCGACGCCACTCGTAGTTCCTAACAATCCTCCAAATACCACAGCAGAATGCGGATTATCTAAGCCTATGCGTTTTGCAATCATAGGTGTACCGATTGTAGTTACAATGACTTTTACGACCCCGGTAGCAATACTTATTGCAATGACGTCTGAACTAGCACCCAATGCGGAACCCGTTACAGGACCGACAATATATGTACATGCCCCTGCTCCTATTGTGGTAAGGCTAACTACATCAGTATATCCTAAAATTGCGGCTATAACTACTCCCATAAAAAATGAAAAAATAACACCTACGAAAAGTGCAACTGTACCCGCCAATCCTGCTTGTTTGATTTTACTAAAATCTGCGCCCATAGCAGTAGAAACCACCGTAAAATCTCGCAGCATTGAACCGCCTAAAAGGGCCATTCCACTAAAAAGAGAAACATCAGCGATACCTTTTTTCTCTCCAAAAAAAGCTAACATCAATCCTACTATAATTGCAATAGCCACACCAGGAATTTTATTGCGAAGTACTTTTTTTGAAATCCAATAAGAAGCTAGCATTATAAAACCCACCACTAAAAAGGCGAAGATCAATCCATTCTTATCGACTAACTTTTCAATAATCTCCATAGCTAATCGTTTTGTTTTTTTCTTCCGATTTTAGAAATCACCGGAACTAAAAGAAAGGCTGATATCGTTACGATAACACCCACAATAATAGCAATTGGACCTTCGGATATAGCAGCTTTTACATTCTGAGTCGCTGACATGGCTACGACTACAGGAATATACATGGCGCTCCAAAATAGGATCCCTTTTTCAGTTAAGGGTTTCAGTAATCCTTTTTTTCTTAGATATCCGTTTGCGAAAATGAGTAAAATCATTCCGAAACCAACGCCGCCAACATCTCCGTTAATTCCAATAGAAGCCCCTAAAAGGTTACCTACTAACTTTCCGGTAAGAAAGCAAAATGCCAATAAAGCGACTCCATAAATTCTCATAGACTAATTTTTAATTTAGAAAAAGCTTCGTTATTTCCTTTTTGGTCACTTTACCCATGACGTTTCTTGGCAAGTCTTCTTGAAAAATATATTTCCGCGGTGTTTTGTAGCCTGGTAATTTGTCTTTCAACCAACCATTAAGTTCTTCTAAGTCAATATCCTCTTCCTTAAGTATTAAGCTAGCTCCAATAATCTCACCCCATTCATCATCCGGAATTCCAACTACTCCACAATCTTTAATTTGCTCATGCTTTCGAAGTACTTCTTCAATTTCTAAAGCAGATATTTTGTAACCGCCAGACTTTATTATATCAACAGAATTACGGCCTAATATTCGGTAATATCCATTATCATAAATAGCAATATCTCCAGTTTTGAACCAACCGTCTTTCGTAAAAGTTTCAGCGGTAGCTTCAGGCTTTCCCCAGTATTCTTTAAACACATTTGGACCTTTTACCTGAATTTCACCCTGGCTACCGGAGGCAACTTCTGTATTTTGCTCATCCGCTAAGCGAACCACTACTTTATTTAAAGGATTACCGATATGACCAGGCATCCTTGTTTCACGATATGAATTACTAATAGCCATACCCATTTCTGTCATACCATAGCGTTCCAGCAGCGTATGTCCACTAATTCCCTTCCATTCCTCTAATACCGAAATAGGAAGTGCTGCAGACCCAGATACCATTAGTCTAAAATCTTTTAAAGAAGCGGAAATTGTTTGTTGTTGATCTATTGGAAGCTCCTTCCAGTAAGCAATTAGCTTAAAATATATGGTCGGTACCGCCATAAATATATTCACTTCATTCTGACAGAAAATATTGAATATTTTTTTTGCACTAAACTTTGTCAGAAACTCACAACACGCACCCGACCAAAGTGCGCATGACATCACATTAATAATACCGTGTACGTGATGCAAGGGTAATACGTTTAAAATGTGATCATCTTTATGCCATTCCCAAGAAGTAGTTAGTGCTGTTATTTGAGTTTCTATATTGAGGTGCGTAGTTACAACTCCTTTAGGATTTCCTGTTGTTCCACTTGTATATAATATCAAAGCGCGGCGTTCCATTTTAATATCTGGAAGATTGCCTTCTTTGGATGAAAAACCATCAGAAGACATGAACCGTATTTCAGGTCTTTCTTTCAACGGAGATAGTAAGTCTTCAAATTCTGATGAGCAAATAACCATAGCCGCTGAAGTATCATCTAAAACATATTTTATTGATGCAAACGGATGTTTTACACATAACGGAATAGCTATTCCGCCTGCACGCCAAATACCCCATTGAATGGCTGTATAATTGAAGCCTGGCTGTACTAAATAAGCAACCCGCTGCTCATTCAAGTCATCTTTTCCTCCTAATAAATCTACTGCTACACTTTCTGATGCGTTTAATAATTGCTTATAAGTATATGAAATCTCATCCGACTTAATTGCAATTCGATTTAAGTTGTCATTCGCTTTTTGTATTAAGTTGATCATAGTTTTCAAATAATTGATCTAAATCATAGATTTGGTTGTCAGCGGTGAATTACTGACTCCTAAATAAAGTGTACGTACACCACTACCACTAACTTGAGCCCGAAAATACTTAAAATATTAATATAATTTTAAGATATCTTTAACGATAGTTGCACGTGCAACCATTTTAATTTGAAGTAGTTTTGCTTAATGAAAATCAAGGAAAATAGTATTGATTTTGAAAATTCAATTGGTCCATGGCTCGGTCGTACAATGAAAATGCTCGATTACCATATGTTGGAGACTTTTCAAAATGCAGGACTTGATTTAACCAAAGAACAAATGGTTATTCTTAAAAAACTACATTTTGAAGATGGCTTAAATCAAAATGAACTTGCTTTTTTGACCTATCGT